>DATATR010000105.1:0-29504 GCA_036268695.1 Polyangiaceae bacterium | reverse complement strand
CCACGAGCGATCGTTATCCATCCAGCTTTGAACAATCGACTGGATCGGCAGCAGAAACGCGAGTGCAGAGCACACGAGAACCAAATCGAGGGTAGCGCGCGCCGCAATCGGTGCGTCCCGCTTCGGCGTCTTCGGCCAGAGAAACGCGAGTGCGACGCTGGCCACGAGCGTCGGCAAGAGCCAGGCGTCGCGCCGCTGCGTGTATTTGAAGATGATGTCACGCACGTCCCAGATTTGGCCTCCGCTGCTGATCGCCAACACCGGCAAAATGTTGCCGAAGTAGCGGAGATAAATCAGATCTCCGAACACGATCAACAAGAGCAACCCGAACACGATGCCGAAGCCGCGCGCCCGGTACGCGCCCGGCACCAGCGCGACGGGTAAGGCGAACACGGCAGCCGAAGCGAACGCCGCAGGTTTGAAGCCTTGCCAGAGCTCGAGATCCACGAGCACGAGTGCTTGATAGATGATCGCGAGGCCGAGCAGATATGCCGCGGGAACGAGCAATGCCTCCGCCGCCATGCGCGCCCACACCGGCAGCAGCAGCCCGAATTGTTCGAGCAAGCGCAGGGTACCCGCGAGCAGCAAGAGTCCGAGCGGCACCGCGAGCAGGAGTTTTGGCGCGAATGCAGGTGTCAGCTCGTTCGGCAAGTGCTCGAGAAAGTGGCTCGCTTCGAGCACGTGTTCGAAGGCAAACACGAGACCCATCGCGGTCAGCGCGAGCACGCCGTATTGCACCGCCGAGCGCGCGCGCTCGGGGATTCGAGCACACGCTGCGCTGAGCAACGGCGCACAGCCCGCCGCGATCGCCGCCGACAAAGCCAGACCGACGCAGAGCGGTGCCCAGCCGCTCGGCTTCGCGCCGCGCGCAACTTGCAGCAAGAGCTCGGGCGGTAAGAGTCCCGCGCTCGCGACGATTGACGTATCCGCGCTTGCCAGAAAAAAACCCAAAGCCAAGGGCAACGAAGCCGCCAGCAGCGTCGTTGCGCGCGGCCTTCGGCGATCGGCGAGCGTGATGATCAGGAGTGCGAACGCGGCGAAGGCCAACATGCCGTCGACACTGACCAGCAAGCGTTGGGCGGCGGCCAGGTCTTCGGCGCGGAAATCCTGCTTCATGGTGAGCGAAGACGCAGCATACCGCCATCGGTATGGTATGCGAGTGGCTGGAGAGCTCAGGTGATCGTCTCGCGTGCTCCGGTTCGGTTTTCGCTCGGCGGCGGCGGCACGGATCTGCCGAGCTATTACCAGCGCTACGGCGGCTTCGTGGTCAGCGCTGCGATCGACCAGTACGTCTACGTCACGGCCAATCGCCGCTTTTACGACAGCATTCGGTTAGCCTATTCCGAGACCGAAATCACGCCGGACGTCGCTTCGATTCGGCACCCGATTTTCCGCGAAGCGCTGCGCATGGCCGGCATCGAGCGCGGCATCGAGCTCACCAGCGTTGCGGATCTGCCTGCGAACAGTGGGCTCGGCTCGTCGAGCAGCTTCACGGTCGCGCTGCTCAACGCGCTCTACACATACAAACGCAATTTCGTGTCCTCGCAGCGGCTCGCAGAAGACGCATGCACGATCGAGATGGATCGCCTCGGCGAGCCGGTTGGCAAACAAGATCAATACATCGCCGCGTTCGGCAACGTGACGGCGCTGACGATCGATCGCGACGGCACCGTGCACGTCGAGCCAGTGCCGGTGCGCGACGAAGTGCTCGACGAGTTGCAAAGCAATTTGCTGATCATGTATTCGGGCATCGAACGGCCAGCGAAGATCGTGCTCAGCGAACAAGGCGAGCGCGTCAAAAACAGCGATCCCGCGACGGTCGAAGGCATGCACCGGATCAAGGAAATCGGGCGCGACGTTTACGATTTACTGGTCAAGGGCAACACCGATCAATTCGGCGAACTCTTGCACGAACATTGGCAAAACAAGAAGAAGCTCGCGAGCAAAATGAGCGATCCGCTGCTCGACGAATACTATGAGGCGGCGCGCAACGCCGGTGCGATCGGTGGCAAATTGATCGGCGCGGGCGGCGGGGGATTTTTCATGCTCTACGTGCGGCCCGAAGATAAGCGTCGCGTGCTCGAAACCTTGAGCGCGCGCGGCCTTCGTCCGCTTCGATTTCATTTCGACCTGGACGGCGCAAAGATCGTCGCCAACCTGCACCGAGCGCATTGATGGCTTCTTCGAAGCTCGATCTGCTTCATTGGTTCGAGCCGGTCGCGCTGATCGAAGCGAACGCGCGCGCCAAAAAAGTGTCGGCCGAGGCGCGGGCGCGCGTGAAACCACTTGCCCTTGCGGCTCGCTCGCGATTTCGCGTCGCGCGCGAGCTGCGCGATGCGGAGACGCAATACGTCGCGCTGAGTTTGCTGCGCGAAGCGGCTTTTTTTGCACTCTGTGCCTTCGAATCGCTCGAAGCCGAGCCCGAAGCTCGCGCGACTTCGCCGCGGGAAGCTTGGTCGCGCTTCGTTGCGCGCGCGGACGAGCCGCCGGGCGCGCCGGAGCAGCTCGAGCTCGTGCGCGAAGCATTCGCGAACGATGATCCCTGGTCGCTCGAGCTCGTTCCGCGCGAGCGAGTGAACGACTTGCGCCTCGCGGCGGAAGCTACCGTCGCCTGGCTACTCGATTTGGTCGAGCTGCGCACGCCGAGCGAGATTGTGCGCGCCCGCATCGTGCGCTCGCTGTTCGCGGCGCTGGGGTTCGCGCTGATCGCGCTCGGTCTCATCGCATATTGTCAGGCGCTCGTTGCAATCGAGCCACGCTGAGCGCTCAAACGCATTTCGCCACGCACACGATCTGAAAGCCGAGCAGTTCGGGCCAGACGCGACACGCGCGCGCCTCGAGCGGCTCGACGAAGCGCTCGTATGCGCCAAAAGCTCGAGAATCAGCGAGCGCCAAGTGATCGCCATTGTCGACTTCGCACTCGAAAAAGCGGCGCAAAATTGGGGCAGCGGATTGCACGACGGAAGGCGTGCAGGCTTCGGCGATCAAGCTGAAGCCAGTGTAGTCGAGCAGTTTCTTGAGTGAACGTCGGGTAAAAAAGCGCAAATGCGTGCGATCGTACAAGCCCGACCAGCTGTATTCGAAGCGACCGAACAGTGTGCGCACGCGGTTGTACCAGACCCCGTAGTTCGGTACTGAAACGACGAACGTCGCCTGCCGGACACTCGGCAACTCGGACAGCTGTCGCAGAAACGCGACCGGCTCGGCGCTGTGCTCGAGCACGTCCGACAGGAGCACTGCGTCGAAGCGCGCGTCTTCTGCGGTCTTCGCCCAAGCTTCGAGCGTTCCCTCGAAGACTTCGTCGAGCGCGTGGCGCGCGAGCGTGGCGGCGCGTTCGTTAGGTTCGATGCCGACGATGCGCGCCTCGGGCGCGAGCTCGCGAATGCGCCGTCCGTTTGCTCCGACACCGCAGCCGACATCGAGGATGCGTGCGCTGGGCCGCTCGCGGAGCACGTGCCGCTCGAGCAAATCGATCAAGACGCGGTTGGGCCGTTCGAGGTAGGCGTAGCCCGTCGAGTGATAATCCAAGGGAAATCCGGCCTCGCGGTGCATTCCTTGCGCAGCATAGCGCAGGCCCGAGCGGGTCGGTCGAGCTCGCACCACTCGGAACTCGGTTTCACCTTGTGGTACTAGCGAACGCGGCCCTTTCGAGCCGGTTAGCCTGCGATGCCCCTTCAGGAACCCTCTGAACGACAGAACGCCGCGCTCTCGGCCTTGATTGGTCGTCCGCGCGGTGTGCTCGATGTCGGCTGCGCTGCGGGCATCCACGGTATGGTCGCGCGGCGCGCGGGCGCTTGGGTGACCGGGATCGAAGCCGACGCCGAGCTTGCGGGGCGCGCACGGCGCGCGCTCGACGAAGTGTTCACGCTCGATCCGGAGGATCGCGCGAGCGTGAGCGCGGCGCTCGGCGATCGCAAATTCGATTTGGTGATCGCGGCCGACTTGCTCGAACGCGCGAAGGATCCCGAGCCGCTACTCGAGTTCTATGCTCGATTCGTCGGCGACGAAGGCAGGCTTCTGGTTTCGATCACCAATCGCGACGCTTGGCCGGTGAAGCTCCACGCCGATCGCCCCGAGGCCGGCTATGTGACATCTGCTGGCAGCGTGCCGCGGCTGTTTTCGCGCGAGGAAGCGCTCGCCATGCTCGATCGCACTGGGCTCGAGCTGCTCGAAGAGAACCTCAACCCGATGCTCTTGCGCTCGCTGCGCCTGCTCTTGGGCGACGAGTTCTTCGTCAGTTTGCGTCACGGCGAGCGCGAAGGGCACGGCGATCTGACGGCGTATCAAGCCTATCTTTCCGCCGTGCGACCGTTTGAAGTGGCACTCGCGCGACTCCTGCCTCGGTTGCTCGCGTTTCAGCACGTCTTGGTGCTGCGCAAGAAACCGCGCCCCGGCAAGCTTTCGCTCACCGTCGGCATGCTCACGATGGATGAGGAGCCGAGCGTCGCGCGCATGATCGACGAAGTGCGCAAACACGCGCCGGATGCACAAATCCTGCTCGTCGATAGCTCGCTCAAGGATCGCACGCCGATCATCGCCGAGGGCATGGGGGCGCGCGTGCTGCGTCAACTTCCGCCGCGCGGTCACGGCCCGGCGATGGAACTTTTGATGTACGAGGCCGCAAAGCAAAGCGACGCGCTGATCTACCTCGATTGTGATTTCACGTATCCACCCCCGGTGATCGTCGATATCCGCCGAATTTTGGAGAGCGGCGTGGACGTCCTGAACGCGGCACGCGTGCGCACCAAACCGGCTGCGATGCCGCTACCGAATTACCTCGCGAACAAGAGTTTTGTCGCGCTCGCGCAACTGCTCAACGGCATGCCCGTCGCGGATTTGCACAGCGGCATGCGCGGCTATCGCGCTTCGGTGATCCGCGCGTTTTCGTTCGACGGCGAGGGCGACGCGCTGCCGATCGACACCGTGCTCTGGCCGGCGCGCTCGGGCTATCACGTGGTCGAAATTCCGATCGAATACCAAGAGCGAGTCGGCGCGTCGAAGCTTCGAAAAATTTCGGGCACCGTCTGGACGTTCATTCGGCTGGCGAGCACGCTGCGCATCGGTTCGCGTCGGGCCACGACGTACGACCCGTGGGAAAGCAGCGAACGATGAGCTTGCTCGCTCGGCCCGGCATCATCTTGGACCGCGACGGGACGTTGATCGACGTCGTGCGCGACGAAGAGACGGGCACGGTGTCCGTCGCGTTCCACCCGAGTCAAGTGCGCCTCTTGCCCGGAGTGGTCGAAGGACTGACCGAGCTCGCTGCCGCGGGTTTTGGCTTCGCGATCGCCACGAACCAACCTGGACCAGCCAAGGGCCAATACTCGGTGCAAGCAGTCGAGCGCACGAACAGCGCGCTGCTCGAGCTCCTCGCGCAGGCGCAGATCGAGATTGCGAGCGTGGAAGTTTGTCTGCATCACCCGGTTGGCGCGCCAGCTGGCGATGCTCAATGGGTGGGTGGTTGTGCGTGTCGAAAACCGAAGCCGGGGCTTTTGCTGCACGCAATCGAGCACGCGCATTTCGATCCGGCGCGGAGCTGGATGATCGGCGATTCGGCGACGGACGTGCTGGCCGCGCGCGCCGCCGGCCTACGCGCGGCCCTGGTTTTTCCGACGAATCGCTGCGAAATCTGTCCGTTGCGCTCGGGGCCGAGCGTGGGCGCCGACCTAGTCGCCGCGCGCTTCGACGAATTGGCGCGCGCCATTCTGAGAGCGTAGACACAGAAACGCGTTATGGTTCGCCGAGCGGGCTGCTTCGTTGCCCGTTGGTTTGCCGAGGAGCCGAGATTGCTTTTTCTGGATAGCTCTGACCCCGCTGAGATTCGCGAAATCTTTTCGTGGGGTGTCGTCTCGGGCATCACGACGAACCCGCTGATCTTGTCGCGCGAAGCCGGCTCGGACGATCTGGAGCCGCGCATGCGCGAGGTGATTCGCGCGTCGCGCGGGCCGGTTTCGGTCGAGCTCGTGCACGAAACCGAAGCCGAAATGCTGGCCGAAGCCGCCGCATATCACGCCTGGGATCCAGCGCGCGTGTGCATCAAAGTGCCGTTCTCCGAGACCGGGCTCAAGGTTCTTTATCAGCTCGCAACGCGCGGCGTGAGCACGAACATGACCTGCATGATGAGCTTCAATCAGGCGTACCTGGCCGCACTCGCCGGCGCGACGTACGTCAGCTTGTTCAGCGGTCGCATTCGGGACATGGGCTACGACGCGCGGCCGATCATTCGTGAGCTGCGCGCCGTGCTCGATCGTGAAGGTTTGGCCAGCAAAATCTTGATCGGCTCGATTCGCCATTTGATGGACGTGAACGAGGCTTTGCAGGATGGTGCACAGATCGTGACGGTGCCCCCGCCGATCCTGCGCAAGATGCTGTGGAATCCGCGCACCGAGAGCACGATCGAAGAGTTCAACACGGCTTGGCGCAACCGCTCGCGCGGCTGACTCAATCGAGCTCGAGCAACTGGAGTGGCGCTTTGGCGTCGCGATCCAAGATCTCGTGCGCAGCTCGGAACGTGCCGAACCAACGCTCGTGCCCAATGCGATGGATCAGCTCGGTGACCGAGGAATAGACGTAGCCCGGCTTCCAACGGCTGGTTGGGATCGAAAATGGCATGCCCACTTCGGCGATCGCCGGATCGGACGGCACGAGCGAGCTTGCCGGCGCTTCGACGACCGAGTGCATCACGAGCTCGGGCTCGGCCGGGTCCGGAGCCGCCGCGCGAAAATAGACGCTGTACACGAGTGACGTTTTGCGTTCGAGCCGAGTTCCGAGCAGCTCGTCGCCGTCGGCAAAAGTGCGAGCCGCTCGGCGATCCGAGCTCCTGAGCAGTGCATCGAGCCAATGATTGGCTGTCGCGACGTCCCCCTGCGCGACCGCAATATTGTGAGCGATGCGCATTTCCTCGAAGCTCCGCGGCGTGTCTCGGGGCGGCGCGTTCGGCGTCATCCCGAAGCGATCCCGGAGCTCCCAGGTCAAAAATGCATTCGGCTCCACGCGTCGCTTGGCGAAATGGTTCGAGACCCAATAGCGTTCGAAGAATGACGGCTCGACGCGCTCGATGCTGAACCCGCGTAAATTGCCTCTCGGAGCCGCGCGATCGATGGTCAGGAACGAATCGAGCGCGTCGATCGAAAACGTTTGCGCGAGAGTCTCTTGCTCGCTCGCGCTCATGAAGCGCATGTCGGCGATGTAGTAACGATCTTGTCCGGTGGCTGGGGTGGTCGGCAGACGCGTGACGGTGAGTGCGGGCCGCTGCATCGACCAATCGACCCATAGCGATTGGCGCATGCCCGGGTGCAAGAGCAGACCGGTATTCGCAGCCATCTCTGCACTGAGCCACTCGATCGCCGCGACTTTGTCTTTGTCGGCCTGCTCGTGATTGCCGTGTTCGTTGAAGCGGCCGCCGGATCGATGGCCATAGCCGAGCGCGCGCAGTCCGTCCGGCAGGATCACGAGCGGGATCGAGGTGCCGAGCGCGAGGCAGGCGTAGCTCGGCCAAATGCCGCGTATTTTTCCGAATTTCTGAGCCAGCCAGCGCACGAATTCGAGCGTCGTTTGCGTCAGCGCGGCGCACGCGAACGCGAAGTATTCGGCGAAGTAGAACGGCCAAAAGATGTGCACGTCGGCGCCTTGCTTGAACACGATGTATTGGAGCAGCGCCATCACGAACACGGCGAGCGGCAACGCCTCGAGCTCGGAGCGCCGGAACAGCGTGCGCAATGCGAGCACCGGCAAGGAGAATTTCCCGATCGCGATCGCGAGACCGGTGAACGACACTTCGATCCAGAATTTTCGCGCTTCGAGCACGCGACCGAGCGGTAATTCCGAACCGACCGAGCGACGCGAGCCCTGCGAAAATAGCTCGTTCAGTTGTCCGAAGTGCGCGAACGCCAAGAGATGCCCGCCAATGGCGATGCCACAAAGCGCGATCGCGAGCCCGCAAAAGGTCGCAATCCGACGGCGATCAGCGAGCACGCTCGAGCGCCGAAGCAAGAACACGCTCAGGAACACCGCGCCGAGCATCGCCGCCGCGAACAACACTGCCGCCCAGTCCGAGCAGACCGCGTAGACCAACCCGCCAAGCGCGAGCACGAGGAAGCGCCGCAAGTACGTTTGGCGGAAGCGCGCATAGCCCCAAATCGAAAGCGCAGTGCCGAAAATCACCGGGACTTCTAGGCCATTCAGGTCCGAGAAAGCGAGCGCGATGGGCACGACCGCGTAGCTCACTGCTGCGACCGCGCCGGCGACGGGTCCCCACAATGCACGGGCCGCTAGATACAACACCGGAGGGGTGAGCGCGCTTTGAAGTGCCGCCGGCAAGCGGCACGCCCAGGCGTGATGCCCGAGCAGCTTCACGAACACGGCGCTGACCCAGAATATACCCCAAGGGTGATGACAGTAGTATTCGCTCGGGGCCGGCGGGTGGAGCGTGTAGTGCGGAACTGGCGCGAGAATGCCCCACGTCCACATATTCTCGCCGCTGGTGCACACGGCGGACGACGCAGCATAGTGACCGGCGCTGAACGTATCGCCGAGCTCCCAGAATGCGCACACGGCGAAGAATAGGCTCGCGACCAGCGCGATCGCGAGGCAGCTGCGCTCGAGCGCGCGCTCTTCCGGGCGCGCTCGGAATCCGTCGTCGCGGAAGACAGCGCGGAGGCGGCCGAACATCGCGCGCGACGCTACCACGGCTCGCTTCGCAAAAACTCGGGAAATGCCGGTGAAATGCCGGAGTTTCAGCGTGTGGCGAGCTTCGCTTCGAGGTCTTCGATGCCGCGCTCGGAGCCAATCTCGTAGAAGCGCTCACGCGCCACGTACGCGCGCAGCTTGCCGCGCCGCGCGAGCTCGCTTTGCAGCTGATCGAGCCCGAAGGCGGAGTCTGGCGGATATTCGAGGAGCAGTTCGCGGCGCAGTGCGATCGCGCCGTAGTCGATGTAGCGCAGCGCCGGATCTCGGCCGCCCTTTTCGTAGCGGGTGACCCAATCGCCGTGGACTTCGCTGTTGCTTGCGTCCCACTCGCCGGCGTTTTCGAACACGCTCATCGTGCCGAGCGCTTCTGGGCAGGACTCGAGATCGCGAAGCGGCGCAGAGTAGTCGAAGGGCAAATAACTATCGCCGTAGGTCACGAGGAATTGTGGGGCGAGCAGTGGGGCTGCGTTTCGCAACGCGCCGCCGGTGCCGAGCAAGCGCGGGCCGTCTTCCGAGTAGGCCACAGTGACGCCGAATGCCGCGCCGCCCCCCAAAAAATCCCGAACCATGTGACCGAAGTGGCTGATGCAGAGCACGAAATCGGAAAAGCCCGAACTCGCGAGCGCTTCGACTTGCCAAGCCAAAAAAGGCCGGCCTAGGACGGGCAAGAGCGCCTTCGGCAGTTCGCGAGTGCGCGCGCCGAGGCGCGTCGCAAGTCCACCGGCGAGGATGACGACTTGCATCAGCCGAACACTTCTCGCGCGAGCGCGCTCACAGCGGCTGACACAGCTTGGTCGCTCGAGTGACTGACGCGAAAGCCGAGCGCGGCCATTTTCTCCGGGTTCAAGCGTGAGTGCGGGATGTCTCCGGGCCAGCCACGCACGCCGCCGGTGTAACGAATGCGCGCGTTCGAGTTGGGCGACGCGGCGACGCACAACTCCGCGATGCGCTGCACGGACGTGAAATCGAGCGGCGCGATGTTGTACACGTTCAGGCGCTCGCGCGCGTGCTCGACACCGAACAGGACGCCCGCGACGCAGTCGTTCACGTGCACGTACGGTTTGGACTGTCGGCCGTCGCCGAGCACTTCGAGCTCTTCCGGATTTTTTTTGAGTTTGTTCAGGAAGTCGAGCGCGGCGCCGTGCGTGCCGCGCGGTCCGACCACGTTGCCGAAGCGATAGATCCAGGCCGAGAGTCCGAAGCATTCGACGAACGCGCTCACCAAACCCTCGCACGCGAACTTGCTCGCGCCGTAAAGTGAGATCGGTAGAGAGCCGAGGTCGGTCTCGGCGCAGCTTTCGGCGGTGTCTCCGTAAACAGTGCCGGAAGAGGCGAAAATCAGCTGTTTCGTGGCCGTGCGACGCATCGCCTCGAGCACGTTCCAAGTGCAGATCGTGCCTTGTTCGAGATCGAGCCGCGGGTTGTCGAGACCCCAGCGCGCTTCGGGGTTGGCCGACAAATGGAAGACGAAGTCGTGTTTGGCCATGGCGCGCGTGAGCGCTTCGAGATCGAGCGCGTCAGCTTCGACGAGCTCGGCGCCGAGCTCGAAAGCGCGACTCAAGAACTCGCGCTTGCCGACTGAAAGATTGTCGAAGACAGTGACGCCAGCGCCGATTTCGAGCAAACACTCGACCAAGTGACTGCCGATGAAGCCCGCGCCGCCGACGACCAAGCAACGCGAGCGCGCGAGCAAGCTCGTCACTTCTGCGTGCTCTCCCACTTCATGCTGCTCTGTTGCAAATCCGGGTGCGATACCAAAAAGTGCCAAATCACAGCCTGAAAGGCCTCCGTGTGCGGCGTGACGGCGGCGGGGTTCACGGTCGGAATCAAGACGCACGCGTGCGCGACGCGCGCCGTGTAACCGCCGTCCCGCCCGACGATGCCGGCGATGCGCGCTCCGACCTGCTCGCCGTATTCGAGCGCGCGCACTAAATTCGGACTCACGTTCTTCTCGCGGTCGCCGCCGCCGACCGAAAATACCAGTAACAGATCGTTCGGCGAGAGCTTGCTCACGACGAGCCACGCCGCAAACGTGGATTCCCAGCCGTCGTCGTTCACGCGCGCGGTGAGCTCGGACACGTTGTCCGTCGGAGCGTACGCTTCGATGCCGCACAGCTTCCGAAAATCGTTCACGGCATGCGAGGCGTTACCCGCGCTGCCGCCGACGCCGAGCACGAACAGCCGCCCGCCGCGCGCGCGCACCGCGCACAGCTCGGCGAGCAGCCGCTCGACCGACGTCTCGTCGATCCGTTCGAGGATTTGCGCGGCTTCGCGGAAGTAGTCTTTGACTCGGGTCATGTTGGGTCAGGCGCCTTCGAACCGGAGCGCGCGTGCGCAAGCGTACCGCTTTTTCCGGCGATGTGGCAGGCTCCGGCGCGCTCATGGGCCGCGCCCGCTACCTTTGGTTGCTCTTGCCGATCGCGGGTCTCGTCGAGCTCGGAGCGTTCGTGCACGATGCGCGGAGCGCACCGCGCCTCGACGAATGGCAAGCCGTGCGCGGCGAAGTCGCGAAGCTCAAAGGTCCGGGCGATCTGGTCGTGGTCGCGCCGGAGTGGACCGATCCTCTGGCTCGCGAGGCGTTCGGGGACGCGCTCATGCCCATCGCCAATGAAGCGCGCGCCGATGATTCGCCGTACGCGCGCGCGATCGAGGTGTCCGAACTCAGTGCATCCGCACCCGAGTTCGCGCGTTGGCCGACCGAGGAGACGCGCGACGTAGGCCGTTTTCGCCTGCGCGTGCATCGAAATCCCGAGCCTGCGAAAGTTCTGTTTTCGTTTCTCGATCACGTGCGGCCGCAATTTCTCGCCGTGCACGAAGGCGCGACGGACGAACGCGCGTGCCAATTCACTGCGCACGCTGCCGTCACTGCGGGTGGGCTCCACGGTCACCTGGCGTTTCCGCGCGAGCGCTTCAATTGCGGCGGCGAAGAGTTCTTCGTCGGCGTCACGATCTTGGACGACCAGAATTATCGACCACGGCGCTGCATCTGGGCGCACCCACGTGGCACGAGCGTACTGCGCTTGAATTTTTCGGAGGTGACGATCGGCCGGCAAATCCACGGCTATGCCGGGCTCTCATACTTCTTGTTCCGCGACGGCTTGCACGGCCCGACACTCCTGACCGCGCGCGTGAACGGCGAGGAAGTCGGTCGTTATTTGCATCACGACGAGCTCGGTTGGCACGGCTTCGACTTCGATACGTCGCGCTTCGCCGGCCAAATCGCGAACGTCGAATTCGACGTACACAGCGATGACCCGAGCGATCGCCAATTTTGCTTCTACGCGGACACGCGATGAACGACGCACGCAAACTCGATCGAACGGACCGCGTGATCTGCCTCGTTCTGTGCCTCGGCTACGTCGCGCTGTTGCTTTCGACGGTGAAGAATTTGGGGTACGCACGCGACGAAGGGTTCTACTTTCAGGCCGCGCGCAGCTACGAATCTTGGTTCGAGTTGCTCGGAAAGGACTTTCAGCTCGCGCTCGAGCCGAGCGTGATCGATCGCTACTGGGGCGTGAATCACGAGCATCCGGCGCTGATGAAGTCGCTGTTCGCGTTTTCACATCACTATTTTTTCGAGGTTTTTCGGATTTTTCGTGAAGAAGGCACGGCCTATCGCTTTCCGGGGATGGTGCTGAGCGCGCTCGGCGTCGTCGTCACTTACGCCTGGGGCAAGCGCGCGCTCGGACGCGCGGCAGGGCTGGTCGCCGCGCTCTCTCTCGCATTCATGCCGCGCGTCTTTTACAACGCGCACCTCGATTGCTTCGATACGCCCGTGATGACGATGTTGCTCATCACTTCCTACGCCTTCGCGCGTTCGCTCGAGGCTGGACCAGCTTGGGCAATCGCGACCGGCGTGCTTTACGGCCTACTGCTGGACACGAAGCACAACGCTTGGCTCTTGCCAGCCGCATTCATCGCGCATTTTTTGCTCTCGCGCGGAGCTCACGCAATTCGGGAATTGCGCGCCGGCCGAGTCGCGATTCCGAGCGCGCTCTTCGCGATGGGCCTGATTTCGCCGTTGGTTTTCTACGTCGGTTGGCCTTGGATTTGGCACGACACGGCGCGCCGGATCGCTGATTACGTCGCGTTTCATCTCGGCCACGAATATTACAACATGGAATTTCTGGGTCAGACGTATTGGAAGCCGCCGATGCCGCGGCTCTACGCCTGGGTCATGACGCTCGGCACGGTGCCGGCGATCACGTTGATCTTATTTGCGCTCGGGCTCGCTGTGAGCGCGCTCCGTCGCGTTCCGAAATGGCGAAGGCTCGTCCTGCCACTGGCCGCGACCGAATCGAAGCACGACGAATCGACGCCGCTGCTTTGGCTTTTGTGTCTCTTGATCTGTTATGCGCCGTGGTGGTCGGATCAGACGCCGATTTTCGGCGGCACCAAACACTGGATCACGGCTTATCCATTTTTGTGTTTGTTTGCCGGGCGCGGCTTTGCCGTCGCGGTCGAGCACGTTAGAACGCTGATTCCGTGGCGCAGGGTTGCGCCGTTCACGGCCCAGGGGCTCGCGGCATGCGTTTTGGTCGGTCCGTTTTGCATGACGCTGCACTCTCACCCATGGGGTTTATCGTTTTATACGCCGCTCGTCGGCGGTGCGCCGGGCGCGGCCAGTCTGGGCTTGAATCGCACATTTTGGGGCTACACCACCGGCGCGGTCGAAGATTTCATCGATCAACACGCGCCGCCGCACGCGAGCATCTACGTGCACGACACGGCGCTGCAGAGTTGGGACATGATGCACGCAGACGGCCGAGTGCGCGAAGATCTGCGCGGCTCGCTTTCGATTCCGGGCTCGGCACTCGCGCTCTATCATCACGAGCCGCACATGCATCGCGTCGAATACGAAATTTGGATCGACTACGGCCACGATGCGCCAGCGGATGTCGGCACGTTCGACGGCGTGCCCGTGGTTTGGGTCTATCAGCGCTAGCTTAGCTAGTGCTCAGGGTGCTGGTCGAGTTGCCAACGCGGGTCGCCTTCGGTCAGCCACGGATAAAGCGCGGCAATGCGCGCTTCGACGCGCGCGTCGTGGCTGTGACCTGCGCCGCGCACGTACTCGACCTGAGCGGCGACGCCCGCGTCTTTGAACCAATGCGCGGCATTTTCGGCGGGTTCGGCGCACTCCTTGCGGCCGCAGACGAACAGCACGCGCTCGCCGCCGTGGGCGCGGAATGCGCGGGCGCGCGCCACGTTCCAATCCGAAAATCCGCCTTCGACCAAGACCAGGCGCGTGACTTCGTCGGCGTGCTCGACCAACATCAGCGCGCCCATCGTCGCGCCTTGGGAGAAGCCGGCGTAGAACACGGGGCCATCCGCGATCCGATCCGCGAAGCGCGCGCGCAGTGCGGCGAGGGCCGCAAACGTTTCGCGTTCGAGCGTCGGATGGTCGGGGTAGTAGTCGCCGTCTTCCGGCAGCGGGCTTCGCGCGCGGCCGCGGATGCAGAGCAAGATGGCTTTGCCGCGCGAGATGCGTTGCCACAAATCGCAGTGCGCTTCGGGCGTGCCGCCGGCGCCGTGCGCGACCACGAGCACGGGCGCTTTGCCGGGCTCTTTCGGGAAACGCACGACGGCGGGCAAAAACTCGGGCACCTCGAGTAGCAGCGAGCGGCCGATGAGCGGCGTTTCAACGGCGATTTGCGGCGTGCTTTCGCGCTCTGCCGCCCTGGGCGCGATGCTTTCGCCCGGCGCGGCGCTCTCCGTCGAACGTACGACGAGGCTCGGCTTCGGCGCGCTGGCTTGCGGCGCGCTCGCGACGGGCACGCGTGCCACGCCGTGACTCGTGCACCCCAAAAAAATAAAAGCCACAAGCAGAGCGCTGCGCATCGGCCTAGCCGCCAAGATACGACATTTCGAGCCGCGGCAAACTGCGCGTGCTGGCCGAACGGAGCTCCGAGTAGCGATCGCTGCGCGCGCGCCAGAATTCGCGCAGGCTTTCGCCGAGCGCGGCGTCGTCGGTGCTGGCGCGCAGGACGGCGCGCAAATCCGTGCCCGAGCGCGCGAACAAGCAGCCGTAGATCTGGCCGTCCGCGCTCAGGCGCAGGCGCGTGCAGTCGCCGCAAAACGGTTCGGTCACGCTGCTGATCACGCCGATTTCGCCCGAGCCATCGCGATAGAAATAGCGGCGCGCGACTTCGCCGCGATAGTTCGCAGAGGCGGCATCGAGCGGCATTTCCGCGGCAATGCGCGCGACGATTTCGCGCCCACTCACGACTTGATCGAGCCGCCAGCCGTTGGTGAGTCCGACGTCCATGAACTCGATGAAGCGCACGATGTCGCCCGAGCCTTTGAAGGTTCGCGCGAGCTCGACGAGGGTGTGATCGTTCACGCCGCGTTTGATGACCGCGTTGATCTTGATTGGCGAGAAGCCGGCGGCGCGCGCGGCTTCGATGCCCGCGAGCACTTCGCCGACCGGCACTTCGGAGTCGGTCATGCGCGCGAACACTTCGGGCGAAGTCGAGTCGAGGCTCACCGTGAGCCGACCGAGTCCGGCGTCGCGCAGCGCGGTCGCGTGTTTCGCCAGCAATGAACCGTTGGTCGTGAGCGCGATGTCGAGGCCGGGCAAGCGCGCGAGTCGGCGCACGAGTTCGCTCAAATCCTGGCGCAAGAGTGGCTCGCCGCCGGTGAGGCGCACCTTCTTCAAGCCGAGCGGCAGGAGCGCGCCGACCACGCGCGCGATTTCGTCGAAGCTCAGGATTTCAGCCTGCGGCAAGTAGCGGTGGTCCGCGCCGAAATGTTCGCGCGGCATGCAGTAGTGGCAACGAAAGTTGCAGCGATCGGTCACGCTGATGCGCAGATCCGTGAGGGGTCGGCCGAGTCGATCGGCGAGCTCGGGCGTGCGCGCAAGTTCCACTCCAGGACTTCTAGCATCGCTCGGCTGGCGCGCGAGCCGCAGATTCAGGGCTTCGGCGTTCGCGGCGCCGCGCGGGTTCGTGCGGCTCTGCTATCGTTCGCGCGTGAAGCTTTATTCCTTCGACGGCATCGACGCCACACTGGATTTCGTGCCGCTTGCGGCGCGTCGCGCGCTCGATCGCACCGGGCTGAAGCCTTCGCTCGATGCTTGGCGTGCGCTGCCCCTCGACGTTCGGCGCGGGTTGGTCGAGCTCGGCGAAGCGCGCGAAGTCGAGGTCAGTGCGGTCGAACGTGCGCTAGCTGGGCTTTCGATCCCGCGACTCGATCCCGCCGAAGATCCGAGTCCGCTTGCCGTGCCCGAAGCCGTGCGCGCGCGTTTCGGCGCAGCGAGGCCGATCTCGGACGCGCTTTGGCTCAGTCTGACGCCGATCGATCGCTATGCGCTGGCGAAGACGGCCGATCGCGCGAAGGACGATCGACTCGCCGCGGCGTACCAGGAGATCGTCGGGCAAAGCGCGCTCTCCACGCACCTTGCGCCGAGCGGCGGCGCGCGCATGGTCGACGTGTCACAGAAGCCAGCGTCATTGCGCCAGGCAATCGCCGAGACGCGCGTGGCCATGACCCAAGCAGCATTCACGCGCGTCGAGCAGCAGAGCGCACCGAAAGGCGATGTGCTCGGGACCGCGCGTTTGGCTGGGATTATGGCCGCGAAACGCACGTCCGAGCTGATCCCGCTGTGTCATCCGCTCGCGTTGACCAAACTCTCGGTCGAGCTCGAGCTCGATGCGACGTCACACGCGATCGTCGTGCGGGCGACGGTCGAAGCCTTCGACCGCACGGGCGTCGAGATGGAAGCCTTGACCGCCGTGAGTGTCGCGGCGCTCACCGTTTACGATATGCTCAAGGGCATCGATCGCGGCATGGAAATCGGACCGACGCGTTTGCTCAGCAAGAGCGGTGGTCGCAGCGGAGACTTCGCGCGATGAGCTTGTTCGCCATTCGCGAGAGCGAGATCTCGGTCGCGGAAGTGATTGCGGCGGTGACGCGACCCGAGGCGGGCGGTATTGCGGTGTTCGTCGGCACGGTGCGTAGCGACAATCGAGGTCAGCCGGTCACGTTGCTCGAATACCAGGCGTATGCGTCGATGGCCGAAAAAGAAATGGCGCGCATCGCCCAGGAAATTTGCGGCGAAATCGCCGGTGTGACGCTCGCGGTCCTGCACCGCACGGGCTCGCTCCAGGTCGGTGAAGTGGCGGTCGCGTGCGCGGCCAGTGCGCCGCATCGCGACGAGGCTTTCGAAGCGTGCCGGCTTTTGATCGATCGGATCAAAGCGCGCGTGCCGATTTGGAAGCGCGAGCACGGTCCGAGCGGACCGTATTGGGTCGGTTGGGAAGATGCGCGCTGTGCTTCGGGCGAACACGCGCATCAACACGAGCAAGAGCAATGATCAACGCGTCACGTCGCTTGGCGTGTCCCAATCGCGGAGCGCGCGCGCGAACGCCGCGTCGCCTTCGAGCCGTTCGAGGTTTGCACCGAGCTCGTCCAAGACGCGCATGAGCGCGTGCTTGCCGTCGGCCAGCACGCGCTCGATCGCCGCGAGTGTTGGCACGGGCGCGTACGTCGCGGCGAGTGGCTGAAATCGGCCTCCGACGAATGGCACGCGCGCCGCGCGCGAAAGCGGCAAATCCAAGGCTTTTAGCACTTCGACGTCGATGAAAGGCAAGTCGCAGGACAGCGCGAGCACGCGCTCGACTCGCATTGAACGCGCGCGGAGCATCAACCCGCGCAGTCCGCCGATTGGTCCGACTTCGCTCGGCTGATCGTCGATTTGCTCGAGGCCGAGCACAGCATATGCCGTCGAGTTTCCGACCAAGAACAATGTTGCATTCGGGATTGCTTCACGAGACACGCGAGTGAGCCGCTCGAGCAATGTTTCATCACCCGCAGGAGTGATGAGCGTGCCTTTTGCGACGCCGCCCATGCGCGTGCCCGCGCCGCCGACGAAAATCCCGACGACGACTCCGCTCACAGCTCGGCCAAACGAATGATTTCGACCGACTCGCCCGCTTTGGCTCCGCTCGATTCGGCAGGCAACACGACGAGCGCGTCCGCGTAAGCCATGCTCGCGGTCGAGCCAGAGGCTTGATTGTGCGCCGTGAGCGCCAGCTCGCCCTCGAGCCGCGCGCGATAAAAGCTGGTTCGGCCGGGCTTTTGCGGCAAATCAGCGGCCAAGCGCGCGCGACCGCGCGGCGGCACTGGTCGCGCATCGCCTTGCATCGCACGCAGCAGCGGCATGCCGAAGAGCGCGAACGTGAGCTGCGCCGAAACCGGATTGCCTGGCAGGCCCAAGATGCGCGTGTGCCCGAAGCGCCCGAACGCGAGCGGCTTGCCGGGCTTGATTTGCACTTTCCAAAATTCGAGCGCGGCGCCCACGTTCACGAGCGCCGCGCGCACCAAGTCGTGTTCACCGACGCTCACGCCGCCCACGGTGAGCAAAACATCCGAGCTCACGAGTGCTTCGCGAATTGATTTTTGGGTCGCCTCGAGGTCGTCACGCGTGCGAGGCATCAACTCGGCGATGCCTCCCGCGTGCTCGACCAGCGCGGCGAGGCTCGGCCCGTTCGACTCCGGAATGCTGCCCGGCGACGGAGTCGAACCGGGCGCGCGCAGTTCTTCACCCGTGCACAGAATCGCGACGCGCGGCCGTCGCGCTACGAGTAGCTCATTGCGCTCGACTGCCGCGGCGAGCCCGAGCTGAAAGCCGTTCAAGCGTGTGCCGCGCGCGAGCGCGAGCGCGCCTTCGGCCATGTCTTCGCCGCGCCGGCGAATGTGCGCGCCGGCTCGCGGCCGTTCTTCGAAGCGCGCGCTGTCGCCGTCGCGCGATACGTCTTCCTGCATCACCACCGCGTCGGCGCCCGCCGGGATGGGCGCACCAGTAAAAATGCGACACGTGCTCTTTGACGCTAGCGAATCGGCGCCCGCACCCGCGCGACTCTCGCCGCGCACCGGCCAAGCCCATGGCCCATCACCCTGGAATTCGGCACTGCGAACGGCATAGCCGTCCATCGCGCTGTAATCGAAAGTTGGCAGTGGGGTGTGCGCGATCACGTCTTCGGCGAGCACGCGACCGGCTGCGAAGCGGAGCGCGATGCGCTCACTGCCGATGAGCTCGGCTGCTTCGAGAATCGAGCGCAGCGCGTCGTCGAACGGGAGCATCGTCGCGATACTAGCGCAAGCGGATGCCGCGGAAATTGCGCGAGCTCGCGCACGAATTGTTGGAATGCGCGGAGCCCGCAATCCGTCTCACGATCGGGCCGACTTGGGTCGATGGTGACAACCGCGAAATCGCTCTGGTCTCGACTCGCCTCGACTCGCCGCGGCTTCGGTTGGCGGCATGCCGGTTGCTTGAGCCCGAAGGAAGACGCATGATTTGCAGCATGCACAGGCGCATTGCCGGGTTCGTCAGTTTGTTGAGTGTCGCGTTTGCGGTGGCAGCTCGCCCGGCGCTCGCCCAGCAAGCGGACAGCGATTGGTTCGACGATTCGGGCAATTCCGCCCCGCCGCCGGCCGCGGACGATTCCGCGCCGCAGCTTCCGAGCTATGGCCCGCAAGGTCAGCCGCTCCCGCCGCAAGCAACCGCTCCGCAAGCGACCGCTCCGCAAGCGGCCGCGCCGCAAAGCACGCCGCGTCCCGCCGCTGATGTGCCCGAGACCGATCCGAGTGCGCTCACGGAATTTCGCCCCACGTTGGACCCTTATGGGACATGGGTGAACGATGACAAATACGGCACCGTGTGGGTCCCGAATCAAGATGCAGTCGGCCCCGACTTCGCGCCGTACGTCAGCGACGGTCACTGGACGCTGACGGATGACAACGACTGGAGTTGGCAGAGCGACTACCCGTTCGGGGACGTCGTTTTTCACTACGGGCGTTGGGTTTGGGTGCCTAGCGTGGGCTGGGCCTGGGTCGCGGGTCGACAGTACGCGAATGCATGGGTGACCTGGCGCGTTCCGACCGACGACTACGGTTATGTCGGCTGGGCGCCCATGTCGCCGGCTTGGGGCTGGTACGACGGCTCGGCGGTCGCGCTCGGCTGGTATGCTCCCGCGGCTTATGTGTTTTGCCCGAGCGCTTACGCTTTTTCGTATCACGTGAACTCGTACATCGTGCATGACCGCTACGTGATTCGGGATGTCGCGAGCCACACCCGGAACTATGCCGGCAATGGACACGTCGCGGCTTCGCCGCGCGTGTTGCCGGCGAACTCGGCACCGCCGCGCGGGCCGAGCGTGCAAAGCGCGCACATCCCAGCGAGCTCTGTGCCGACGCACTTCTCGTCGAGCGGCGTGCAAGGGTTCGCCGGTGCGCGCGGCAGCAGCTACGCGCGCTCGAGCTCGGGGTCATTCGCGCGTGCGGATTCGGGTTCGTTCACGCGTCGCCCGATTAATCTCTCGAACTACGGCGGCGCACGCCCGTCGAGTTACGGCACCGGCCGCACGTATTCGATTCCGAGCAACTACGCGCGCTCGTCGAGTTACGTGAACCCGGCGAGTAACTACGGTCGTGCCGCGAGTTTTTCGAATTATCGCGTGGCGCCGCAGCGCACCTATCCATCGAGTACTGCGTCGAGATTCAACTATACGCCGCCGGTGTCGCATAATTTCACGGCTCCTTCGCGCAGCTACTCCGCGCCTGCGGCTCATTACTCGGCGCCGAGCAGCCACTACTCCGCGCCATCGCGGGCTCCTTCCTTTCACACTAGCGTGAGGCGTTGATCATGTTTCGAGCACTGGCTCTCGGTATCCCGTTCCTTTTTCTGGCTGCGTCTTGCACCTATGACAACGGCGACTCGCAGCGAGTGCTGTACGATGGCCGTTCGCAGGGTTCGCAGGGTTCGCAAGGCTCGCAGGGTTCGCAGGCGAACTCGTGCAACACGCCGGTGCAATCCACGATCGACACCGATCAGCAGATTGTGATCGACGCAGGCCAAGGCGCGGGCGTGTTCATTCAGTACGCGACCGGCGGGCACTACACGCTCAGCACCGCGTGCGACACGAGCCTGAGCAAATCCACCTGCCACTTCGACATCATCATCGATCCCCAAGCCGGCACGATGCTCTCGAACGTGATGGGTCAGAATTTGTCGGGCGCCGACAGCTTAGAGCCTTTTCCAGGGCCGATCGATGCGAGCATGCTCACCAGCTATCACCTGGTCACCGAGACGACGACCGAGATCGACAGCGTCACTTTCGACACTGATCCCGGCACGAGCGTCTCGATTGACGCATACCTCGACGGCACGTGCGCGTTGCCGTTTTTCTTTTGGGTCGGTGACGGCGCGTTGCACCAGGGCGCTCCTTCGAATCCGGTCGTGCTCACGCCTTCGTCGGATTGAACGCGCGCTATTCTTCGCGCTGCTTGCGCTTGCGCTTTTTGACGCGGCGCCGGAGCTTGTCGAGCGCGCGTGGCGTCGCCAGCGTGAGTGGTTTCGACTGCAGGCCGAGGATCGCGTCGCTCTCTTTGGCTCGATCGCGCGCGAGCTCCATGAAGCGAGCCTGACTGCGCAGCGCAGGCGCATCGCCCTGAATGCGCTGGTAGACGGCGTTCGAGCCGAGCAGCCAGCCCTTGGTGTTGTCGGCGCGCATCGAACCGAGAACTTCCTCGATCACCCGCTTTTTCAGGGTCTCGTCCAAGATCGGAAACATCACCTCGACGCGCCGCCGGAAATTGCGCGGCATCCAATCCGCGCTCGAGCAAAAGATCTCGTCTTGGCCGCCGTTTTTGAAGTGGAAAATCCGGGCGTGCTCGAGGAACCGATCGATCACCGCGTGCACGCGAATGCGTTCGCTCACGCCAGGCATGCCCGGACGCAGGCAGCAAATTCCGCGCACTAACAAATCCACTTCCACCCCGGCTTGGGACGCCGCATAGAGCGCTGCGATCACGTCCGCGTCGACCAGCGAGTTCATTTTCGCGACGATCTGCGCGGGGCGCCCATTCCGGGCGTGCTCCGCTTCGCGGGCGATCAACCCAAGCACGGATTCATGTAATCCGAGCGGCGAGATGATCAGCCGGTTCCAGCGCAGCGGCGCGCTGTAGCCAGTGAGCATGTTGAAGAACGCGGTCGCATCCTCGCCGATGTCTTCGCGCGCGGTGAAGAGCGAGAGATCTTCGTAGAGCCGCGCAGTCTGCTGGTTGTAGTTGCCAGTCGCGAGGTGAACGTAGCGGCGAAGCCCGGTGCGCTCCTTGCGGATCACCATCAAGACCTTGGCGTGCGTTTTGAAACCGAGCAGCCCATACATCACGTTCACGCCCGAACGCTCGAGCGCGCGCGCCCACTGAATGTTGCTCTCTTCGTCGAAGCGCGCTTTGAGCTCGACCAAAGCGGTGACTTGCTTGCCGAGCTCGGCCGCGCGCTGCAGCGCTTTCACCAGCGGCGATTCACCACCGGTGCGATACAAGGTTTGTTTGATCGCAAGCACGCGCGGATCCTCGGCGGCTTGCGACAAAAAATCGATCACCGCTTCGAAAGACTCGTACGGGTGATGCAAGAGCACGTCCCGCTCTTGAATGGTTTGGAAGAAGTCGTCCGAGTCCCGCAATGGCGGCACGTATTGCGGGGCGAACGGCTCGTCGCGCAGGTCGCGGCGATCGTCGCTCGCGGTGAGCTCGGTCATGTCGCCGAGGAAGAGCGCCCCGCCGACGGTGTAGACGTCGCGATGGGCATCGAGATCGAGCTCGCGGCAAAGCCATTGCAACGAATCCGACGGCGCTTCGCCGCTCACCTCGAGCCGCACCGCGTGTCCGCGCTCGCGACGGCGCAGTTCGTTCTGCAGCGTGAGCAGCAGATCGTCTGCTTCTTCGTCGTCGATTTCGATATCGAAGTTGCGCGTGACTCGAAATGCGTACGCGCCAGTGATGCGCATTTGCGGAAAAATCAGGCGCGTGTGCCGGAAAATCAGGTCTTCCAGCGCGACGAACGCGCGGCGCGTGCCTTCGACGGGCACGCGGATCATGCGCGGCAGCATGGTCGGCACTTGCACCAAGCCGAACGCCGGCTCGGTCGTGTGCGCGCGCTTTTCGAAAATCACGCCGACGTTGATGCTCTTATTGCGCACGTGCGGAAACGGATGCACGGGATCAATCGCGATCGGAGTGAGCACCGGAAAGATGTCGCGCTGAAAATGCAGATCGAGCGCGGCTTGCTCTTTCGCCGAGAGCTCGTCCGGGCTGACCAGCGCGACACCCGCCGCACGTAGCTGCTTGCGCAGGCCCTGATTCCAAATTCGGTACTGCTCGTAGGTGAGCTCGTGCACACGCTGACTGATCGCGGCAAGCTGTTGGTCGGGCGTGAGGCCGTCGGGTGGAACCTCTTCCACTTCGCTGCTGATCTGCGCTTGCAGACCAGCCACGCGGACCATGAAAAACTCATCCAGATTCTGCGCGAAGATGGCCAGGAATTTGAGTCGCTCGTAGAGCGGGACTTTGTCGTCGCCCGCTTCGTTCAGCACGCGAGCATTGAATTCGAGCCAGGACAGCTCTCGGTTGATGAACAACGCCGGGTCGTCGAGCCGCGGTGGCAGGAGCGCGACCGGGGTCGACGGCGGCACGCTGAGTGAGGTGCGGAGCACGTCGGAGGCGGCAGTCATGGGGTCTTTGGAGGGCGCTCATCCTAGCGCGTTTCGAGCTGAGCTTAGAATCGTTCGAAAAAAGTCACATTGGCGCTCGAGCCGACACAATTCGGGCGCAAGTTCTGCTCGAGCGGGATTTTCCTGTTAGCCTGACGGCGCGGACATGGCGGGTCGACGCAAGCAAATTTTGCTGAGGCGGGGGCTCGGGCTGACGTTCGCGCTGGTCGTCGGGGTTGCCGTTGCGGCCGCATGTAGCAATTCGCTGCCGGCAGATGTGAAGCCGACGCTCCTGCGCGACGCCAGTGCCGTTGAGGCCAGTCCGCAAAGCGACTCCGCGCTCGACACCGACGCGGCTGGCGCTCCCGGCTCGGACTCGGATGCAAACGTTTCGGACGCCGCGCTCGCGCCCGTTGCGCTCGGGGTGACGCCGATCGTTGAAAATGCGGCGGACGCCGCGCCGAGCGATCGGACATTGGCCGAGCTCGAGACGATTGCCGCTGGTTCGCGGGCTCGCTCTCTGGTCGTGCGTCTCGACGATTTGCTCGACGCAACTGGCGCGCCGAGCGACGCGACCTTCGCCGATTTGGCCGCGACTGCCGCGTTGTACCGAGCGCGCGGCGATTCGCTACTGTTCTCGATCGCGCTCGCCGATCGCGTGGACGATGCGCGGCCCGTCGCCCTGCAAGGTTCCTGGAATTCGCCCGAACTTCAAAGCACGGTCGAAGCCGTGATCGATCGCGCGTACGAAACGTTCGGCAGCGAGCTCCGCTACTTGAGTTTCGGCTCCGACGTGGATCGCTTCTTGTCGCTCGCGAGCGAGCAAGATCGTTCGGCGTTCTCGGCGCTCGTCGAGAGCTGTCTGAACTACGCCAAAACCAGGAGTACGCGGCCGGCAGCGACGGCGATCGGCGTCACTTTTTCCGCGCAGGCTTTGCTCGATCCGCCTGTCTCCGAAATCGCGCAACTGCTTTCGCACAGCGAGGCTGCGATCGTCACCGACTACCCGCTCGACAGCGACTTTCACGCGCAGCCGGTCAGCGCCGCGATCGCGGATCTGGAACAACTCGCGGACACTGTCGCGAATGGCAACCCCAACCAACAGCTCGTCATCGAGGAACTCGGCTACCCGAGCGCGACTTCGGTGCAGAGCTCACCCTCGCAGCAACAGCAATTTTACCAGGTTTTGTTCGGCGCGCTAGCCAGTCGTCGCGCGCAGTTCCCGTTCGTGAGCTTGTACGCGCTTCGCGACCTGAACCAAGCGGAGTGCGGGCGCCAAGCAGCGACATTCGGCGCCGCAGGTGACCCTCTACTCATCGCCGCGCGCTGCTCGCTCGGCTTCAAAACGCTCGAACCCGCCGACGCCGTGACGATCACGGGCGGCAGCGAAGCCGATGCATCCGAAGGCGGAGTAGCGAGCGACATGACCGCGAAGCCCGCCTGGGGCACGATCGTCGACGCTCTCTCGAGTTTTGGCCGTCCATGACTCGCGCGGGTTTATGTGGTTTAATCGAGAGTTAGCGATGCAAGAAAAACAATCGAGCAACGGTGGTCCGGCGGCAACGAACATGGTCGCGCAGATCGCGGCGATGCAAGACTACGATCGCTATCGCGATCTCGCCTGGGAAGGCAGTTTCGAAGAGTACCTCGAGATCGTCCGCGAGCGCCCGCAGGTGACGCGCAACGCGTTCCAGCGCGTTTACGACATGGTGATTTCGTACGGCACCGAAGAGTACATCGACAACAAGAAGAAGCTCATCCGCTACAACTTCTTCCGCGACGAAATCGACGACGGCAAAGACGCGGTGTTCGGCCTCGACATCCCGCTGATGCGCTTGATGAACGTGCTCAAGGCCGCCTCCGAAGGTTACGGTCCGGAGCGGCGCGTGATTTTGCTTCACGGCCCGGTTGGTTCGAGCAAGTCGACGATCGCGCGGCTCTTGAAAAAAGGCCTCGAACGCTACTCAGCCACGCATGAAGGCGCGCTCTTCACCTTTCAATGGGTGAACCTGGAGGAAACAGGGCTCGCCAGCGGCGAGGCCGACGTCTTCGATTCGCCGATGCACGAAGAGCCGCTGCGCTTGATTCCGCAGGAATGGCGCGAACAGTCGATCCGGAAGCTCGGTCTGTCGAACGAGAAGTTCCGCGTCAAGGTCGAAGGCGATCTCGATCCGGCGAGTCGCTTCATCTTTCAAGGTTTGATCAAGCGTTACGACGGCGATTGGGGCAAGGTCGTCGCCAATCACATCCGCGTGAAGCGCCTCGTCTTGAGCGAGAAGGATCGCGTCGGCATCGGTACGTTCCAGCCGAAGGACGAAAAGAATCAAGATTCGACCGAGCTCTCCGGCGACATCAATTATCGTAAAATCGCGGAATACGGCTCGGATTCCGACCCGCGCGCGTTCAACTTCGACGGTGAGTTCAACATCGCGAATCGCGGCATCGTCGAGTTCGTCGAAGTGCTGAAGCTGGACGTCGCGTTTCTTTACGATTTGCTCGGCGCGTCCCAAGAACACCGGATCAAGCCGAAGAAGTTCGCACAGACGGACATCGACGAAGTCATCATCGGCCACACCAACGAGGCCGAGTACAAGCGCCTCCTGAACAACGAGTTCATGGAGGCTTTGCGCGATCGCACGATCAAGATCGACGTGCCGTACATCACGCGGCTCACCGACGAGATCCGGATCTACGAGAAGGACTTCAACAACGAAAAAGTGCGCGGCCGACACATCGCGCCGCACACGCTCGAAGTCGCTTCGATGTGGGCCGTGCTCTCGCGGCTCGAAGAGCCGAAGAAGCACAACCTCGCCACGTTGCAGAAGATGAAGCTCTACGACGGCAAAGTCTTGCCCGGCTACACCCAAGACACCGTCAAAGAGCTCCGCAAGGAATCCAAGCGCGAAGGCATGGAGGGCATCAGCCCGCGCTACGTGCAAGACAAAATCTCGAACGCGCTCGTGAGCGACGTGGGCGAGGGCACGATCAATCCGTTCATGGTCTTGAACGAGCTCGAAAAAGGCCTGACGCACCACTCCTTGATCACGAGCGAAGACGGCCGAAAGCGTTATCGCGACCTGATTGGCGTCGTGAAGCGCGAGTACGAAGAGATCGTGAAGAACGAAGTGCAGCGCGCGATCAGCGCCGACGAAGACGCGATCAGCAAGCTTGCCGCAAACTACATCGACAACATCAAGGCCTATGCGCTCAAAGAACGAGTCAAGAACCGCTACACCGGTCAAGACGAGGAACCGGATGAGCGCTTGATGCGCTCGATCGAAGAAAAGATCGACATCGCCGAGAACCGCAAGGACGACTTCCGGCGCGAGATCATGAACTTCATCGGCGCCAAAGCGGTCGAAGGCAAAAAATTCGATTGGCAAACCAACGATCGCCTGCGCCGCGCGCTCGAGCTGAAATTGTTCGAAGATCAAAAAGACAGCATCAAACTGAAGACGCTCGTCTCGGCCGTCGTCGACAAAGAAACCCAAGAAAAGATCGACATCATCAAGTCGCGCCTGATGCGCTACTTCGGCTACAACGAAGTCAGCGCGACGGACGTCTTGAACTACGTCGCCTCGATCTTCGCGCGCGGCGACGCGAAGACTTGATCGCGCGATATCGTTAAGCCGAACGCGTTAACGTCCGTTCACGAGAAGCGAACGGGCGTTCCTGTCCGGCTATCCTACACTCGAGGAAAACCTTGGTTTTTGGGGTGCTCCTGTCTGGCATGGCCGGTGCAGAAAAGACGAGTGGAGGTTCTTTCGATGTTCAAGCGCTTGTCGTCCCTGGCTTTGCTGTTCGCGGTGCCGTTTGCCCTCAGTGCCTGTCCCAAAAACGACGAGCTGACCGCAAGCGAAGCCGAAGAGTCGCTGGCGCAAGCTTCCGCGTCGTCGCAAGCCGAAGGACTCACATCGGCGACGGTCGACATCGCGACGAACTTCACGATCGGCGAAGCGGTCGAGCAAGCCGCCAGTGATTTGAAGGCATTCGTCGTTTCGCAGCTGCCCTGTGCCAGCGTCTTGCTGTCGGGTTCGACGTTGACCGTGCAGTACGGCGTAAATCCAGGCAATTGCACTTATCGCGGTCACACCTTCAGCGGCACCAGCGCGATCACCGTCACCAAAGACGACATGAACGACGTCGTCGTCGATCATCAATGGACGAATTTGTCGAACGGCATCGTCGCGCTGAACGGCACCGCGCACGTGACCTGGAACTTCAACGACCAAACGCGTCACATCACCCACGATCTGAAATGGACGCACCTCGCGAGTGGACGCACCGGCGAAGGCACGGGCGATCGCACCGAGCAGCCGCTCGCCGGCGGCATCGCCGAAGGCTTCCAAGTCGACGGCACGCGCAGCTGGACCGGCGCGCGCGGCACGTGGGACCTCACGATCGACGGCGTGCAAATGCAATGGACCGATCCGGTGCCGCAAGCCGGCACGTACTCGCTCGGCACGCCTTACGACAAGACCGTGACGATGAGCTTCAACCGCGTCGACGCGGACACGATCCGCGTCACCGTTGCTGGGCCGAAGCACGAATTCAGCTTCAACGTCTCGAAGCTCGGCAGCATCAGCTCACAGTGAGCAAGCTCAGGGCGTCGGCGCGGGCGGTGTAGGCGGCGCGCTGTCGACGCTCGGTAACAGCGCTCGACTCGAGGACGCGACCGCGGTGTCCGCAGGTGCGGGCGGCACCTTGGGCAGACGGTTGGCGAGCGCGCGCCAAGCGCCGTCCAAAAACTCGCGATCTTCCTTGCGCAGCGCGCCCGGGTGGGTGCGCTCGAGCTCGGTCGCGATGCTGAGCCAGTGCTGTCCGTGATGCAGATCGCCGAGCGCGATGAAGGTCGCGCCGCGATATGCCGCGTACGTCGCGCGTTCTTCGGGCGAGGCTCGGGAGATTCGGTGCTCGCTGCGCTCGAAGACTTCGTCGGCCTCGACGTAGCGACCCTCGCCGTAAAGATCGGCGCCGCGTTGAACGTAGTGGCTCGCACTGCAGGCGCTGAGCGCGCCGAAGAGAACGAAACCCGCAGTGGACACTGCGTGCCGAAGCATCCGTCCAAGGATAGGAGCGCCCGCGTCGCAAAGCTAGCGCGGCACTAGAACGCAGCGCGTCGCAAGCCGGTCGCGTTCCGCGCACCTTCGCGCACGGTGTATGCGCAGAAACCGGTCGCGTCGCATGACACGGCTGTGCCAGCTCGCATTCCTCACTCGAGCCGAGATCTTTGTGCCGAGCCGCAGGCAGCCTTTGCCAGTTGGCACTGTGCCATGGCACTATCGCGGCGCTTTTCGGGGACGCAGATTGCTCACGTACCTCGACCCACGTGCACCGCTTCTGAGTGGCGAAGGAGAGATCAGATGACCACGCGCTTTACTTCATTGCTTGCTCTGGCTGCGCTCACGGGCTCAGCGTTGATGTTTTCGTCACACGCTTACGCCGCAGATCCCGACGCTGATGCCGCAAAGCCCGATGGAGACGAGACTCCACCGGAAGCCGCGAAACCCGACGCGCCCGCGGGCGAAGCCGGCGGTCCGGATGATCCGGAGAAACAAAAGAACGCGAAGCTCGCCGCGGACACCGACGCCGACTCGTCGCCCGTCGAACTACCGGGCAAGACGTATCGCGCCGTCGGGTTGCGCTATCGCGCGGTGATCGTGCCGAAGTTCATGATGAACTTGTTCGGCGATGGCGGCGCCACCGTGGTCGCGAATGGCTTTGGTCCCGAGTTCACGATTCGCAAAGACGGCTTCGAGTACGACTTCTCGCTTTGGTACGCCTCTTACGCGATGGATCCCACGCCGTTCAAGGCTTCGTCGGACGGCGCGGAAGCCTGGGAAATCGTGCAGAGCCATTTGAAGGTGCTCTACATCACCTCCGATTTTCTGTGGAGCCACGAGATCGCGTCCGAGTTCTCCGTCAATTATGGGCTCGGTGCCGGCCTTGGTTTCGTGTTTGGCGATCTGAATCGCACACAAGCGTATCCCGGCTCCGGCGCGAACAGCAGCACGGGTGCCGGTTTCTTGCCGTGCGCCGGTCCAGGCAACGCGCCGGCAAATCCCAGCGCGGGCGGTCAATACTGCGGCAACGACAACAACCACTATAACGGCTACGCCGAACCGAGCTGGGCCAACGGTGGTTCGAAACCGATCGTGTTCCCGTGGCTCGCATTGCAAACCGGTTTGCGCTGGAAGCCGCATCGCAACTTCATCGCGCGACTCGACGCGGGCTTCGGCACGAGCGGCTTCTTCTTGGGTCTCGGCGCAGACTACGGGCTGTGAGGTTTCTCTGAGGTGGCCGAGCTCGAACTACCAGATCGGT
>DATATR010000104.1:0-4403 GCA_036268695.1 Polyangiaceae bacterium | reverse complement strand
GCCGCCGAACGTGCTCACGCCGGAAGGCCTCGCACAGGTCGCGCGCGGCATCGCACGCAAACACAAACTCAAAATCAAGGTGCTGGACAAAATGGGCATCCTCGCCGCCGGCATGAACCTGCACTACGCGGTCGGACAAGGCAGCGAGAACGAACCGCGCTTCATTCACTTGAGCTACGTGCCGCGGAAGAAGACGAAGAAGATCGCCTTCGTCGGCAAAGGCATCACGTTCGACTCGGGAGGCTTGTGCATCAAGCCCGCAGCGGGCATGGGCGAAATGAAATCGGACATGGGCGGCGCGGCCGCGGTGCTCGGTTTGATTGCCGCCGTGGCCACGGTGAAGCCGGACGTCGAAGTGCACGCGATCGTCGGCGCAGCCGAAAATATGCCGGACGGCGCTGCGTATCGTCCGGCCGACGTGTTCACGTCGCTCGACGGCAAGACCGTTGAAATCATCAACACGGACGCCGAAGGCCGGCTCGTGCTCGCGGACGCGCTGACCTACGCCACGCGGCTCGAGCCCGACATGATCATCGACGCGGCCACTCTGACCGGCGCCGCGCTGGTCGCGCTCGGCAAGACGTGCTCCGCCTTCTACTCCACCGACGACGAGATGGCGCGCACGCTCGAAGCCTCGGCACGCGAGGCCGGTGAAAACTTCTGGCGCATGCCGCTTTTGGACGAGCTCGGCGAGCAACTCAAGAGCGACGTTGCCGACCTCAAGCACACCGCGGATCGCTGGGGCGGCTCGATCAGCGCGGCTTTGTTTTTACGCGAATTCGTCGGTAAATCGCCGTGGATTCACTGCGACGTGGCGGGCCCCGTCTTGGCCGATCGGGCGAAGGGCATTTATCCGAAAGGCGGCACCGGCCACCCGGTGCTCACCTTCTTGCGTTTCGTCGAGCACGCCGGGCGCAAAACCAAGTGAGCGAGCTGAGCGCTGTCGACAGCGGCACGCGCGTCGGCTCCGCGCCGAGTCCGTTGCGCGCGCTGCGCGACCGAGCGAGCACGGTACTACCCGGCCTCTATGCTTGGGTCACCACGATCGCGCTGCCCACGGTTCAGCATTCGGCGAAGGCATCGGCGAAAATCAGCGCGTTTTGCGCGCTGGTCGCATTGATCCTCGCGCCGCTCTTCGCGCGCGAGCAGCCGCGTCTCGGTCGCGCGCTCGGCGTGTACGTCTTCATCGGCTTCGCGCTGCTCACCTGGGTGTTGCTGGGCGCGCCGCTGTTGCAGCACGCGGGCGATCCGTGGCTGGCGGCGCTCGGAGGAGTGGCGTTCATGCTCTACGCGCTCGGCTGGGGTTCGCTCCGTCGACGCGACCAAATCCCAGAAGACGATCCGAATATCATCCCCGGCACTCCGCTCATGCCGCGTTCGCGTCCGCCCGCGCTCGTCCCGGCCGTATTCGCGGTGATCGTCGCGTCCGCGCTCGTGCCGACCTTCCTCGCGTTCCGTGTAGTCGACGCCGAGCGCGCCCTATTCGCCCACGCTGTCGCGCTCCTGAGCGCGATTCTGACGATCACGGCAGGCTCGCGCGTCGCGCTTGGCCTCGGTCAGCGCCGCGCGCTGCCGCCCACGCTCGACCGCCTCAACGCGGCCGCAGTGCCGCTCGCGCTCTTGGCATTGGCGTTCGGGTTGGGATTTTTGTGGTTGGTCGTGCGCTGATCCGCGCGCTCGAGGTAGATTCGAAGCTTCTGGTTGGGGTCACGAAATGAGCAAGGTGATCGACGCGCTTAGCATTCTGCTCGTTCTGGCCGCCGCGCTCTCCTTCTCGTTCGGCGTCGGGGCGCTCGCCGAACGTCGGGACTTGATTGCCTTGTATTGGCTCGTGATCGGCGGCTTGGTGCTGCGCGCGAGCGTGGAATTGCTCCGCCCGCGGTCGAGTTCCCGATGAGCTCGGGCGCCCGATGTTTTTGCGCGGCGCTGATTTTCGGTGCGTGTTCACGCGCATCGAGCCCGCCGCCTTCATCGCATGCGCGCTTGCCGGCCGGCGTCGCGGCTCGAATTTCTTCCGACGACATCGCGCTCGAGACCGTGCTCCGCATTGCGCGCGCGCAAAACGTGAGCCTGGAAGTTGCTCGCGACAAAGCCATCAGCGATGCACTCTTCGCTGCCGGTGCGCGCTCTGCCTTCGCGGGCAAACCAGTCGTACCAGTGATCGCGCGCGCAGCGCTCGCTCGCGCCTTGCTGGAAGAGCTGAAAAACGCGGCGCTCGCGCAGGGTCCGCCCAGCGACGGCGAAATCGCCGAACTGACGGCATTGCGCTGGCGCGAGTTCGATCGACCAGAAAGCACGCGCACGAGCCACGCCGTCGCTCTGGTCCAAAAACCCGAAGACGCAGCGAAAGCGCTCGCCATCGCGGAGCATATTTACGCCGCGGTGCAAGGCGCGAAAGACCCAGAAGAATTCCTGCGTTTGGCCAAAGCTGTCCCGCACGAGGGTATCGACGTGCGCGCCGAACGCTTGCCGGCCGTGACACCAGATGGCCGTGTCGTCGATCCCGACAAACCGACCGCTGATTCGGACCAAACTTTTGATCCGGACTTTGCCGCGGCTGCGACGCGCCTCCCCGTGGGTCAGATCAGCGAGCCAACGAAGACGCGCTTCGGCTATCACGTGATTTTCTGCGAGGCGCGAGTGCCGGCGCTTCGTGTTCCGCTCGCGCAACGGCGCGAGCTTTTGCGCGACGAGACCGTGAAGCGACGCGCCGAGCGTGCCAAGCAGGAGCTACTCACGCGCTTGAACGCGGCGCAACCAATCGAGCTCTCGCGCGCGGCGGACGACCTGACTTCACGGGTTTCGGTCAAAGAATGAGAGCGCGTGGGCGCGTCGCGATCGATCGCGATCAGGACGCCTCGCCGTTCAGCGCCATCCTCTGGCGTCTGTGCGAAGGCTGCGCCGCGCACGCCACGGCCTTGGTCGATAACGAAGGCGAAACCGTCGACTATGCTGGCCGCATTTCGCCTTACGAAATTCGCGTCGCCGCCGCCGAGCTACGCCTAGTCCTCGCATTGGCGAAAGGTGCGGCTGTTCCGGGCTTCGCCGGGATCAACGAGATCCGCATTCGCACGCCGCTTCGCAGCTACGCGATCGTCGCGCTCGGCGACGGCTACGCGATCGTGCTCGAGCTGTTGCGTCGCTCATTCTCGCTCTCGCGAAGAGCTCTGGCGCAAGCCATGCGTGAGCTCGAGTTCGAAGCGGCAATCACAAGCGTGCTCGAACCCGGCAGCGCTCGCTGGTCACGCGTTCGCGTGCGAGCGACAAGAGACGACGCGCGCCGTCCGGAAGCAATCTGGCTCGACAGTTCATGGCAACCGGTGACGGTGCTCGGTCGCTACCGCTCCGCCGATCTCGCGCGGCGCGAGCGCGGCTACCTCGCGCGCCTCGCCAACGGCGCGGAGTTCTCGCTAGTGCGCGAGCCCCTCGGCTATTGGTTCATGGACGACCTGACCTAGCCCTCACCATCGGTCGTGAGGCCCTCGCCGCAGCTCGAAATACTGCACAAAAGGTAAGCTCTAACCGGCATGGAACCGCTGGAAATCCATTAGAAACTTAGTCGTCGCGAAAAACCAACAAAAGAACTTGCCGAAGGGAACGATGGAAGGCATACACCGCCTCCCGCTTCGGACCCCGGGCGCCGCAAAACGGCCCCGGTTCTGGCTCGGGAGCGCGAGTCGCGAGAGAAAGTTTCAAAAAGTCTTTGACAGCAAAGACGATAGAAACTAGATACCGCGGCCCGCTCGGGAGAAAGCTCCCCTCGGTCCTTGAAAACTGAGTCCTATTACCCGCGATGGAAATCGTCGTGGGTCCTCGTAATAACGAGCCGGCTCGTTCGCTCCGCTTCGGAGCAGAGTCCGGTGAGTATTCGAACAAAACAGCGAGCAATATGGCGGCATTCACAGAGCGAAAGCTCGTGATTGTCAGCCGAAGGATTCAAACTGGAGAGTTTGATCCTGGCTCAGAACGAACGTTAGCGGCGCGCCTAACACATGCAAGTCGCGCGAGAAAGGGCTTCGGCCCCAGTAAAGCGGCGCACGGGTGAGTAACACGTAGGTCATCTTCCCCTGAGTGGTGGATAACTCTCCGAAAGGAGAGCTAATACAGCATAAGACCACGACCTCGCTGAGGTTGTGGCCAAAGCAGACCTCTTCATGAAAGTTTGCGCTTAGGGATGAGCCTGCGGCCCATCAGCTAGTTGGTAGGGTAACGGCCTACCAAGGCTAAGACGGGTAGCTGGTCTGAGAGGATGAACAGCCACACTGGAACTGAGACACGGTCCAGACTCCTACGGGAGGCAGCAGTGGGGAATCTTGCGCAATGGGCGAAAGCCTGACGCAGCGACGCCGCGTGAGCGATGAAGGCCTTCGGGTTGTAAAGCTCTGTGGGGAGGGAAGAATAAG
>DATATR010000103.1:0-14174 GCA_036268695.1 Polyangiaceae bacterium | reverse complement strand
GCTCTTGCCGAAGCATTGCACTTCGTCGCCCATCACGGCGAGAACGAGGACCTCCTGCTGCTGCCACTCTTGCGCGAGCGAGCGCCGCAGATCTTTGCCCGAATAAATAGCGCGCACACTGCGCTCGACGACGCGCGAGCGGAGCTATCAGCAGACCAGCCAATTACACGGCTTTATCTGGCTGCCTGCGCGTTTACAGCGCAATACCTCGCTCATCTGGATGACGAAGAGCGTGTGTTCGAGCCGATTATTCGCACGGTGTTATCATCCGACGAGGCGATCGCTTTTGGTCGTCGCTCGATCGAGCGCACGGCTCCGGCTGACCAGCGCATGATGCTTCGTTGGATGCTCCCCGCAATGACACGCCTCGATGCGGACGCCTTCCTGGGTCGCGTGCCGAAAGCCTTGGCAGCCGAGCTACGCGCGCTGGTCGAGTAATCAGGTGATTAGCGGCACATTGCGTTCGGCGCCGAAGCGATTTGACGCGCGCGCTGGCGGACTCAGCCGCCGCTCGGCAGAAGTTTGCCGTGCGGGACGCTTTCGTGCTCGGCTTCGACTTGGTTCGCGCTCTCGCGCTTGGCGAAGAACGTGAACATCACGGGCACGAGAAACAGCGAGAGCAACGTCGACGAAGTGAGTCCGCCGACCACGGCGAGCGCGAGTGGTTGGTTGGCTTCGGTGCCTTTTTCGAGCGCCATCGCGGTCGGGATCAATCCGATCACGGTCGCCAGGCTGGTCATCGCGATTGGCACGAAGCGCGAACGCGCAGCGGCGATCACGGCTTCGATTTTATCGGCGCCTTCGTTGAAGCGGCGATTGGCGTCGTCGACCAGCAAAATGCCGTTGGAGACCGCGATGCCGACGACCATCAAAATGCCCATCAACGCCGTGATCGAGAAGCCCTGCCCGGCTGCCATCAGCGCCATCACGATCCCGACGAGCGACACCGGAATCGTGAACAGCATCACGAACGGCAAGCGCAGCGACTTGAACTGCGAAGCCATGATCATGAACACGACCATGACCGCGAGCCCGATCGCGACGCCGAGACCGGAGAACGTGTCGCGCATCAACTGCACTTGGCCCACGTACGAGTAAGTGATGCCGCGCGTGCGTGGGTCGGATTTCAGTTTGCGTTCGAGCTCTGCGGCCGCGGTGCCGATGTCGCGGCCCTCGGTCTGCATCAACACGTGCGCCGCGCGTTGTAGCTGATTGCGCTCGATCGCGACCGGCCCGACCGAGCGATGGATGTTGCCGTACGCGCCGAGCGGTACGGCCTTGCCGCCTTCGACGCGCGCCGGAACTTCGGACAGCGCGTTCGGATCCGCGACGGCCTTGCCGTCGTAATACGTGACCACGTAGTACGACTGGCCGTTGGCCGGGTCGATCCACACGCTCGGCGTGTTGATGTTGCCGAGCGTGGCTTCGAGCGTGGTTTGCGCCGCCGAGCGCGAGCTCACTCCGACCAGCCCGGCCTTCTCGCGATCGGTATCGACGCGCACTTCCGGATAATCATTCTGCAACGACACGCGCACGTCGCGCACGCCGGCCACGCTGCGCGCCACTTCCGCGACTGCGCGCGCTTGCGAATCGAGTTCGGCCAAATTGTCGCTGCGCACTTCCATCACGAGCGGCGCGATGTAGCCGTTCGAAAACACGCTCGCGACCAAGCCTCCCGGCCACTGCAAAAACTCCACGCCCGGGTAATGCCGATTCAAAATCTCGCGCATCTTGTCGGCGATTTGCCGCTGCGACAGCGTGCGCTTTTCTTCGTCCACGAGCTGCAAACGAATGAAGCCCATGTGCGGGCCGTTGTTCGGGCTGGTCATCGCGCTGCGCGCGTTGTTCGGCGAGCCCACGTTCGTGAGCACGAGCTCGGCGTTCCCCTTCGGCAATTCGTCGGCCACGGTTTTGCCCATTTCGGCCATCAATTTGGCTGAATCTTGCAGCGAAATGCCGGGTGCGAGCCGCACGTACACGCGCTCCATCGATTCGTCGATTTCGGGAAAGAACGTGCTCGGCAAGCGCATGGCAGCCCAAATCGCGGCGAGCGTGATCAAGAAGCAACAGCCGATCACGCTCCAGCGAAACGGCAGCACGGCGCGCAAGATCTGCGAATAACGCCCGGCGATGCCATCGATGATCGCTTCGATGCGTTTGCCGAAGCGCCCGTGCTCGTCGTGGCTCAAGAAGAAGCGACACGCGACCGGCGTGACGCACACGCTCACGAAATACGACGCAGTCATCGCGACCGCGACGGTCAGGGCCAGCGGCGCGAACAGTTTTTTGGCCAAGCCCGCGAGCAAGAGCACGGGCAAGAGCACGGCCATCGTGGTCAAGGTGGAGGCGAGCACCGGCAGCGCGACCGCGTTCGTGCCCTCGAGCGCGGCGCGATACGTGCTCAAGCCTTGTCTCTGATGACGGTGAATCGATTCGAGCACGACGACCGCGTCGTCGACCAAACGACCCATCGCGAGCGTCAAGCCGCCGAGCGTGAATGCGTTCAGCGTCTCGCCGCTCGCATAAAGCACGATCAACGTGATCGCGAACGACAACGGAATTGCCACGCTCACGATCAGCGTGCCGCGCAAGCTCTGCAAAAACAGCAAAATAACCAGGGCGATCAGCACGAGGGCCTGCACGACTTCTTGCTTCAGGCCGTGGTACGTCGTGCGCACGAAGGTCGACTGATCGAAAATCGGTTCGACCTTCATCCCCGGCGGCAAATCCTTTAAACTCGCGACGACGCTCTTCACCGCATCCACGATTTGGAGCGTGTTGCCTCCCGGCACGCGCAGCACATTCAAGTACACGCCGTTCTGCCCGTTGATCGACACGGCTTGAGTCTCGGGGCTGCCGCCGTCTTCGACGCGCGCGACATCGCGGATCAACACCGGGCGACCGTTCACTTGTTTCACGATCGCATCACCGATCGTTTTGATCCGCTCGGGCACGGCGTTCGTGTACACGTTGGCGTCGAATTTCGGCGAGATGAACATGCCCGACGGAAGCAGCGCGTTCGACTGAGAAACCGCCGCCGCGACGTCGCTCGACGTGAGCCCGCGCGCCTCCGCCGCGACCGGATCCACGATCAAATTGATTTGGCGTTGCCTGCCGCCGTTGAGCGACGCGCTCGCGACCCCCGGAATCCCTTCGAGTCGCGGTTCGATGTTGTTCAGCGCGTAGTCGTAGAGCTGCGGCCCGCTGAGGCCGCCACCGTACACCGCAACCTGCACCACCGGCGCGTTCGAAGGATCGTACTGCAGCACGAACGGCGGCAAAACACCGAGCGATTTGGGCACTGCGCTCATCGCGAACGCGGTCTGCTGCTGCACCAGCGTCTGCGTCGCGTTGAGATCGGTGCCCCACTTCATCCACACCCAAACGATGCTCAAGTTGTTGCGCGAGATGCTCTCGACGTGATCGACGCCCGGCGTCGCACTGACGTATTTCTCGATTCGCCAGGTGAGCGTTTTTTCCACGTCTTTCGGGCCGAGTCCGGGCGCGAGCGTGCCGACGACGAGCACCGGCGGAGTCAGCTCCGGAAACGTGTCGACGGCCATGCGCGGCGTGACCGTGATCGAAAACACGACCAGCGCGATCGCGATCATCAAAATCGCGATCGGGTTTTTTAGCGCCAGGCCGGTCACGGTGTGCTCCGCTTATCGAGCGTCGCGTTGACCTTGTCGTTGTCGTTCAAGAGCGCGCGGCCTTCGGTCACGATTTTCGTGCCGCTGGCGAGCGACGGAGCGACGAACAGGCGGCCCGTGCGCTCACCGAGCACTGGCACGACGCGCTTGTGCGCGACATTGCCGTCGACGACGAACACGGTCGCTTTGTCGCCGCGCACGAGCGCGGACGAGAGCGGGATTTCAGTGGCCGGCTTCGGCTCGCCCACATCGATGCGGATGTCCGCCGTGGTTCCGACGGGCAGCGCGCGCTCGGGATCCGCGACGTCCATTTCGAAGTGAACCGTGCGCGTCAGTGGATCGGCTGCGGGTGCGCGCCGTGAAATCGTGGCGCTCAAATCGCGATCGGTGGAGAGCATATGCATGTTGACCGGCGTGCCGGGCGCGACGGCCGAGAAATCGACCTCGGGCGCGTCCGCGACGACGCGCACCGTCGAGCGATCGACGACCGACACGATCGGCACGCCAGGGCGCGCGAACGCACCCGGATCGCTGGTGCGAGTCGCGATTTCGCCGTCGAACGGCGCGCGCAAGATGCAATCGTTTTGCTGCAGCGAGGAGCCGACCAGCTGGGCTTGCGCGGCCAGTAATTGGGCTTGCTCGGCGGCACTCAGCGCGGTCTTCTGCTCTGCTTCGTTCGGCGAGACGAATCCGCCGTCGAGCAAGTTGTTCAGGCGCGAGGCTTCGTGCGCCGACGCTTCTTGGCGCGCTTCGAGCGCGCGCGCCTGCATGGCGACGGCTTGGCTGCTCGCGTTCGCGTTGCGACAATCGAGCGTGGCCACGACTTCGCCGCGCTTGACGACCGCGCCCGGCCGAACGAGCACGGTGTCGACATAAGCCGAGATCATTTGGGGGCCCACCTTGGCTTCCACCCATGGCTCGAGCGTGCCGACGTAGCTGCGCTCGGGACGAAACGTGGACGGCGCGGCTTCGATCACCGTCACCGGTTTCGCGCTCTGATCGAGCGCCACCTTGTTCACCTGCGCCTCGGCGTGCACGACCATCGTGGCGCCAATCGCGATGATCGCGAGCACGCCCACGCCGATCACGAGCGGCACGAGCGCGCGGCCGGCGCGCGCGGTTTTCCGCGTGTCCGGCGCGGCCGCGCCGTCATTCGATTCGTGCGTCTGTTCGGAGTTCACGTCAAAGTCCTTCCGCGATGGTTCGACCGAAAGCGGCGCGCGCGCGCGCCAGCGCGAATTCGCCGAGTACGAGCTCGATTTCGGCTTCGGTGCGCAGCGCGTCCGCGTCGGCCAGTTCCACGCTCGTGCCGAGCCCGGCCTTGAAGCGCGCGTCGGCTTGCGCGTAGTTCGCGTGCGCCGCGTCGACCGCACGGCGCAGTCCGGGCAGCACCGTGCGCGCGACCTCGACGGCGGAGTACGCTTCGCGCACCGCGGCATGCTCTTCCTCGCGCACCAGGCCGATGTTTTCGCGCTGGACGCGCTCCCTCGCGCGCGCGGCGTCCGCGCGTGCCGAGTTCGTCCCGTCGAACAGCGGCCAGCTCAGCACGGCTCCGACATCCCAGTTCGGCACGCTCGGAACCAAGCCGTCGCCCGACGGCAAAGTGCCGTTGCCCGACGGCGTGGCCGCACCCGCGCGCCCGGAAAGTGTGGCAGTGAGCGCCAAATTCGGCCGCATTTCGGCACCGATCGCGCGGGTACTCTGCTCGGCCGCGCGCAGCTCGGCGATTGCGCTGAGCAAGCGCGGATCGTTTTTTTCGGCTCGCGAGAGCGCGCGACTCAAGTCGGGGAGTTCGCTCGGGGCGGGCGGCACGGCGCTCACGTCGAGCGCCGGATCCGGGACGCCGACCGCGGCAGCGAACACGGTTTGCGCCGTGACGAGTCCGCCCTGCGCGCGGATGCGTCCGATGTCGAAGTTGGCGAGCTCGGCTTCGGCGCGCGTGAGCTCGATCGGCGAGCGCATGCCCGAGTTGACGCCCGCGCGCGCCAAGTCGCGATGCGCGAGCGATCGATCGTATGCCTCCTGCGAGGCCTTCAGAATTTCCTTCGCGGCGAAGACGGAGAAGTATGCCTCCTCGACGTCGAAGCCCACGTCCAAATCGACGGAACGCGCGCGCTGCCGTTCGACGTCCGTCGCCGCGTCCGCGGCTGCCGTTTGTGCGGCAATGCGCCCAAAATCAAATAATTCCTGGCGCACGCCCACGCCGACGAAAGTCGATGGATCGGGTTGCCAGCTGCCGGTGCCGACCGCACGCGTGGCGCCGATGCGCGGAATATCCATGAAGCTCGGCGAGACGTAGCTGCCGGTCGTGTTGTTTGCGGTGCCCGCGAATATCTGCGCGGTGGCGCCGAGGGTCGGATACCATTGCGCGCGAGGAACCTGTGCCAAGGCGGCTTGTGCTTGGATGCGCGCGGCAGCGGCTCGAACCGCCGGCTGATGGGCACGCGCGAACGCGATCGCCTCCGCGAGTGACATCGCGCGGATCGGAGCGGGCAGCACCGGCGCAGGCAGTGGCGCGGCCGGCATTGCTGCAGGCGCGTCCGCGGCGCGCGCGGCCGTCGGTAGAAGCAAACAGCTCGCACCGAGGAGAGCTTTCGCGCGTGTCATCGGTCCGGCGCAAAGCACATCTCAGGCCAGCCCGAGAATTGCTCGAAAGCGGCCGAAAGCGCGCACGCACGTCGCGCGGCGATTGGGAGACTTTCCCAGTCGAGTGGGAAGATTTCCCAAACTCGCGAGCCGGCCGCGGAAATTTCGTGCGTAACTTCGCTGATTTCGGATTTGGCCTCGGTATTGCTCTTCGGTCGCGCGGATGGACGCAGCCGTCGCTTTCGTGCACCCGGTTCGCGCGCAGGGCGGGCCGCGGGAGCGGCGCGTGAAAACGTACACGCTGATGGCGTGGATGCTGCTCGCGATCGCCGCTGTGGCAGCTGTTGCGTATTGGGACGAACAGCGCGAATTCGATTCGGCGTTGAAGGATTTTGCCGGCGAGCAGACTGCGCTGGCTCAAGCCGTCGGCACGACGCTCCGCGAGCGCTTGACTGGCGTCGGCGTCGAGTCAGCGTCGGGCCTTGGCACGCTTTCCGAGGTGCAACTGCGACTCAGGCTCGCGCTCGCAACCGAGCAGTTTTTGCTGGCTGCGCACTCCGTCGAACGGCCACAATCGGTGCGCTTGTTCGTGCAGGGTCCGCTCGAGATCGGTCTGCTCGCGTCCGACGGGCGCGCGTTTCGCTCCGCGGCGCTCGAGATGGGCCTCGCGAGCGACGCGCCGTCCGCGCGCTTGAGCCGGCAAGAAGCGGCTTCACTCGGGCTCCCCGCGCGCACTGCGATGGCTGGATTTTCGCGGATCGACGCGGCCGGTGCGGGGCGTTGGGGCGTTGCGGTCGTGGCCAGCGCGCGGCGCGAACGCGACCGCGAAGTGTTTGCCGAGTGGCGTTTGGCGCTGAGCGTCTTCGTTGCATCTTCGTTGGTGCTAGCCTTTGGTGGGCTGGCTTTGAGGAACCAACGTCGGCAAATGTTGCTCGCGCAGGAGCTTGCGATTGCGTCCGTGCAATCCGAACGCGACGAGCGTTTAGTGCGCGCGGACAAACTCGCGACCATGGGCGCGCTCGCGACCGGCATCGCGCACGAAGTCTCGACGCCACTCGGCGTGATTTTGGGCCGCGCCGAGCAGCTGCTCGCGAAGCTCAACGGCGATGAGCGTTCGAAGCGCGCCGCCGAAGCGATTGCCGAACAAGCCGAGCGCATCAGCGCAATTGTGCGTGGGTTCCTCGCCCTGGCACGCGGCGACTCGCCGCGCACCGAGCGGATTGCGCCGCGCGCATTGGCCGAAGCGGCGCTCGAGTTGGTCGGTCATCGGTTCGAAAAGGCGGGGGTCGAGCTGAGCCACTTTTTTGGCCAGGATTTGCCCGAAATTAGCTGCGAACCTCGGTTGATGGAGCAGGTGCTCGTGAACCTGCTCTTGAACGCGTGCGACGCGTGCAAAGCGGGCGGCCACGTGGAGCTGCGTGTGGTCGCCGAAGAAGATCGCCTCGCGTTCGTCGTGCTCGACGACGGCGGCGGCATCAGCGCCGACGCCGCCGCGCGGATCATGGATCCATTCTTCACCACCAAGCCACTCGGCGAAGGCTCCGGGCTCGGGCTCGCGATCGCGAACGAACTCGTCAAACACCATCGCGGCACGCTCACGGTCGCGGCTCGCGAAGGCCACGCCGGCACGCGTGCCTCGGTCGAACTGCCCACGGCAAGCGAGACCGCCGATGGCTGAGACCCGAGCCGCGCAAGCATCGCCGAAAATTTTGATCGTCGACGATCAGCTTTCCATGGCCGAAACGCTCGCTGACGGCTTGAGCGAACAAGGCTTTGAAGCGATCGCGCTCGCCTCCAGCAAAGAAGCCGCAAAACGGCTCGAAAACGAGCATTTCGACGCGCTCGTCACCGATTTGCGCATGCCCCAAATCGACGGCCTCGAGCTGCTCAAGATTTCGCGCCGTCACGCGCCCGGGCGGCCCGTGATCGTGATGACGGCGTACAGCGCCGTCGAGAGTGCGATCGAATCGATTCGGCAGGGCGCGTTTCATTATCTGACCAAGCCGTTCAAGCTCGACGAGCTCGTGCTGTTTTTGAACCGCGCGCTCGAAGATTCCCGGCTGCGCCATGAAACCGCCGTGCTGCGCAGCGCGCTGCGCGAGCGTTTCGGCTTGTCCAATGTCGTCGGGCAAAGCGAGGCGATGCGTGCGCTCGGCGAGCTGGTTCTGCGCATTGCGCAGGCTTCGTCTCCCGTGCTCCTGACCGGCGAAACCGGGACGGGCAAAGGATTGATCGCGCGCGCGATTCACGCGCACGGCCCGCGCGCGAGCGGTCCGTTCGTGGCCGTCAATTGCGCCGCTTTGCCGGAAAATCTGCTGGAAAGTGAGCTCTTCGGGCACGTGAAGGGCGCCTTCACCGGCGCCGCCTCGAACCGCACTGGGCTGTTCGCAGACGCCGATGGCGGGATTTTGTTTTTGGATGAGATTGGGGAAATCAGCGCGGCGCTGCAAGCGAAGTTACTGCGTGTGCTCGAAAGCGGCAGTGTGCGCCCAGTCGGTGCGAACAAGGAGCAAACCATCGACGTGCGCGTCGTCGCCGCGACGCATCGGGATTTGCACGAGCGCGTCGCGAGCGGCGCATTCCGCGAAGATCTGCTCTATCGCTTGGACGTCGTGAGCATCGAGATTCCGCCGCTGCGGCATCGTCAAGAAGACATTCCGGTGTTGCTCGCGTATTTTTTGGAGCGCGCGCGCGCGAAGCATCCCGAGTCGCCGGTGCGTGGTTTCTCGAAGGCCGCGCTCGAGCGTTTGCTCGATCACCGTTGGCCGGGTAACGTGCGCGAGCTCGAACATTTGGTCGAGCGCGTGGTCTTGCTCGGGCGCGGGACTGAGGTCGAAGTCGAGGAATTGCCGCGCAGCATCGGCCGCGCTTCGACGGCGCCACTGGCATTTTCCGGCGAAATTGTGCCACTTCGCGAGATGCAGCGGCGCTACGCCGCGTGGGTCTTCGAAGCGCTCGGCGGCCGCCGCATGGTGACCGCCGAGAAGCTGGATGTCGACATCAAGACGCTCGCCCGGCTCCTGAAATCCGAGACCGAACCGAACGACGACTGAGTCGCCTCAAAACGCGACCGCGGCGCGCGCCAAGATTTCGTGCAGCGCGTGGCCGTGGCTACGCGCGTCGTCGTCCGTCCCCGCGGGCAACGTGTTGGCCGGCGCTTGCGCGCGGTTGGCGGACGTTTGCGCGGGCTCGCCCGCGGCGCTCGCTTTCACCGGCGCAGAATCGGGGAACATGTTCAAGACGTAGTTGACGGTGAAGCGCAGATGTTTCGTGAGCCAGTAGTTGGCGCCGAACGAAAGCGCGTCGACTTTGATGTCGCCGTCGATGTTTTGAGGATCGGCCGTGCCGAGACGGCGAGCGCCCGAGTAGTTGAGCCGCACTTGCTCCCACTTCACGAGCAATTGCAGCGCGCGTGGCGGCGTGACCGGATCGGGCTTCGAAAAGTCGACGTGCGGCATGTTTTGCACGCCCGGCAAACCGTTGATGTCGCGGTTGCCGAGCGGCCAAAAACCGAGCTCCACGTAGTACGAATAGCCGCGCAGACTGCCAAAACGCTGGCTCGAGGTCGATTCGAAGCCTTCCAGCGCTTCGCGCGTGGCCTTGTCGATGTACGCGGCTTCGGTCGTGAAATCGAGCAACGAATAGGGCACCCGCGCTTCGAACGCGACGCCCTGCTGCGGCCCGGAATAAATGATGTGCGTCGTGCCCTGCGAGCTCGTGTACGTCGGATTCCAGAATGCGTATTGCGCTTGAGTCGTGAGCGCTGGCACGTCGTAGTCCGAGAAGTTGTGATCGCGCGAGCCGTAACGAAAGCTCGCGCCGATTTCGAGACTCTTCAGCGCGTCCGTGCGGCTCGCGAGCGGCATCACGTAGCTGCGCGCGAACAGATCGAAGCGGCTATCCACGTTCGGTCGATTTTGCCCGTCACCGTCGAACAAGCCGATCGAGTAGTAAAATGATTTCGTCACTTCTGCCCAAGCCATCAGCCCGATCTGCTTTTGGGTCGGCACCGCGACGTCGCGCACCGTCATCGAGCGCTCCATGAACGGCGTGCCCCATTTTTCGCTGGTGCGGTTCTCCATCGTGAACGGCGCGTCGAATTGCCCGACTTGCAAATTGAGCCAGTCCGCCGCGCGAAAATTGAGATACACGTCGGTCGGCGCGGCACTGATCTTCGCCGTCTGGGCGGAGTTGTAGCGCGCCGTGGCCGCGGTCGGATCCACGCCCGGCGCAGCCGCCGAAGTTTCGTTCGTGCCGCGCGGATTGTCGATCGCCGTCGTCCCGAAATCGCCCGCGATCATGAACCACCAGCGATGAAAAAATTCGCCGGAAAGTTCGGGCCGCGCGCGCCGCAAGAACAGCGTCGGCTTCAGTGTCGTGTCAGAGACGCCCGGACCCGCGTAACTATAAAAGTCGATGTGCGCGCGACCCTGCACGTACAGGCGATAGTTGTCGTCGACATCGCGCAGATAGAAGTAGCCACCGCGATAGCCCGCGAGCGGATTGCCGTCCTTGCCGAGGCTCGGATCGAGCGGCAGCGGCGCAGGTGCCGGAGCCAACGCCGGATTGTCGATCGCACTCGAAGGATAGAGCCTGACTGCGCTCGGCGGTGCTGCGGGCGCGCTCGGCGGTTCCACTCGTGCCGTTGGCGGCGCAGGCGTCGCTTCGCTTGGCGCGATGTGGGTCGGCGCGTCGGTCGCAGATTGGTTTTTGGGTTGGGGGTGCTCCTGTGCGTCGTTCGCCGGCGCGGGGGCGGACGCATCGGGTGCAGTTTGCGCATGCGCAATGCCCGTCACACCGAGTGCGATCGACAGCGCATAAATCGATTCGAAGAGCTTCATTGTTCCTCGCTGCGACTCGCGATCAGAGCGCCACGCCGGCGCGCAACAGGAACTCGTGGAGCACGTGCGCGTTGTCGCGCGCGTCGTCATTCGTGCCTTTGGCCAGCGTGTTTCCGGGCGCAATCGCGCGATTCGAGCTCGATTGCACTGGGCCGCCGGTCGCGCTCGCGCTGGTCGGCTCCGAATCGGGAAACAGATTGAGCACGTAATTTGCGGTCAAACGCAGGTGCTTCGTCGCCCAATAGTTCAGGCCGAGCGAAAACGCATTGACCTTGATGCTGCCATCGACGTTTTTCACGTCTTTGGTTCCGGCCACGCTCGCGCTGTCGTATTTCAGATTCAGTTGCTCCCACTTCGCGAGCAGCTCGAGCGAATTCGGCGGCTCGACTGGATCGGGCTTCGAGAAGTCGACGTGCGGCATATTCTCGTAGCCGGGCAAGCCCGTTACGTCGCGCTTGCCGAACCAGAACCCGACTTGCGCATAGTACGAGTAGCCGCTGAGCGCGCCGCGCCGCAGGCTGTCGCCGATCACGGCTTGGTAGCCCTCTTGGACTTCGCGTGTGTGGTTGTTGATGTAAACGAACTCGCTCGTCAGATCGACCATCGACACCGGAACGCGAAGCTCGCCAGCGATCCCCGTTTGATGCCCGGCCGGCACGATGTGCGTCGTGCCTTCGGAGCCCGCGTAGGTCGGCGACCAAAAGGTGTAGTTCCCTTGCGTCGAAAGCGCCGGATAGTCGTAATACGTGAAGCGATGGTCGCGATCGCCGTAGCGAAAGCTCAAACCGAGCTGCAGATCCTTGAGTTCGCTCTGCGCGCTCGCGAGTGGGTGCACGAACGTGCGCAGCAGCACGTCACCGCCACTGTCCGTGTTGAGTTTGTTTTGACCGTCGCCGTTGAATAACCCTGCGGAGTAAAACCAGTACTTGTCCGGCGTCTCGCCCCAGAACATGCCGCCGATTTCCTTGTTCGTCGGAATGCCGACGTCGCGAACGGCGAGCGAGCGCTCCATGAATGGGATGTATTTGTCGCTCGTTCGATTCTCCATCGTGAACGGGGCGTCGAATTGGCCGATCTGGACGTTGAACAACGGATCGGCGCGGTAGTTGATGTACACGTCGGTCGGCTGCGCGCCGATGTGCGCCGTCTCGGCCCCGGAATAGGCGCCCGAGGTAGCCGTCGGATCTGCGCCGGGTTTCGCGGCGGAGCTTTCGTTGGTGCCCTTCGGATTGTCGAGTGATGTTGCGCCGAAGTCGCCGGCGATGCTGAACCAGAAGCTGTGGAAGAACTCGCCCGTGAGCTCCGGGCGAATGCGGCGCAAAAAGATGGTCGGCTCGAGCGTCGTGTTCGAGACACCTGGCCCCGCGTAGCCGTAGAAGTCGATTTGCGCGCGGCCTTGCAGGTAAAGTCGGAAATTGTCGTCCACGTCACGCAGGTAGAAGAGGTCGCTGTGGAAACCTGCGAGCGGAAATCCATCTTTGGCGCCACTGCTCGGCACAGTCGGCACCAGCGCGGGCGGCACCAGTTCAGGCGGCGCAACCGGTGTTGCGGCGATGGGCGGCGCTGCAGGCGGCGGTGGTTGCGGAGCTGCTGCTGGTGCGCTCGGCTGAATCGCATCAGGCGCTTCGGGCGCAACGCTCGGCGCCGGGGCCGGAGCCGGTGGTGCCGCGCTCGGCACCGGTTCGGGTGAAGGTGCCTGCTGAGCGAATGCCGGGAGCGCGAAAAGCGTCAGCGCCGGGGTCAAAGCGACAGTGAGGAATTTCATTGCTGCGAATGCTTTCGATTGAGCTCGCGCGGCGGCGAATGTGACGACGTAACGACGAGTTCCGTCACTGCGCGCGCCGCGTGGTTCGTGAGATGGTCTCAGCGATATCACAGCATGTCTCATGTAAGTAGCGGAAAATGCTAAATAATTTCCTACATGGCCGATGTCGAAATAGGCATTCGTTGGCGGCGCGGTCGAGCCATCACTAGTGTCGTGAAAGACTCGCCACGGAACTGTCACTCACCTGTTGCGTCGGTGTAGCGCAGCTATGGACCCGTACTGGTAGGACAAAACCCGATGATTGCTCGAAGAAAGCTGGTCACCGCGCTGCTCGTCGCGCTCGCTGCCTGCAAGGGAAACCAGGCAACGGACGGCGCTGCTCCAGCTGCTTCCGACCAGACTCTCGCGCCGAAGAAGGACGACTCGATCACGCTCAACGGTGCCGGCGCGACGTTCCCGTTCCCGCTCTATTCGAAATGGATCTCCGAGTACAACAAGCTCAATCCCAACGTGAAGATCAACTATCAGTCGATCGGATCGGGCGGGGGCATTCGGCAAATCGTGGCCGGCACGGTGGATTTCGGCGCGACCGACGCGCCGATGCGCGAAGACGAATCGAAGCAGGCACCGAGTAAACTGTTCCACATCCCGGCCACGATCGGCGCTGTGGTGATCGCGTACAACGTGCCGGAAGTCACTTCGACGCTGAAGCTCGCGCCGGAAGTCTTGGTCGAAATTTACGCCGGCAAGATCAAGAAATGGAACGACCCCAAGATCAAAGCCGACAACGCGGACGCCAAGCTTCCCGCGAAGGACATTTCGGTCGTTTATCGCACGGATGGTAGCGGCACGACCGCGGTCTTCACCGATTACCTCGCGAAAGTCAGCCCCGATTGGAAAGAGAAAATCGGTGCGGGCAAGAGCGTGAACTGGCCAACGGGGCTCGGCGCCAAAGGCAACGAGGGCGTCACCGGGCAAGTCAAGACGACGCCGTACACCATCGGCTACATCGAGCGCGCCTACGCCTCGCAGAACAAGCTGCCGATGGCCGAGCTCAAGAACAAGGCTGGCAAATTCGTCGAGCCCTCGATTGATGCCATGTCCGCCGCGGCGGCCTCGGTGGAAATGCCGGACGAGCTCTTCGTCTCACTCTCGAACGCCGAAGGGGACGCGGCATATCCGATCACCGGCTACTCGTACTTGCTCGTCTACGAGAATACGAAAGATCCGGTCAAGGGTGAGGCGCTAGCGAAATTCTTGTGGTGGGCTCTCCACGACGGCCAAAAGTTCTCGAAGGATCTCGATTACGCGCCGCTGCCGTCGCAGGTCCTG
>DATATR010000102.1:0-15662 GCA_036268695.1 Polyangiaceae bacterium | reverse complement strand
CGTGCCGCCCATTCGGTCGCACGACCTGGAGCAAAGCCGTAGTTACGGACGCGGGGGCGAGCTAAGCTCGTCCCCCTAAGCGATGTCCGCCGAGAGCATCTCCGCCTTGCGCACGCAGGCCGCGCGCGTTGCCACTTGGTTGGTCGAGAAGGGTCGCCCGGACGAAGCGGTGGCGCTGCTCAGCGCCTGGGCCGCCAATGGCCCGAACGATGCAGAAGGGCAACAGCTGCTTGCCGAAGCGCTGCGCATCGATCCCGGCGCGCGGGTAGCCCAGCTCGCGTTCGAGCGCATGGAAGGCGTGGACGGCGATCACGCCGATCTCGGCGCAGCGGTTGCGCGCTACGCGCCGAGCGAGCTCGCCAAGCTCGAAGCCGAAATGCACAAGCCGACTTTTCGGCGTGCGCAGATGGGCTTCAACAACAACATCAAATTCCAAGAGCTCGTCTTCCACGTGCAGACCGAAGACTCGGGCTTGGATCAGCCGCACATCATCACGCACCTCTTCGCCGATGGTGGGCGCGTGATCAAGAGCCACAAGCGCTCCTATGCCGAGCACGTTCAGCGCGCGGACGTCGCGGAATACGTGCGCGGGCAGATGAAGTCGCAGCACCTCGAAATGGTGATGATGCTTCGCGAAGGTCGCTTCGACAACGTGATCGCGGGGCGCGAAATCGGCGGCATGCAGGTTTTCACCGAGCCGCCGAACGTCGACAATATTCGGAAGCTCGCGAGTCAAAAGAAGCAACGCGCCGAGGCCGGGCCCGCGTCGGTTGGCGCGCGGGATTCGAGCTTGCCGAAGGTGCCGGCCGCGCCGCCTGTCGTTGCTGCGACGCCGGTGGCCGCGCCCGCGCCAGCGGCACCGCGCGCGTTCGTGACCTTGCATGTGCTGCGATCGCTCTCGGGCGGCCCCGATCGCTACGATCCGGCCGGTACCGAAGCGCTGATCGGTTCGATGGGCGCGGTGGCTTTGCCGGGCGAGCGCTTTTGCCATCCACAAGAGGCGCGGCTCAGCGTGCGCAACGAACGGCTCTGGCTCGAAGATCTCGAAGGCGGGAACGGCGTGTTTCTGCGCATTCGCACGCCGGTCGAACTCGAGCTCGGTGACGAGTTCGTGGTCGGCGATCAATTGCTGCGGATCGAAAAGAACCCCGTGCCGGACGATGGCCCCGATCCGGACCCGACCTATTTTTATTCTTCGCCGAAGTGGCCGTCGTCATTTCGCGTGCTGCAGGTTTTCGAAGGTGGCGCGCCCGGCTGTTGTGTGGTCGCTCGCGGCAACACGCTGCAAGTCGGTTCCGCGATTGGGGACTTGGTGTTCCCGGACGATCCGCTCGTCGGCGAGCAGCATTGTTTGATCGAAGAGCAGGCCGGAACCGTCGTCTTGACCGATCTCGGATCGCGCACGGGCGTTTTCGTGCGCATTCGCGGCGAGCAAGAGCTCGCGCATGGAGATGAGTTGCTCATCGGGCGCACGCGCTTGGTCGTGGATTTGGCGCAGAATCGGGCTGCCTAGGTTTTGCTGTCCGTGTTGAGCGAGGCCTAAAAGCTCATTCCCGCTTTTTGTTTTTTGTCCTGCGCGACCCGTGGCGCTTGGCCGCTCGCGCTTCAGGGTGCGCGACTGGCGCCTGTTCGGTCAGACTCTCGTTGGCATGTCGCGACTCGACTAATCCGTGATCAGTCCGGCAAGTCCTGAAGAGTTGTTTTATTTCCGTGCATGCGGCTGAGAGCGCCTTCGCGCGCGCTCTGGCGCGAAAGAGAAGAGCGGGAAAAGACGTGAGCCTTTGCGGCGCACGTCCGATTCGTGCGCACTTCAAAAATAAAACTCGACGCCGAAGGCTATGACGGCACACGCCCGCTCCGCGTGACCATCGGTCATCGGGAGCGCAGCTCCCGCCCCGCTGAAATGAATTCAGCGGGGCCCCACCCACAGGTTTTGGGGCCCCAACCCCAAAACAAACAAAAAAGAACAGCCAGGTGAGGTGAATCACCTGGCTGCTCGCAAAGGCTCTTCTTAGAAAGAAGAACTCACTTGGCCGGGGCGTCGGCCGCGGGCGCGTCGGCCGGCTTGGCCGCGTCGTCCGCCGGCTTGGCGTCGTCAGCGGGCTTGGCCGCGTCGGCCGGCTTCTGCTCGGCAGCCGCCGCACCTTCGGGCGCAGCCGCGTCCGGGGTACCGCCACCACCACAAGCAACCGCGAGCAAGCACACCGGAGCGAGAGCAAAGAGCTTCGAAATCGACATATTGAGCATCCTCCTGCCGACCCACTAAAGGCAGTGGGCTCGGAACGTGTGACCAGACGCTCGACTACCAAGAAGCGGCTCACCCGAGAAACAAAAATTGCCCAGGAACTTATGAAAGTGTAGCGATTTTAGTCATTTATGCGGATTGTTCGGCGGGCCGAGTTGTTGCCGAGTCCGTTGAGCTAGCGAGTTCGAGTGCGCGCTGCGGCGCGAGCATGGTTTTGCGCACATTGCATGAGCCGAAAACGCGCATCATGGCGTCTGAGTTCAAGTTGGCCCTTCGGCCCGAAGCAAACCCGAGCTGCCGTGAATCCCGAGCGAGCCCCACGCCTGCGTTTGATCCCGGGTCGCGGTGCGCCGAGTGAGCGCGGCCCGGAAGCCGCGGCGGAGGACGAAAAGCTCGTCGCGCGCGCGCGACGAGCTGACCTCGCCGCATTCGAAGCCTTGTATCGCCGGCACGCGGGCTTCGCGATGAACCTCGCCGTGCGCATTCAAGGCAGCGCGAACGACGCGGAAGACATCGTGCACGACGCGTTCTTGCGCGCGAACGAGCGGCTCGTCGAGTTGCGCGACGGCGCGGCGTTTCGCGCCTGGCTCGGTAGCATCGTGGTCCGGCTCGTGCGCACGCGGCTTCGTCGCCGGCGTTTCCTCGGTTCACTCGGTCTGGGCGTGCCGGATCCAATCGAGCTCGACGCGATTGCTTCTCCGAATGCGGACCCCGAGAGCCGCGTCTTACTTGCTCAAGTGTACTCCTTGCTTCAAACCATGCCCGCCGACGATCGCATCGCTTGGACGTTGCGCTACGTCGATCACCATCGCCTCGAAGTCGTCGCCACGCTGACCGATTGCTCGCTTGCCACGGCAAAACGCCGGATTTTGCGGGCGCAGCGCTACCTGAGCGAGCACTTCGTCGCGCCGTTCGCGGAGGCCGAGTGATGAGCCGCCGCAAATTGCCGAAGATCTCAGAAGCGGCGCTGCGCGACTATTCGTCGAGCGATCGCTTGCCCGTGGTGTGGCGGCGCTTGAAGGCGGAGCTCGCGCTGCGCGAGCCGAGCGCGCGCCGTTCGCCGTTCACTTGGGCTTGGGTGCCCGCGCTCGCCGCGGTGATTTTCGGATCTGGCGTGCTCGTTGGTGCGCGCTTCGTGCGACCGGAAGTATCGCCGCGCGTGCGCGCCGAGCCGCCCGCGCTCTTGGCGCGACCGGCTGGAGCGGCACTGGCACCGAGCGCGGCCGAACCCGAGGCACTGCTCGCGCCGCAAACGAAGTCTCTACACAACCACGCGCATCACTCGTCGAGCGCCGGTATCGCGACGTCCGAGCCCGAGAGTTTCGCACCCAGCGAGAGCGCGCCGTACGCGGCGTCCGCGCCCGCGCCCGAGGCGGAATGGCAGCGCTTGGTCGAAAGCGGCGATTTTGCCGGCGCGCGCCGCGCGCTAGACCAACACGGCGGCTTCGACGTCGCGATGGCTCACGCGTCACCCTCGGGATTGATGAGCCTCGTGGACGTGGCGCGCGCCTCCGGCGAACGCGGCCAAGCCATCCGCGCATTACGCCAAGTCGTGTCCCATCCGGAAGCGCCGGAAGCGCCGCTCGCCGCGTGGACGCTGGGCAATCTGCTCGATCAATCGGGAGACGGGCCGGGCGCCGCGCAGGCCTTCGCGCTTTATCGCCGCTTGTCTCCGACCGGTGATTTCGCCGAAGATGCGGCCGCTCGGCAAATCGACGTGGCCCTCGCCGAGGGCAACGCCGAGCTCGTGACGCAACTGGTGGAAGATTATGCGCGAGACTTCCCCCATGGCCGGCGCCTCGGCGAATTCCGCAGAGCCCGAGCCCTGCTCGACGCGCGCGGCACGGATGCCGGCCCGAGCGCAAAGCCCGAACCCGGTCACGACGACTCCGAAGAAGACACGGACGAAGCGCAGTCCACTCCGCCCGCGGAAAGCCCTGCTCCCGCGCCGAGCAGCGACGCGCACTGATCGTTTTTTTTATTTTTGGGGGTTGGGCGCGTTCGCGGCCCTGTTCCTCTTGGCGCGGCCGAGCCGCGCGCTCGATGCGCCGGTCGCGGTCGAAATCGGTGAAGGCGCAGAAACGCTGATCGACGCGCGCGCGGCACGCCGCTTGATCGCGCTCGAACTCGCGGACGTGAATCTGCCGCGGCTCGACTCGAGTAAACGCCAGCGCCCGGCGCTGTTTTTTCGCGTCGTCGAGGTCGGCCAAGATTTGCGCGTCGAACTATGGGAGCGCGGTGAGTTTCTCGGCGCGCGCACGGTTTCCGGCACGCGCGCCGCGGGCCAGCTCGGTGCGCGTCGCGTCGCCCTCGCCGCCGCCGAGCTCGCGCGCCGCCTGCAAAGAAAACGACAAATGCAAGCCGACCACGAGCGCATCGAGGAAGCGCGCCGAAAGGCCGCGCGCGAACGCGAAGCGCGCCGCACACTCGACGGCCCGCTCGCGCTCCGCCCGAGCTTCGAAGCGGCGAGCATTGGCCGCGCTTCGGCGCTCTTGTTCGGCCCGCGCTTGCTCGCCGAATACAACGTCGCGCCGCGCGCGCGCATCGACGGCGGACTCGCCTGGCTCGGCGGCAGCGCGCCCGACGACTCGAAAGTGGAGTGGCTCGAGTTGTCGCTCGCGCCGAGCGCGCGCTTGCCGCTTTCCGAAGCTTTGGATTTGGATCTCGCGCTCGATCTCGGCGCTGCGCTGGTGCGCTTCGAGCGCGTGCGCGGCGTGGACGCGATTTCGGATCAGCACGAAACTTGGTCGGCGCGCGCGGCGGCGGTCGTGCGCATCGAGCCGCGTCTCACGCGCAATTTGCGGCTCAGCATCGGCGCTTCGGGCGGGCTTGTGCTGCGCGAAACGCCGTTCGAATCGCTCGCGGGCGGCGCGGATCGATTGCGCGGCGCTTGGCTCTCGCTCGATCTCGGGGTCGTGTTCACGCCAGATTGAGAGCTACCAGTTTGTGCCCCGTCGTCAGCGCTGAACCATCGGTCACTGGGAGCACAGCTCCCGCCCCACGCTCGGCTTTTGGCTCCACCCCCAAAACTAAATATTTTCTGTTTTGATGCCGAAGAGTTGCTCGCGGGCGGCGCGCGTGAGGCTCACGAAGCGGCCTTCGATGCGAAATGGCATTTCACTGTCGTCCACGCGTTTGCAGCCGCGCACTTTGATCTGCAGGGCGAGGCCTGCGTGTTCGAGCGCGAGCGTCGAACCGGGCGGCGAGGCTTTGCTCGAGCGCAGCGTGACGTGATCGCCGCTGTTTTCGACGATTGCGGCAGGCCCGCCGCTCGCGAGCCGAAGCGCGACCTGCGAATCGCTCATCCTTTTCGGCCTCGTTGCATCGCGGCGCGCGCTTCTTTCAGCGCGTCTTTTTCGCGCAGGGTTTGGCGTTTGTCGTGCTGCTTCTTGCCGCGCGCGAGCGCAATCTCGACTTTGGCGCGGTTGTTTTTGAAGTAACACTTGGTGACGACGATGGTCATGCCGTCGCGCTCGACGCTGCCGCGGAGGCGCTCGATTTGCTCCTTGTGCATGAGCAGCTTGCGCGTGCGCACCTCTTCATGGCCGAAGGCGGCGTGCTTCAAATGCGCGATGCGCATGCCTTTGACCCAACCCTCGCCGTGCCGGTCGAGCTCCACCCAGGCTTCGCCGAGGTTCGCCGGCCCTTCGCGCAACGCGCGCACTTCGCTGCCCATCAAGACGAGCCCGGCTTCGATCGTCTCGGCGATGTCGTAATCGAACGACGCGCGGCGATTCTTCGAAACGAGCCGATCGCCGCTCTCTGATTTCTTCGGCGAAGCCACCTTGGGGCGAGCACTATGCCGTGCGCGCGGAAACTCGCAACTTTGCGCGCGGCGGCGGCAAAATTGACGGTCCGCGTGACATTACCTGACTCGACGCTGGCCAGATTGGAGCTGGCAGAGCCCGCGTTCTGCCCCACACTTGGTCCCCCGAATGCTTCCCACGCGACTCGAGGGCGCACAAACCCACAATCTCAAGAGCGTCGATCTCGAGCTCTTTCCAGGTCAAGTGGTCGCGATCACCGGCGTGTCCGGCGCGGGCAAAAGCAGCCTCGCGATGGACACGCTGTACGCCGAAGGCCAGCGCCGCTTCGTCGAGAGCTTCAGCCCATACGCGCGACAATTCCTCGAACGCCTCGAACGCCCGCCGATGAAACGGCTCGAGCCGATCCCGGCCGGCATCGCCGTGGATCGGCGCGCGCCGATCAAGAGCTCGCGTTCGACCGTCGCGACGATGGCGGATTTGGAACCGTACCTCGCGGCGTTGTTTTTGCGCGAAGCGCGCCCCGTGTGCCCCGATCACGGCTTCGAGGCGCGCGAGCTCGACGTGGTGAGCGCGGCGCGCGCGGCCGCGCAGAGTCTCGGCGGCGCGCGTGGCGTCGTCACGTATCCAGTGCGCGTGCCCGGCACCGAGGCGTACCTCGAGGTGCGCGAGAATTTGTTGCGCGACGGCTATCGCCGGCTTTGGCTTCACGGCAAAACCGAAGATCTCGACGCGCTGAAGCCGTCGCTCGCGCTGAAGAGCGGCGCACTCGAAGTGATCGTCGATCGCGTGGGCAGCGGCAAAGACGAAAAGCGGCTCGCGCAAGGCATCGAAGCGGCCTGGCTGCGCTCCGGCGGCGTCGCGCACGTTCACGCGGATGACAGCCGAATTCAGCTGAAACGCGGGCTTTCTTGCCCGGAGTGCGGGGTCGAATTGTTGCCCGCGCGGCCGGGCTTGTTTTCCTACGAATCGCCGCTCGGCGCGTGTCCCGAGTGTCGCGGCTTCGGGCGCACGCTCGGCATCGATCTCGACAAAGTGATCCCGGACGACTCGCGCAGCGTCGAAAAAGGCGCCGTTCGTCCGTGGCGCGGCGCTTCGACGAAATGGGAGCGCGCCGAAGTCGCGAAATTGTGTCGCCGTCACGGCATCCCGACGGACAAGCCGTGGAAGTCGCTCAGCGCGGCGCAAAAGAAAATCGTGCTCGAAGGCGACGGCGGCTGGGACAAGGGACATTTTCCCGGCGTGGTCGGTTGGTTCAAATGGCTCGAAACCAAAACCTACAAGATGCACGTGCGCGTTTTGCTCGCGCGCTATCGCTCGTACGATCGATGTCGCGCCTGCGAAGGCAAGCGTTTGAACCCGACCGCGCTTGGTTATCGCGTTGCCGGCGTGAGCCTCGCGGATTTTCACAGCTTCGAGATCCGCGAGGCCAAACGCCAAGTGTCGCTCTTGAAAGCGCACAGCGCGCAAGGCGAACTCGCGCGAAAAGAGCTGGAAAATCGCTTGGGCTATCTCGATCGCGTGGGTCTTGGGTATTTGACTTTGGATCGCCAAGCGCGGACGTTGTCAGGCGGCGAGGCGCAGCGCGTGACGCTCACCGCGGCGCTCGGCACGTCACTCTGCGGCGCACTCTTCGTGCTCGACGAACCGACGGTGGGGCTGCACCCGACGGACATCGCGCCGCTCAATGAAATTTTGCGCGAGCTCGCCGAGCGCGACAACACCGTGCTCGTCGTCGAACACGATCCGGCCGTGATTCGCGGCGCGGATCGCGTGATCGAGCTCGGTCCGGGCGCGGGCAGCGAAGGCGGCAGCATCGTCAAAGATGCGCCGCCGAGCGCGTTCACTTCGTCCACGACTGCGACGGGACGCGCGCTCGGCGCGGTGCCGAGCGCGGAACGCGCCGTACGCAAAGCGCGCGGCTCGATCCAAATCAAAGGCGCGAGCGCGAACAACTTGCGCGGCATCGACGCACAGTTGCCGCTCGGCGTGTTGTGCGCCGTCACCGGTCCGAGCGGCTCCGGCAAGAGCACGCTCGCAGTCGACATCGTGTATCGCGCGATCGCGCGAAAATTGGGCGATTTCGACGTCGAAGTGCCGGGCGCGTGCGCCTCGATCGACGGTATTTCAGCGCTCAAATCGGTTACGCTCGTCGATCAATCGCCGCTCGGTCGCACTTCGCGCGGCAATGCGGCGACGTACACCAAAGCCTGGGACGTGATCCGCGCGCTCTACGCCAAAGAACCCGAAGCGGTGGCGCTCGGGCTCAGCGCGTCGGATTTTTCGTTCAATGTCGATGGCGGGCGCTGTGAGTCTTGCTCGGGTGAAGGCTTCGAAACCGTCGAGATGCAGTTTTTGGCGGATGTTCGTTTGGTTTGCCCTGCGTGTCGCGGCAAGCGCTTCAAAGACAGCGTGCTCGCCGTGTCACGCCGCGGCGTGAGCGTCGCGGATGCGCTCGACATGACGATCGATCGCGCACTTTCGCAGTTCGCGAAGGAAGTTGGTGTGCAGCGCGCGCTCGGTCCGGCGCAAAAACTCGGGCTCGGTTATTTGCGACTCGGTCAACCGCTCTCGACGCTCTCTGGTGGCGAGGCGCAGCGCTTGAAGCTCGCCCGCGCGCTCGGTGAAAAGCATCAAGGCGCGCTGTTCGTTTTGGACGAACCGAGCGCCGGTTTGCACGCGGACGAAGTGCGGCACGTGCTCTCCGCGCTGGACCTGATCGTCGACGGTGGCGGCAGTGTGATCGTGGTCGAGCACGACCTCGATCTGATCGCTCACGCCGATTTTCTGCTGGATTTGGGGCCCGACGCGGGCACGGCGGGCGGGCTCGTGGTGGCCAGCGGATCGCCACGCGAGGTCGCGAAGTCGGCTGGGTCGCGCACGGCCACGGCATTGGCCGAACATTTTGCCTCGCGCGACCCCCAAAAAATAAGCCAAGCAAAGGCAAAGCGCGAAGTACGCAAAGCGAACGGCAAAACGAACGGTAGAGCCAAGCACGAGGCGGCGCTCGTCGTCACGCGCGCCCGCGAACACAACTTGCACGACGTGAGCGTGAGCATTCCGCACGGCTCGCTCACCGTGATCACTGGACCGAGCGGTTCGGGCAAGAGCTCGATCGCGTTCGACGTCGTGTTCGCCGAAGGGCAGCGGCGCTTCCTCGAAACGCTGACGCCGTACGCACGGCAGTTTTTGCCGACCATGCCGCGTCCGGACGTGGACTCGGTGACCGGCGTGCCGCCGAGCATCGCGCTCGAACAACGCACGGCGCGTGCCGGCGGAAAATCGACGGTCGCGACCGTGACCGAAGTCGCGCATTACTTGCGCTTGCTTTACGCGAAGCTCGGCGTCGCGCATTGCCCGACGCACGACACGCCGATTGCGCGCACCACACCCGCGGCGATTTTGAAGACGGTGCGCGGGGTGCGTGGCAAAGTCGTGTTGCTCGCGCCCGTCGTGCAAGCGCGAAAGGGCACGTATTTGGACATTTTCTCGGCCGCCGCGCGCGAAGGCCTGAGCGCAGCGTACGCCGACGGCAAGCTCGTCTCGACCGACGATCCGCCACGACTCGTGCGCACGCAAGAGCACACGATCGATCTCGTGATCGCGAGCGGCGTCGAATCCAAATCGATCACGGACGAAGATTTCGCGCGCGCTTTGCGCTGGGGCAACGGCGCGCTGAAGCTCCGCGCGAACGGCAAAGATACGTTGCTGTCGACGCTCAGCGCGTGCCCGGCGTGCGGCTTTTCCGTGCCGGAGCTCGACCCGCGCTGGTTCTCCTTCGCGACGAAGCAAGGTCGCTGTGAGACGTGCGACGGCAACGGCGCGATCGTCGAAGAAAAACCGAAACGCGGTCGCACTCCTTCGGGTGTCACGAAGCGCGTCAAGAAAAAAGAAGAAATCGAACCCGAGCCCGAGCTGTGCCCGGATTGCGGCGGCGCGCGCTTGTCACCGATTCCGCGCGCGGTGCGCGTCGCGGGCGAGCGCTATCACGAACTTTCAGCGCGTTCGATCGACAGCGCGACCGAGCGCGTGAAAAAACTCGCATTCGACGCCGAGCAATTGCCAATCGCCAAACCGATCATCTCGGAGCTCGCGCGGCGGCTCGAGTTTTTGCGCGACGTGGGCCTCGGCTACCTCTCGCTCGATCGCGCCGCGCACACGCTTTCCGGCGGAGAAATGCAGCGTTTGCGCCTTGCCGCGCAGCTCGGCGCCGGCCTCACGGGCGCGCTCTACGTGCTCGACGAGCCGACGATTGGCCTGCACCCGCGAGACACCGGGCGCCTATTGCAGAACTTGAAAAACCTGGTGAACCTCGGCTCGACCGTCGTGGTCGTCGAGCACGACGCGGAAACGATTCGCGCCGCCGATCACTTGATCGATCTCGGTCCGGGCGGCGGCTTCCGTGGCGGCCGCGTCATGGCCGAAGGCACGCCGCAGCAAGTCTTGCGCGTGGCCGATTCACCGACGGGCCGCGCGCTCGCCGCGGCGCCGCTCTTGCGCACTCCGAATCCGATCGCCGACAAAGCGCCGTCACTCGTCTTGACCGGTGCAACCCAAAACAATCTGAAGGACGTCGAGCTGTCGATTCCACTCGGCGCGTTCACCGTAGTCGCGGGCGTGAGCGGCTCGGGCAAGAGCACGCTCGTGCGCCACGTGCTTTTGCCGGCCTTGCGCCAGAAGCTCGGACTCGTCGCGGAAACGCCGGGCAAATTCAAATCGCTCAAAGGGCACCAAAGTCTCGAGCGCGCGATTGCCGTCGATCAATCGCCGATCGGCCGCACCCCGCGCTCGGTGCCGGCGACCTTCCTCGGCATTTGGGACGAGATTCGCCGGCTGTTTGCCAGCACGAATGAAGCCAAAATTGCGGGCTTTGCCGCGCAGCGCTTCTCCTTCAACAGCAAGGGCGGCGGCCAGTGCTCGAGCTGCGAAGGCCAAGGCGTGATCACGCACGAGATGAGCTTTTTGCCCGACGTGGTCACGCCATGCCCGACTTGCGACGGCATGCGCTTCGAACCGCAGACGCTCGAAATCAAATACCTCGGTCGCTCGATCGGCGAAGTGCTCGCGCTCACCGCCGAAGAAGCCGCGGTGCTGTTCGAAAATCACCCGAGCGTCGCGGCGCCGCTCAAAACGTTGGCCGATCTCGGCGCGGGTTACATCACGCTCGGCCAAGGTTCGCACACGCTCTCCGGCGGTGAAGCGCAGCGTCTCAAACTCGCGAGCGAGCTCACCGCCGGACGCCGCCACGGCAAAACCCTGTACGTGCTCGACGAACCCACGACCGGCCTCCACATCGCCGACGTGGCGAAGCTCATGACCGTGCTCGGCCGGCTCGTCGAACGCGGCGACACGCTCGTCGTGATCGAACACCAACCGCAAGTCATCGCCGGCGCGGATCACCTGATCGAGCTCGGCCCCGAAGGTGGCGCAGCGGGCGGAAAAATCGTCGCCGCCGGTCCGCCCGCGCGCGTCGCCAAACTCAAAACCGCGACCGCAGCCGTTTTGCGCGCCACATTCGCTTTGAATTGATGAGCTGCCCCCGGGCGATTCACGGCACATGACGGCGGCGTGCTCGCTCCGCTGCGCCGCCGGCCCCCGGCAAGCGTCGCGCCGAGAGGCGCGCCGCGGGGGGCCAAACTCGCGAAGCTCGAGGACCCGGATTCGTCGCGAGCCGGACACTGAGCGTGGATGAGCTTGCGATCCCATTTCACGCACGGTGCGATTTTCGTCGCGCTCGGCGCTTCATCGCTCGGCTGCGGAAGCGAGGCGCCCGCTTCGACAGGCAGCCCGAGCGCGAGTGGCGGCAATTCGGCCGGCTCGAGCGGCGCGAATTCGATCGGCGGCGCTGCCGGAACGAGCTCGAGCGCGGGCAGCGCGGGAAGCAATGCGAGCGCTGGCGCGGGCGGAACTTTCGCGATTGCCGGAGCATCCGGGAATGCTGGGTCGGGAGGCAACGCGGGCGGCGTTGCTGCTGGCGGCGCGAACGCATGCCCCACCACGGGCACGCAAGCCGATCCCGGCACGGACGGCGACGGCAAATCGACGCTGGACGCGCCGTACGTGCCGGCGCCGGAAACGCAAATGCATTTGAACAACGCACCGAAAGGTAAAATCAACGGCGTCGAGGTGGGCGGCGCGATGCCGGCGCCGCTCGTCTATGCCGGGAAAACGCCGTATCCCGGCGTGAATCAGCTGCTCAAGTACGAGTATTGGATTTACGTGCCGGCGCAATACGAGCCGGGCTGCGCGGCAACGCTCTCGGTATTCCAAGACGGCCTGCACTTCGTCGGCATCGACGACGCGAATCTGAATACGCCGACGGTGCTCGACAATCTGATCGCGTCCGGCGCCATCCCCGTGACGATCGCGCTGTTCATCAATCCGGGCGAACCAGGCGACGGGCACTACGACGGCCACGAAGTACCGATTCGCAGCGCGCAATACGACAAGAACAGCGACAGCTATGTGAGCTTCTTGCTGAACGAGTTTTTGCCGACGAACGTGCTGGACGACTACGACATCGTCACGGATCCCGATGGCTGGTTGATTGGCGGCCATAGCTCGGGCGGCATTGCCGCATTCATGGCCGGCTGGTATCGGCCGGATAAATTCCGCAAACTGCTCACGTTCGACGCGAGCTTTCCGAATACGCAGCCGAACAACGGCGTCGCCTTGCTCGACGCGATCAACCAGGAAGACGTGAAACCGCTTCGCACCTACTTGATGAGCGGCCCGAACGATCTCGGCGGTTGGTACGACGCGAATACGAAGGCAGCGAGCGAGCTCGCAGCCAAGGGCTACCACTACGTGTATCGAGTCGAAACGAGCACGCATTATCCGCCGCTCGCGGCCGCCACGGATTACCCGAACGCGCTCAGCTGGATGTGGCGCAACTACAAGCTCTGAGATCGCCGAAAAGGCCTGATAAAAGCACAAAAGCGCGAAATGTTTGGCCGCTGAGCGAGACCATGGAACGGTTTGGCGCTGCCGCATGCCCGTTGAATTTGCGCTAAAGCCACGCATTCGCTTGCGCGAGAGCTTCGAAAGACCTCGACGCTCGCGCGTGCGCATGCCGAAGTTCGCGCTGCCGGTATTGGCGTATTGGGGCATCGCAGGCGCAATCACGTATCAGCTACTCCATTGGCACGACCGTCCGGAAGCGCCGCTTGACGCGCAGCTCGCGGCATTCGCGCCGCCGACCGAGCCTGCGCGCTCGTGGAGCCAAGCGCCGGTCAACGCGCCGGCGTTCGAAGCTGCGCCTGCGCCCGCATTGCACGCGCAGCCGCCGGATGAACCCGTGGTGCCGCCAAATGACGAGGCGCCGAGCGCGGCTGAATCGTCGAACGCGGACGGCGAGCTTGCCGGCGATGGCGTCGTTGCTTCGAGCGTGCTTCGCCGGGCGCGCGAGCCCAGTGAGCCAGAGTTCGGCGCTGTGCCCGACCGCAGCGATCGGCCTAAAAAACAGCGGCATCGCGAGCTCGGTGACCTTCAGCCGAGTGACATTGAAGCGCCGCCATCGCCATCGTTCCGCTCAGTGAGTCGGCAAAGCATTCCTGCACCGGATTTGTTTGCGCTTTCGCCGCTCGCGCCGGCTGCGCGAGGCAGCGACACGGCGTCCGCGATTCTCGACGCGACTCCGCCGGATGCACCGAGCGCCGTCGCGAATGCGCTTCCGAGTTGTGAATCGGCGGCTGCGAGCGCGAATCAGGAGATGAATTTGGCGGAGCGCGATGGTACGCCCGATCTTTCGCGCGAAGCGATTGCGCGCGTGCTCGACAACGGCGTGTGGATCGCGCGTTGCGATATTCCGATGAACACCACGGTGGATTTGTGCGTGGCGATTCAGCGCGGGAAAGTGATCGGCGTAAGCGCGGCTTCACGGCCGGCGAGCGCGGCGATCAACGCGTGCGTGAGGCGCAGAGCGGCGGGGCTTTCGTTTCCGTTCAGTGCGCGCGTGGACATCGCGCGCACGCATTTTTGAGCGGCGGGATCTGGCCGCAAATCGTGGGTTTCGGGCCTCCGCGGCGGCCTGGGGCCGACGCTTGGGGGCCCCGGCGCGCACAGGCCGAAGGCCCCGAGCACGCCGGCCGTGTCGCGACGTAATGCGAGCGGGGCAACCCAGCAGGGTGAAGCCGCCCGAGAAGCTCGATGGCACGGCGATCAGGCGGAGGCGCGGCCGGCGCGTTCGAGGCGAATGCGCTCCATGATTTCGGTCGGGTCGATGCCGACGTCGGTGATTTCGGGATCCATGCCTTCGAGCAAACGCTCGATCACGGCGAGGTGCGCCTCGGAGCGGAGCAGCCTGAGATCGGGTTTGGTGATCGCGGGACGCGCGTAACGATCAGCGAAGCGCTCGATGCGACGATTCGCGGTGGCGAGCGTTTTGCGGCTGACCGCGCCGCTTTCGACCGCGCGGATGATCGCATCGATCGCGCGATGCGCGACGTCCGCGGTGTGGCAGCACAAGAAGTGATCGACTCCGGCGTTGATGCCGCGCACGACGGTTTCTTCGATTCCGTAGTGGTCGGCGATCGCGCGCATTTCGATGTCGTCGGTGACGATCAGGCCGTCGTACCCCATCTTTTCGCGCAAAATGCCGTGCAAAACTGGGCGGCTCATCGTGGCGGGATAAACCGGATCGAGCGGCTCGAAGATCACGTGCGCGGTCATCATCGACGGAATGCCGGCTTTGACCGCGGCCGCGAACGGCCTGAGCTCGACCTCTTCGAGCCGCGCGAGCGAGTGCGGCAAGCGCGGCAGCTCGAGGTGCGAGTCTTGGCTCGTGTCGCCGTGACCCGGGAAGTGTTTGCCGCACGCGGCGACGCCCGCGCTCTCGAGACCGGCAGCGAGCGCCACGCCGAGCTCGCTCACGACGTCCGGCGTGCGCGCGAACGAACGCGCCGCGATGATCGGATTTGCCGGGTTCGTGTCGACGTCGAGCACCGGCGCGTAGTTCATGTCGAAGCCGACCGCGCGCAGTTCACGGCCGATCAGTTCGCCGACTTCGCGCGCGAGCTTTGCACTGCCCGAGATGCCGAGCGCGCGCATCGGCGGAACTTCGGTGAAGCCTTGACGCAAGCGCGACACTTGGCCGCCTTCTTGATCCAGCGCGCAGAACAGCGGGCGACCAGCGAGTCGCTTGATCGCGCTGGTGACTTCCGCCACCTCGGCCGGCGTGCCGACGTTGCGCGCGAAGAAGATCGCGCCGCCGACGCCTCGCCGGATCAGCTGCTCGAGCTCCGGAGTGATGGTTTTGCCGTAGAATCCAACCGTAAAGAGCCGCGCTGCCTGCGTTTCGAGATCGCTTGCCATTTGCGTATCTCGCCAAAGTAGCACCCAGTAACCCTCGGTTTCTGGCTGATTCCGCGCACGATTGTGGACGTTTTTTATCTAGTTCGTCGGAGTTCGCCGGACAATGCGCGCTGAATCGTGATCGGATCCTGCTTTCGCGCGCGCTTTCGTGTCTGCACGCTTCGATAAGCGCGGGCGCTGGATCGCGAAGCAGTGAAGCAGTGAAGCAGTGAAGCAGTGAAGCAGTGTGGCAATCTGCACAGCGGTTGATCTGCGCGTGCTCTACACACGTGCACACTCGAATGAGCGAGCGTGCACGCTTACTTTGATTCTGTCGCGCTCGCTCGGCTACGATGAGCGTT
>DATATR010000101.1:0-30318 GCA_036268695.1 Polyangiaceae bacterium | reverse complement strand
TTCTGGAGATGGCAATTGGGGTGCTGCCGACATGTACGGCCTGAGTGCCGCACGCCTCTACGACAGCTCGAACAACAAACTCGTCTTGTCGGCGAAAGCTGGGTCGACCGCGAGCCGGAGCGCGTACGGCGGTGATCCGTGGAACATGGCCGCCTTTTCACTCGGGAATTACCTGTACTTCGTGCTTCACAATGCCGCGGGCTGCTGCACTCCATTCGAAGCGAACGCGACTCAATTGATGCGCTACACGGTCGTGAACGGCAAGGTGGATTGGACCTCGCTCGTCGCTTTCGATTCGCTGCCTTATATGTACTATCCGGCTATCGCCAGCGGGTTTAGCCCGCAACCCGACGACGCGCGAGTCGGCGACTACTACCAAGTCGTCCAGTTCGAGAACCTGGCCTTTTGGAACGATGACGACGGCTACGTCTACATGCTGGGCGCGGACGAGTCCAACGAGTACGGCGTTTGGAACGACAAATCGAAGATCGTTCTTTCAAGGGTGCCGAACGGCAGTTTCGAAGACTTCAACGCTCGTCAATACTGGAACGGGTCGGACTGGTCGAAGCACTACGAGGACGCCACCGATCTCGAGGATACTTCCGGCAACCCCATCTATCCGGTGGGCAACATGCCCGGTTACTTCAAGGCACAAGGTGGCCTGCTGAACGGCAAATACGTGCTCGTGTATATGGAAGGCGTGAGCGGCAGCTCGTATTTCAGATATGCCGACAAGCCTTGGGGGCCTTGGAGCGACAAGTACCCGCTTTTTTTGCGCCTCCCGTCGGACACCGACACAATTTACAACACCGGAGCCGTGCCGTTCATCTCCGACAGCGGCGGCTTCTACTTTTACCTGATCAGAAACGGGCACGGCCTGCAGTTCTTCAAGTACTCCGAGCTCACGCCTCAAACCCCACTGTCGACGGGATTCGAAAGCGGAGACGCCCAACCGACCTACAAAGATGCCCTCGAGTCGTCCTCGAATATCTCGGGTTATCAAGCGGGGATAAACCCCGAATGCTCGATCAGAACCGGGGAGCAGCATCACGCGGGCAACGCAGCGCTGCTGTTTTCCGGGACCGCGAATGGCGGCTCCTCGACCAACGCCCACTACGCCGTGTTTAGCGTCAATTTACCGATCTCGAGCTCAACAGTGCTTGATTATTGGATCTACCCCCAGCAAGACAACGGGCGTTACGTCGGAGTGGATCTTCATTGCACCGACGGCACGACGCTCGCCGGCAGCGGCGTGCTGGATCAAAACGGAAACAGCGTAGATCCCAACGCCGGTCACGGCGGCAATATCCCTTTGAACGCCTGGTCAGAGATCAAAGCTAGCGTCGGCGCTAAACTGGCCGGAAAAGTCGTGGACAAGATCTGGGTTGCTTATGATCGCGCGGGCAGTAGTGGACAGTATCACGGTTATATCGACGATCTGTCGATCAGCGAATAGCTTGGCTTCATATGAGCGTACGCTCGAGAATTCAAAGCGAACCGGTAAACCAGATCGCTGCACCATGATGGGTCAGCGTGATATGTGGCGAAAAATCGATCTCGAGCAACTGGTGATGAGCTGGGATCGCGCTCCGCGCTGGGCGCGCGTCGTAGGCGAGCACTAAGCCGTCTATCGCTGAAGCGACGACACCGCCGATCGCGACGCCCGTTGTTGTCCATTTCGTCGACGTGCCGCCGCCGGCAGACATGTCCGAAGTCGTTTTTCCATCCTGCGAGCTGCCGATTACGGCTCCGATGAGTGGCGCGACGACTCGCAAGCCGACGCTGCCGAGCGCCATCTCCCATTGGCCGTGCGAGAGATGCACCACCGGCGCTCCAATCGCAAAAGTTAGTCCGCTGGCGCCGAATAGCGCCGTGTTGTGGTCATCGGCGACAGCACCCAAAAACAGACCCGCCGCGACTCCATCGCTGGCAAAGGTTTGCCAGCCGTACCAGCGCCTTGGAACTGACGACTGGCCATCGCCCGAAACGAAGGCGTGTTCGCCGCGCGTCGAGGTTACGTCCTGCGCGGAGCACAATTCCGAAGCGGTCAGCACGACGAAGAAACAAGCCGCGGCCAAAAGCGTTCGCATCTTCGCTCGCCCTGCTGCCAAACACCCCTCCAGTTTATCCCGCGCAATTGGCATTGTGAAATCCTCCCTGTGCCAAATTATCGCAGGTCTCGCTTAGAAAGTCGTCAGGAAAGAAAGTGACGGTATCCGACGCAACAATGCCGTGGATAGGCTTCGGTTATTGTCCAAGAGCATCGGTGAACGAGTCAGGTCGCACGACATCCCTCGACCAACCTGAGCGGGATATCCGAAACCTCGTCCCTCCATTTCGGATCTGCTGATTGAGACGAACGACGGCTTTGCTTTCTTCGATCGACGCAGTGTCCCGACGATAGAAGGGAAACGCGCCGCGGTTTGGAATGCGCGCATTGACCAAACGCTTGAAGCATCGCCTGATCGACGTGAGGCTTCGCGAGGCAAGACTCCGGAGGCGTCGACGATTGCCGCAAGCAGTGCGCGCCACGCGCGCCACCACGGGCCTACCCCCTGGCGTCAGAGTCGTCACTCCGACTACGCAAGCTTCGTAGACTCCGGATCACAAATTCGGGCGTACCGCTGCGGCAGTCGGCGTGTTTGTAGATGGAGTGCGTGTGGTTCTCGCTGGCATGTGGTGTGCAGTGACAGCGCAACATGAACATGCTGAAGTCGAATCGACGGCGATTGGCGACTCGTTTCGAGGGCGCGTGCCTGGGTTGCTCGTTGCTCGCGCTCATGGCCGGCCTTGGCTGCAGCTCGAGCCCGGCGAACAACACTTCCTCTGAAGGGGGCACCGCGGGCGCTTCGCTCGCCAACGGGGGCAGCATGTCCGAAGCGGGCAACACGAGCGCCGGCTCGGGAGGCTTCAGCTACGGCGGCAGTGCTTCGGCCGGCACGAGCGCTGGAGGCAGCGTGTCAATCGGTAACGGAGGCAGCGTTGCGACAGGAGGTTTCAACGCGGGTGGTTCTGCGGGCAGCAATTCGGGCGGTGCGAGTGGCAGTAACTCGGGCGGTTCGAGCGGCAGTGCGGGCTCCGGCGGCGGCACGAGCTCGACCTCCGCAAAACAATCTTGGATCTGGGTTTGGGAAAACTACAGCAGCGCGATGAAGGCAGTCGCCGCCAACGCAAAGAGCTTCACTCACGTGAGCCCCGCGCTGTATCAACTGAATTACAACTATTCCTCGGGAGTCTCCACGCTCGTCAATGCCAATGACGATTTCGGTGGGGGCTTGAGCAGCAAGAGCATCGCGACCGCGAGCCACGATGCGGGTCTCAAATGCGTGCCGCTGATGTACGCCGGCGCGGGCAACAGCGGAACCGATCAGGGCATTCAGAACGTGCTCAACGATGCTCCTTCGGGCGCGCAGGGTAGCTTCATCAGCTCGATGGTGACCGAAGCCAAAAACAAGGGCTATGACGGCTACAATCTGGATTGGGAAGTGGGCAATACGGGCTCGGACTACAGCAATAAGCTGGTGAGTTTCTTGAGCGCCTTCAAGAGCGCGCTCAACCAGCAAGGCATGATCCTCACGATCGACATTGCAGGTTGGTACGTGAGCCAGTGTTCGGCTTCCGGCGGATCGGCATTGGTCGACTTGACCAAGCTCGGGCCGAGCGTCGATCAAGCGATCATCGAGGACTACGCCGGTAGTTTGGGCTCGGTGCAGACCTGCGCCTCCGCGAACGCCAACAACTCCAAGGATTGCGGCGATTCGAATTTCGCCACCGGGCTCAACGTGATGTGCGACATGCCAGCCAACGTAGTCAACATCGGCCTGATCTACTCCGCGAACAACGGCGGTGCCGACTCGTACACGTCCGCTGCGCTCGATGCGGTGACGGCGTACGGATACAAGTTCATCGCCGTTTGGCCGGACGACTATGGCTTTTTCTCGCAGCAATCTTGGTATTCGGCGCTCGCCAAGTTCCTCGGCAACTGACTGCGCAATCGCATGGTCTGCGAGCTCACGCGAGCTCGAAGTGATCCGCAAAGGGTGGGCTCAACCTCGCGTCGACCTGAAGCGAAGCTTCAACTTGCCCGCGCTCTCACCCGCTGTACTCGCCACCGAGACGCCGAAGGTCTGGACGAAGCTAGTGGGTAGAAGAAGCGGCGTGAGGCTCGAGAAGCCGAGCGCGCTGCCGAGGGAGACGGCGGCAGTGTCTTGGAAAACGAGCTCGGTGCTGCTCAAGGGAGTGGTGTTGTTGTACGCGACGAGCGTGTACGAGCCGACGATCAGGTCCGGGATGCCGTCGCCGTTGATGTCGCCTGCATTCGCCAGCGATGAGAATCCGCCGGGCAGCGCGTTCGGCGCGGCCGTGATGCCGTTCGAGCTGCCCGAAAACAGGTACGCAACGGTGTTGGTGCCCACGATGATTTCGGCGAAGCCGTCGCGGTTCAGATCGCCCGCGCTCGTGACGGACGCGCCAAACGAATAAAGGCCCGAAGTACCAGCTGGCGGGGCGAGCGTCGTCGGCGTTGGCGCAAGGCCGGTTTTGCCGCCGAGATAGAGATAGGCTGCGCCATTATTGGTGCTTATGCTCGCGGATGCGCCGACAATCACGTCAGCAAGGCCGTCCCCGTTTATGTCACCTGCGCTCGCCAGCGCCGAACCGAACGGTCCGTAGATTAGCGTGGGCGAAGTCGATAGCCCGTTTGGTCCACCCGCGAAAAGGAAGAACCCTTGCGTCGGTGTGGTGCCCTGCCAGCCAGTATAGCCACCCACGACGACATCGGCGAAGCCATCGCCGTTGACGTCGCCCGCGCCCGCAACGGTGAAGCCGAAGTATTGACTGTTCTCGGTGAGTGTCACCGGCGTGGTCGAGATGCCGTTTTGACCGCCCAAATAAACGTACAACGCGCCGCTCGAGCTACCGAAACCGTTGGCGCCGACGATCACGTCCGCGTAGCCGTCGCCGTTGACATCACCTGCATTGGCGAACGAGCGCGCGCACATGCGAGAGCCGTTGCTCGGAATGGTGAGCGCCGTCGGAGTCGCGGCGACGCCAGCCGCGCCACCCAAATAGACGAAGGCGCTGCCCGCAGCGCTCGCGACGCAATCGCGGCTCGCGACGAGTACGTCAGCGAAGCCATCACCATTGACATCGCCGGCGCTCGCAACCGTTACGGTCAGAAAGCCGGCGATCGAGCCTCCGGCTGGAGCTGCGAGTGTGGCGGATGAAGCGGAGAGCCCGCTCGGCCCACCCAAATACAGGTACGCGGCTCCGGGCTCGGGCGTCGCGCTGGGACTCGCATTGGGCGCGACGCCATTCGCGCCGACGAGCGCGTCGGCGAAGCCATCGCCGTTCACGTCGAGCGTGCTGCCCCACGATGTGTCCACCGGAGCGCTCTGAGCGCCCACGAAAAATTCCCAAACTGGGCTCAGGGACAGACCCGTGCTGCCATTGAACGAGCCGCGTACCCGCCAATAATAAAGGCCTTGTTTCAGACACTTCGTGGGAGCGCCATTCGTGCCGGTCGCGCTGAAGCTCGTCACGGCGCGAGTGCACGCGCGATCGAAAAAAATCTCCACCTGTGCGCCATCCGCAGTGGCGGAAAGTGCCCAGTGAAAAGTCGGAGTCTGCGAAGTGACTGTCGCCGTGGACAGCGGCGCGACGGGCCGCGGTGGCGCAATGACGGTGCACGCGCCCGCGATCAGCGCGTCGCCCGCGTCGCACGCGCACGAGGCCTGCGCGCCCGCGCTCTGACAAGTTTGGTTCTCGCCGCAGCTGGCTCCGGGTCCCCACTCGCTGCAGCCGTCTGGGCCAGAGATACAAGTCGAGAGCTCTCCGCCATCGCAACGCGAATCGGCGAGCGTGCATACGTTACTGCATGCGGGCGCGCCGCCCGTGTTCGGCGCGCCGCCCGTGTTGGGCCCGCCGCCATGCGATGGCCGACCTGCAACGCCAGTCACGCCGCCGGAAGCCGTGGTTCCGCCGCTGCCCGCTCCACCGATCGCGCTGAGGCCAGCGCCTGTTCCTGCGTGTGCTGCCGCTCCGCCGCCACTCGTTGCCCCGCCGCCGGCCGCAGCGAGCGCCGCGACGTCGATATCCAAACCCGAACGAGCGCCGCATCCCGCGAGCCCACTCACGCCCCAGGCAAACCCAATCAACAAGCCGCAGCAGGCGCGAACCCGCTGCTCTAAAAAGAGCGCGCACATCCTTCCAGGTTCTCCCCGCTGCCGGCGGGAATCAACGACGCAGATGAAAACGCGTCTTCGCTGCCCGCTTCCGCGGCGCTGTTTCGACTAGTCGCCTCGGGCGGCTCGCGCTTGGCTTCTGTTTAGGCTCGTGGTTTCGATACTGACTCTTCGAGCTCAATCGTTAGCTTGCCTGGACCGCGCAAGTACGCGTTTCGGATCGGTCCCCACGGTTGAGTTTGGGGTTCGTTGAGCGCCGAAGCGCCCGCCTGGGTCAGCCGCGCGAAGTCCTCGTCGCAATTCGAGCTCGTGAACGCTCACGTCCCCGATCCGGCAGCTTCTGAAGCGCTCGCGTGAAAGGCGTCGATGGTGCGCGCCGAATAGACGAGCGTCGCGCCTGCGTTGACCATGACTGCGACTCCGAGCGCGTCGGTGATCTCGTCTGCGGTCGCGCCGCGCTTGCGCGCCAAGTCCGCGTGCGTGGTGATGCAACCATCACAGCGCAGCGTCACCGCTACCGCGAGCGCGACGAGCTCTCGAGTTTTGGGGTCGAGCGCGCCTTGCGTGGCGTGCGCGTTCACCAGTGCTCGGTAGCCCTTCACCAGATCGGGATCGGATTTAGCGATCTCGCCAATCGTGGAGGCTAGCTGTTGCCGATATCCATTCCAGTCCATCATGCTCATCATCCATCTCCCTGGTCATCGAGATAAGCATCGATCGTAACGGCTAGTTGCGAAATACGTCAACGGGCACTTCGTTCATGGGGTTCATGGCGTTCATCGCGTTGCGCCGATCACGCAGTCAAAGAGCGTGTCCGCGCGATCTCCGCGTAAAGCTCGCCGCTCGGCCGAAGCGTGCGCCCTTGAGTTTCATAGTCGACCGCGTACAAGCCGAAGCGCGGCGCGTAGCCTTCGGCCCACTCGAAGTTGTCGAGTAAGGACCAGTGCAGGTAGCCCTCGACCGGGATACCGCTCGCAATCGCCTCGCTGACCTCTCTGAGGTGCTCGACCAGGAAGCGCGCGCGCAGCCGATCGCTCGCGTCGGCAACGCCGTTTTCGGTGATCCAGAGTGGCTTGCCTTTGCGCGCGAGCATGCGCAGCACGGTGCCGAGCCCTGCTGGATAGATCTCCCAACCCAAATCGCTCACCGGGGCGCCAACAGCGACGCTGCGCGCCGCGAATAACTCCCCGGGTTTGCTCACGTCGAAGCGGACGATGTCCCGCGAGTAGTAGTTGATGCCCAGGAAATCTTGGGGCAAATCCAAAAACAAGCGATTGAACGTGAAGTCGAGCAAGCTGGCCGCAGCGCGGTCGAGGAAATGCGATGTCGCCGGCGTGGCGACGCGCAGGTGATGCGCGATGCCGACCCGCGCGTGCGGCAAAAGCGCGTGCAATGCACGGTAAGCGGCACAATGCGCGCGACGCAGATTACGCACCGCGCTCGGCACGCGCGCAGGCTCGCTCAGTCCGGGCGGCCAGTAGCCGAGCACGTAACCCTGCGCGATCAGCACATTCGGTTCGTTGAGCGTCAAAAAGCGCGTGACACGCCGCTCGACGACCCGCGCGACGCGACGCGTGAACGCCTCGAAACGCTCAGGGAGCTCGGCCGCGAGCACTCCACCGCGGCGCGCGAGCCAGCTCGGAAAAGAGAAATGGTGCAGCGTCAAGATCGGCTCCACGCCGACCGCGATCAGCGCGTCGAGCTCGCTGCGGTAGTGTTCGAGCGCCGACTCGTCGAAGCGTCCCGGCTCCGGTTCGACGCGCGCCCACTCGATCGACAAACGATGCGCGCCCATTCCGAGCCGCGCGACGAGCGCGACATCTTCCTCCACGCGACGCCAGTGATCGCAAGCGACGTCCGGGCGATCGCCGTTTTTCACGCGACCGGGCTGCCGCGCAAATTCCCACCAATCGGTCGCGCTCGAGCCGCCTTCGATTTGGGTGGCGGACGTGGCGGTGCCGAACAGAAACTGGTCGGGGAAACGGTGCACGGCGCGGTCAGCATAGCCGGTCCGCGCCAGCGACTGGTGAGCGCAAGACCGCTTCCTTCGAGTTCTTGACCGCGGCGCACGCGAGCACCCGTTGCTGAGGCTTTTCGGCTGACGCACTGCATTCGACTCACGCAGACGTGTGCGAACGTGCGCGGCAGCAGAGCCTCGTCGTGGCCCTCTGACACGGCAGCGTGGAGGACGTATCTGTCGCACCACTCGAAGACTTTCGGCCGGAGCTTCGTCAGCCCTCGCAGGTTGATCGTCAATCCGGCTGATCAAGTCCGCAGCATGCGAGCGCCGCAACCAGGATCGCTGCGCGGTTCGTGCTGGCTTCAGTTTTGCTTGGTCGTACTCGGACGACGAGCAGACGACAAGGAGAGCGATCATGGCAAAGAGGCCTTTGGTGGTGGTTTCGAGCTTGATCGCGCTGACTGCAGCGTGCGGGGGCCGCGTCGATGGCGAAAAGGCCGGGCCCGTGACGTCTCAGTCGCAGCCGCTCGACAATGGCTGCGTCAGCGCGAGCGCGAGCGGCGGCTGGATCAACGGCGCGATCGGCGCGCATTCGACGCCGTTCACGGTGGACGTCGATCTGTCGACCGCCACGGCCCCGAGCGACGCGCTGTTCGGGCTGTCGGATGGGCAAGCCACGACGTACACGAACCTCGCGAGCATCGTGCGCTTCAATCCGGGCGGCGCGATCGACGCGCGCAACGGCGGCAACTACGCGGCCGATCAATCCCTGCCCTATAGCGCCAATGTCCCGCTCCACTTCACGATCGACCTCGATCCGGCAGCGCACACCTACTCGGTGCACAATGGCGGGACGGCGATCGCGACGAACTACGCGTTTCGCACCGAGCAAGCTGGGACGTCCGTGCTCCACCATTTTGCGCTCAAGGTCGATGCGGGTGGCCCGCTCAGTGCCTGCAACGTGACGGTCACTGACGCCTGCAACACAGCCGAACCGAACGGCGGCTTCGTGAACACCGCGTTCCCGACCGAGAGCGTGTTCAGCGTCACGTCTTTCACGGCCACCCCGAACGCAAATGATATCGATGGCGAGATCGGGCTCTCGGCCGCGAGCGCGAGCTCGTTCAACGATCTGGCGGCGATCGTGCGCTTCAATCCGAGCGGCACGATCGACGTGCGAAACGGGGATGTGTACACCGCGGACACGAGCATCCCGTACAGCGCGGGCACGAGTTATCAGTTCCACATCCTCACCGACGTGGTTGGACATTCTTATTCGGTGTTCCTGAACGAGACGCTGATCGCGGAGAACTACGCGTTCCGCACGCAACAAGCGAACGTCGCGAGCCTCGCCAATTGGGCGATGACCTCGGACTCGGCAGTGGGCTCCTTCTCCGTCTGCCAATTCACGACTCAGCCGGTGAACGGCACGCTCTACTTACATGATCGCATGCGCTATGCCGGCACCACGGCGATGGCGCCCGCCGCAAACGGCACGCTTCTCCTCTCGAGCAGCACCGAGACGCTGCTCGCCGACAGCAAAGGTTTGGTGTTCGGCACGCTTCCGTACGGCGGGACACCCGCGGAAGATGGTCAGAACGACCTCTACCTCGCAGGTGAGTTCGAGCCGACCTACGACGGCGGTGCCGGCGTGTTGACCAGCGCTGGCGGGCGCGACGTGTACGTCTCCAAGTATGACAGCGCTCAGCATCCGCTTTGGAGCAAGCGCTTCGGAACGGCGAACGACGATACGCTGCGCGGCCCTGCCGTCAATTCCGAGGGCGACGTGCTCGTCGGCTACGGGGACACGGTCGCGCGCCTGGATCCGAGCGGCAACGTCGCGTGGTCGACCGTCGCGCAAAACACGGTCTTCGATCTCGACCCGCACGGCGGCGCGGTGTTCCTGAATCCGAGCGCGCAGACGGTGTTGAAGCTCGATGCGTCGGGGACTTTTCTCTGGCAGAAGAATTACTCCGGGTCGGGCCCGAGCTTCGTGCGCAGCGATCCATCGGGGAACGTGATCCTGGCCGGCGATTTGGACGGCACGATCGACTTCGGTGACGGCTCGTTGACCCTGAGTGGTGGCGAGAACGGCAGCCTCGGTTTCATCGTCGAGCTCGATCCGAACGGAGCATTCGTGAGCGGTCATGGCGCCAACATGAACCGGGTGAGCTCCATGACGGTGGACTCGGCGGGGCGGGCAATTCTGAGCGGGTTCTTCGACAATGGCTTCGTGTACAGCCTCGATCGGTTCGCGGACGCGAACGGCCAAGGCGCGATGCACGTGGAGCAGCTGATCCCGGGCTACCCACTCGGATTCGGCGAAGACGTCGCAGTCGACCCGAGCGGCAGCATCTTCTGGCAAATCGACCTGTTCCGCCCAGATGGTACGCAGCCAGGCTATCTGGTGCGCTTCGCGCCGTAGCCTGCTTGAGCTGGGTGCGGGCTCTGGCATGCTCGCGCGATGCGTTTAGGCGCGCTGTTCTCGGACCACCTCGTCTTGCAACGCGATCGCGACAATCCGATCTGGGGTTGGGATCGACCAGGGCAACTGCTCACGCTGCGCGTGCTTGGTTTGCCGGGCTCGGAGCTACGCCAAACGATTGCAGCGTCGGATGGCAGCTTCACTCTGAGTTGCCCGGCGTTGCCCGCGGGCGGCCCGTACGAGCTCGAGATCACCGGCAGTCGAATGGTGACCGTGCGCGACGTTTTGTCGGGCGAGGTTTGGCTTGCTTCGGGGCAATCGAACATGGAGTGGCCGGTTCTAGCCGCGCGCGACGCGGAGCAGACGATCGAGCGGGCAAATCTTCCGGCGCTGCGCCAGATCAAAATCCCGCGCCGTGCTGCGCGCACACCCGAGCGTGACGCGGACGCGCACTGGGAAGTTTGCACGCCGAGGACGGTCGCAGACTTCTCGGCGGTGGCTCATTTTTTCGCCACGGAGCTGCACGAGCGCCTCAATCTGCCGATCGCGGTGATCGACGCCACTTGGGGCGGCACTTCGATCGATGCTTGGGTGAGCGCGGCCGCGCTCGGTGAGCTGGACGCGACCGTCGCGACGCGGCTCGCCGAGCTCGACGCGGAAACGCGCGACTTGCCGCGAATTCGCGAAGCTTATCAGGCGCGGCTCAGCGCGTGGGAACGCGCGTCGTTTCCCGCCGATCCGCCGAACATCGGTTTCGAGTGTGGTTACGCGAGCCCGGATTTCGACGATCGCGACTGGCGCGTGCTCGAACTGCCGACTCTTTGGCAGCGCCACGGCATGCAGTTCAACGGCGTGGTCTGGTTTCGGCGCGAGTTCGAGCTAGCGGACGGCGGCGAGCACGATCTCTGGCTCGAGCTCGGCGCGATCGACGACTTCGATCACACCTATTTCAATGGCACGTTGATCGGCAGCCACCCGGACAAGACGCCCAACGCATTCCAACTCAAGCGTCGCTACTTCGTGCCGCGCGCGCTGGTCCGAGCCGGCAAAAACCTGATCGCGGTGCGCGTGTTCGATCACTTCGGCGAAGGTGGCTTCGTCGGACCGCGGCAAGCGATGTTCGTCGAAGCCGCGCAGGAAAAGCCGGAACGAATCGCGCTCGCGGGGCCTTGGCGGATCTGCGTCGAGCACGAGATCCCGCTCGTCTCCGGCGAAGTTTTCGCGAGCTGGCCGGTAGCTCCGCTCGCGCTCGCGCCGGAGAGCGCGCCCGGCGCGCTCTTCAACGGCATGCTCGCGCCGCTCTTCCCATTCGGCGTGCGCGGAGTCATCTGGTACCAAGGCGAGTCGGATGCCGATCGCCACGCGACGTACGCGGCGCGCTTCAAAACCCTGATTCGCGATTTGCGCCAGCACTTCGCGACCGACTCTTTGTGGTTTCTGTTCGTGCAGCTGGCCGGCTTCCAAGCTTCCGGCACTTGGCCGATGCTGCGAGAAGCCCAAGCGAGCGCACTCAGCGAGCCGCGCACGGGCATGGTCACGGCGATCGACATCGGCGAAGCGCGCGACATTCACCCGCGCAACAAGCAAGAAGTCGGACTTCGCTTGGCCCGGCTCGCGCGCGCAAAAGTGTACGGCGAGAATGCGCTCGAGGCCGAAGGCCCCAGCTTCGAGCGGATGCAAATCGAAGCCGGGCGCATCACTGTGCATTTCAGCCATGCACGAGGTCTGCGCTCGCGCACACTGGGCACGCCGCGTGGTTTCGAGCTTGCCGCGGCGGACGGCTGCTTCCACGAAGCGAGCGCGCGAATTCAGGATCAGCAAGTGATCCTCGAATCTGCCGCGGTGCCAAAGCCCGTCGCTGTGCGCTACGCTTGGCAGGACGATCCGGACGCTACGCTCGAAAACGCGGCCGGACTGCCGGCATTGCCGTTTCGCGCTGGATCAGAACCGTAGAATCAACGCACCAGGCAAAAACCAAAAAAAATTAAGCCGCCCACAAATGCTGCGCCGCGTACGCGCGCCAAGGACGCCAATTTTCGGCGCGCGCGAGCACCTGATTCGCGTTCGGACGTTTGCCGTGTTCGTCGCTGAGCGCGCGCAATACGCCGAGATCGCTGGCTGGGAATGCGTCGGGCTCGCGCAGTTGGCGGAGCGCGATGTACTGCGCGGTCCACTCGCCCACGCCGCGGATCGCGCACAATCGCTGCACGGCTTCCTCGAGGCTCGAGTTGCCGGCAAAGAGTTCGGGATTTGCCAGCGCGGCGACGGCGACCGCCGAGAGCGTCGCCGCGCGACTCTTCGGCATGCCAAGCGTGCTCAAATCCGAACGCGCGAGCGCCGCGGGTTCGGGGAACGCGTGACTGATGCCGGGTAGCCCGGACGCGATCGGCCGGCCATAGCGCGCGACCAGCTTCGCCGCCAAGCGCGCCGCGGCGACGACCGTGATTTGTTGGCCGAGCACGGCGCGGATCGCGAGCTCGAAGCCGTCCCACGCGCCGGGCACGCGCAAGCCGGGGCGCTTCTTGACTAGCGGCGCGAGCACCGGATCTTTTGCCAAGTGCTCGGCGATCGCCAAAGGATCGGCGGCAAGATCGAACAAGCGGCGCAGGCGCGCGATGATGCCGGGCACGAGCGCGAGCTTCGGCACGCGGATGCCGGCGCGCAGCGTATTGCCTTCGCCGGGTCGCACCGAAATCGTGCCCGCTGCGCCGTTCAGCCAAATCGCCCGCGAATAGCTGTTGTCGCTCACGCGCTCGAGCCCGCTAACCGCACGCTGCGCGAGGAATTCGAGCAGCTTCGGCCAATCGTAGGGCGGTTGATAACGCAGCGAGAGCGTGAGCTCGCCGCTCGTCTCGAGCGAAACGTCCGCGCCGCCGAGGCGCCGTAGCTCGCTCGGCGCGCGCTCGAACAACCCGATGAATGCTTCATTGAAGCGACGCACGCTACCGAAACCGGATGCGAACGCGATCTCCGCCATCGGCAAGCGCGTTTCGTGGATCAGTTGTTTTGCCAGGAGCACGCGTCGCGTCTGGGCGACGCCGATCGGAGACGCGCCGAGGTGCTCCTGAAACAAGCGGCGCAATTGCCGCTCACCGATGCCGACTCGCTCCGCGAGCGCATCGACGTTGCCCTGATCGAGCGCGCCGAGCTCGATCAGCGCGAGCGCACGCGAGACCGTGTTCGACGTGCCGCGCCAGGCGCCCAGATCCGGCGCGGTCTCCGGTCGACAGCGCAAACACGGGCGAAAACCCGCTTCCTGCGCCGCCGCGGCGGTCGGGTAAAAGATCACGTTTTCAGAGCGCGGCGTGCGCGCTGGACACACCGGCCGGCAATAGATGCCCGTGGTCTTTACGGCCGTGAAAAAGCGGCCGTCGAAGCGCGGATCGCGCTGCCGGAGCGCGCGATAACAAGCATCGTGATCGAGGTCCATCGCCGTTCGATTTGCCACGCGGCACGACTTCGTTCTAGCGATTTTCGGACCTGGACCTGAATTGCGCGTGGCGCGCGATTCAGGGCCGAATTCCGCCAGCCGCACGCCGCGCCCAGTCCGACACTGTGCCGAGAAAGAGAGGAAATCATGCAATTGCAAGCCTTCGCGCTCGAGCACCTCGAAACACCCACCGGCACGATCCAGCTCTTCACGGACGAGCGCGGACGCATCCGCGCGCTCGATTGGCGCACGCACGAGGCGCGCACCGAGCGCCTGCTCGCTCGTTACTATCGCAGCGCGCCGTTCAGTTTGCGCGAAGCCACGCGCGAGTCGAAAGCCAAACGCGCCGTGCTGCGCTACTTCGACGGCAAGCTCGACGCGATCGACGAGCTCGAAGTCGTCTATGCCGGCACCGATTTTCAGAATCAGGTCTGGCGCGCGCTGCGGCGCATTCCGCGCGGACAAACTTGGAGCTACGGCATGCTCGCGCGAGCGATCGGGCGGCCTGCCGCGGTGCGCGCGGTCGGGCTCGCGAACGGCGCCAACCCGATCGCGATCGTCGTGCCGTGCCACCGCGTGATCGGCGCCGACGCTTCGCTCACCGGTTATGGTGGTGGGCTCGAGCGCAAGCACTGGCTGCTCACGCACGAGGGCTTCGACACGAACGCGAGTCGCGGCAAGATCGCGCGCGGCTGACGCTGAGGCGTTCCCGGCGCGGTTTCGGTGACGAGCGCTCGCCGACTCCGTCACGATCGATGGTTGATCTGAGAGCAATTCCAGCTCTACCCGATGGCTTGCGATTCGCGCACTGCGTTCGCCAAATTCGCCCGTCGATTCACCCAACCGAACACTCAAGTGTGTTATGCGGCGCCGGCGGAGCGGGACCCCACCGGAGCCACGAATGTCCCAGGAAAACTCAGCCGAAAATCCCGACTCCTTCCTCGACGAAGCGCAAGATCAACCGCCGCAATCCTATATTGGTGAGCTCCGGTCCAAGCGGCGAGCCGAACCCACACCATTTCCGAAGCGCGAGCAGCATGAGGCGCGCCAGCACGAGCCAGTCAGCGAGCTTGCGCCGGATACTTCGGCTGCGCATCGCTTGGTGCGCGCGTTGGTCGAAGCGGGAGTGGACACGTTTTTCGGTATCCCCGGCGGCCCGATCTCGCCAGTTTTCGACGCGATCCTCTGCACCCGCGGCGCGCGCTTGATCGAGTCGCGGCACGAAACATCCGCGGCGTTCGCGGCCGCCGATTACTACCGAGCTTCGGGCCGAGTGCCGGCCGTCGTGGTCACGGCAGGTCCCGGCGCGACCAACGTCGTGACCGGCGTGGTCTCGGCGCACCTCGAGCGCATTCCGATGCTCGTGATTTGTGGCGATGTCGCCTGGGCGGCCGGCGGCGGCAGATTGCTTCAGGACAGCGGCCCCGAAGGCATCGCGATCGAGAAACTGCTCGCGAACGTGACGCGCGCGACGGTCCGGGTTGCGCAAGCCAAGACCGCCACCACGCAAGGCTTGGCTGCGCTCGGTGCAGCCAAAAATCCAGCCAATCCAGGACCTGCGCTGCTCGTATTGCCGATTCAATTCGGGCGCGCGCCAGCACCGTTTGCATTGGTCGAAGCGCCGACCTGTGATTTCTCGGCACGCGCTTCGGCGCGCGTCGTCGCGCAAACTGCGAGCTGGCTCGCAAGCGCAGAACGGCCACTGTTGATCATCGGCGCGGGCTGCAGGCCATACGCCGATGCTCTCCGGCGGCTGGTCGACGCGTTCGGAATCCCGTTCGTGACCACGCCGCAAGCAAAAGGCATCGTGAGCGAGCTGCATCCGCGTTCGCTCCGTCACGGCGGCTTGGGCGCCTCGCTCTGGGCGCGCGAATATACCGCGGGCGGCGTCGATGTCGCGCTCGCACTCGGCACCGATTTGGACGATTGCTCGATCGGGCCGACGCGTTACATCGCCGAGGGCGGGCGGCTCGTGCACGTCGATCTGAACGCGGCGGTGTTCGGTCGCAATCTGCCGACCGAACTCGGCGTCGTCGCCGACATCGGCGCGTTCGTGGAAGATCTGCAGGCATTCGTCACGAGCGAGGGCTTGCAGCACCCGTCCACGCGCGCGACGTTGCGCGAACTTCGAGGCAAATCGCCGTTCGAACACGCTGATTTCGCTCGCGACGATCGCGCGCAAATCACGCCGCAACGCGCGCTCGCCGATCTCGAAGCCGCGCTGCCCGAGGAGACCGCGTTCATCAGCGACATCGGCGAGCACATGTTGTTCGCGCTACACTATTTGACCGCGCGCTCACCCGACAGCTTCACGATTCACCTCGGGCTCGGCAGCATGGGCTCGGGCATCAGCGGATCGATCGGGCTCGCGCTCGCTCGACCGGATCGGCCCGTCGTTTGCATTTGCGGAGATGGCGGCATGCAAATGGTCGGCATGGAAGCGCTGGTCGCGCTCAAATATCGGCTGCCGATCGTGTTCGCCGTGTTCAACGACGCGCGCTACAACATGGTCTACCACGGCTACCGCCAAGTCTTCGGGCGCGAAGCGCAGTGGGAATCGCCGTGGACGGATTTTGCAGCGTGGGCGCGCTCGATGGGCATGGTGGGATTGCGCGTGAACCATCCCGGAGAAATCTCGGGCGAACAACTAGCGCGCCTGCGTGAGCTCGGCGTGCCGACCGTGCTCGACATTCGCATCGATCGCGAACAGCGACTCACTGGCGGTGGCCGCAACGAGGCCTTGCGGCACATGTCGATGCTGAACGAGGCAGGCTGAAATGCAGGCAAAAATCGCCGGATTGGGCCAATGGTTTCCCGAGCGAGTGCGGCGCAACTCGGAATGGCCGGAAGCATTCAGCGCGGCAAGCCGACAGCGGCAGGGCGACCGCGCGCTGGTCGACGTGCCGAACGACGCGCACGACGCGACGCTGCGCATCGTCCAACGCTACTTGGCAGAAGAAGAGGGTGATCCATTCCTCGGCGCGCGCGAACGTCGCGTGGCCGATGACTCGACCACGTCGTCCGAAGCCGAAGCTCGGGCTGCACGAGTCGCGCTCGACGACGCTGGCGTCAAAGCCGAAGACGTCGATGCGATCTTGTCGTGGGCGCTCGTGCCCGATCGTTTGATGCCTTCGAACGCGTGCCGCGTCGCCGAGATCCTCGGGGCACGACGTGCGTGGGCGGCAAGCCTGGACGCCGCCTGTGCGAGCCCCATCGCACAGTTGAATCTCGCGGCAAGCTTGATCGAATCGGGACGCGCCGAGCACGTGCTGCTCACTCAATCGCATCTGGCCACGCGCACGTTCCCGTTGCTACATCCCGCCGCGCCGAGCGTCGGGGACGGCGCGGCCGCGATCGTGGTAACCGCCGCCGATTTCGCGGGCATTCAGCACACGCACAGCCGAACTCACGGCGAATATTACGACGCCGTCGTTTGGTGTCGTGGCAAAACGGACGACAGCGATCCGCCGTGGTGGCAGCCGGGTGGCGCATTTTCGATGGGCAGCCGCAATGCCGAAATGACGCGCGCGCTGATGCAGGACACCGTGCCGACCGCGGCGCGCACGATCGCCGAGCTCGCGGAGCGCGCTCGCTTCGCGGTGGACTCGATCCGCGTCTTGCTCAGTGTACAACCGCGACGCTGGGTGCCGCTCGCGATCGCCGAGGCACTCGGGCTCGCTCCAACCGTCGCCGTGCAAACCTACGAGCGGTACGCGCATTTGGGCGGAGTCGGCCCGATCGTGAATCTGATCGCGGCGCGCGAAGCCGGGCTGTTGCAGCCGGGAGCACGCGTGGTGATGTACGCGCAAGGTGCGGGCTTCACTCGCGCGGCGGCGGCCTTGAGCTTCTAGTGCCAGTCGGCGCGAGCGCATCCAGCGCGGCCCAGAGCTCCTTGGCCGTGGCCGGTTTGGTCAGGACGGTGTTGTCGATTTGGCCGAGAAACTCGGCGTGCCGTTCGAGCGCTGCTTCCGCGCTGACGAACACGGTGCGCTTGGCCAGCTCGGGCCGCTCTCGGCTCAGCCAGGCGAAAAACAATCTCCCGTCCATGTCCGGGAGGCTGAGCTCGGTGAGCAGCGAGTCGGCGTTCGAGCCCGAGCTCAAGAGCTCGATCGCTTCTTGTGCGTCGCTCGCCAGGATCACGTCGCACGAACTCGCGAGCATGCGCGCGTACGCTTTGAGGATGCGCTCGTCGCTCTCGACGACCAAGACCGTGCGCCGTTCGCGCGGCGCCTTGCGCGAGGCGATCACGCGATTTTTCAGATACGCGTTGCGCAACGCGGCGTGATCGGGCAACGGCAAGAGCGCGATGAACGTCGCGCCCGCGCCGTGCACGCTCTCCACGATCAGATCTCCACCCAAATCCCGCATGATCGAGCGCGAAATGCTCAACCCGAGGCCGGTGCCCAAGCCGGTGCGCTTGGTCGTGAAAAACGGATCGAAAATGTGCGACAGCGCGGACGCAGCAATGCCCGGGCCGGTGTCGGAGATCGAAATCGCGACGTATTCGGCGTCCGCGCGCGTCGTGATGCGCACGCGATGAACCGGGCGCTCGACGTCATTGATGGCGTGTGCGGCGTTGATCAAAATATTGACCAGCACTTGCGTCAGTCGACCATGCGGCACGACCACGCGCGGCAGCTCGCGCGAGTAATCGCGTTCGATGTGCGCCACCATTGCGATTTCGCGACCGACCAAGCGTAGCGCCTGATCGACGACCTCGTTTGCGTCGAGGATCTGCGCTTCCTCGCGATCGTTGTCGGCGCGCGCGAAGACACGCAAATCCCGAACCACGCTGCCGATGGCCGAGGAAGCCACCAGCATTTCCTCCAGCAATTGCTTGGCTTCGATGCTCGGCGCGCCCGTTCGGCTGCGCTCGACGAGATCTTTGATTTGCGCCGGAGTCGCGCCAAAGCCCCGCCCGAGCCAACCCTCGAGCTCGTCCATCGCCTTGGAGATCGGACTGAGCGAGGAAATGCAGGCTTCGATGCTGAGTTGCAGCGCCATCAGCGGATTATTGATCTCGTGCGCGACGCCAGCGACGAGCGTGCCGAGCGCGGATAGCTTCTCGGTGTGAGCCATCGCGGCGCTGGCGCGCTCTTGCACTTTGCGCAGCGATGCGCGAAGCAGCGTGCGATCGAAAAAGCCGTGGATCGCGCGATCGTCTCCTGGAGGCCACACCAAGACCTCGTCCGCGCCTTGCGACAACGCGGCTAGCGCTGCCACTTCGTCGACCGCGACGAAGCCGAGCGGTGTGCCGCCGATGCGCTGACGAATTCGAGAGACGAGCTCCGCCGAAGGGCCGTCCGTTACTTCGAAATGCAGACTATGGGCTGCGTAGCGGTCGGCCAGTGCGGTTGCGATTCGGTCGGCAGCGACGCTCGTCGGCACCAGCACCAGTACTTCGACGTTCCCTTCGCTCTCCGGAATCGGCTCATCGCTCTGGTCCACGTAACCTGCCGCTCTTCCCCAGCCTTACCACGTGATCACCGTCGAGCCGTCGAAGCGATTGAGTAATTTGGTCTCGAGCTTCACCTCGATGCCGCACGATTCGAACGCGCCGACGGCACCTCCGGCGATGGCGGACTCGATCCAAATGTACTCCTCGCGGTAAACCATTTCGATCGATCGCGGCCCACGGCGCACGATTTCCCAATGGCCGTACTGAAAGGTTTGGCGCCGAGCCGCGAGCCCTTGCTCGGTGAGCCGCACCGGATCGTGCGACAGTAAACGCAGCATCGTTCGCCCGAGCAGACTGCTGGCGAAAGTCGTTGCATTGGTACGCCAGACGTCGTGCATGCCTCGATGCACTTCCTTTGGCGAGTGCAGCGACGCGCCGGCGAGCGCGAGGCGCACCATGTAGTCCCGTAGCGGATACAAGCGAATCGCCGACCAGCGCTCGCCCGCGAAATATTCGCGATAAAGTCCGCCGCGATCCGTGCGCTGCAAAATGGACTCCAAAGATTTCAGGTAGAGCCCACGCACCAACGCCGACGGCGGGACGACCGCCAAGCGCTCCACGATGTCGCAGTAGGGTGCGACGACCTGGATCGCGCGATCCACCGGCCGGTGCGAGGAGCTCGAAGAGTCCATGATCGCCATCGTGATTTCGTGCGGGTCTGGCCGATGCGCGCTCCGCCTCTTCCTCGCTTGCAAAAATCGACAGTCAGCGACATCTACCACGCCGCCAAGTGTGAAGTGAACTGCGCCTTCGCCGGGACTGGCGCAAAGTGCCACGGTGCCGCGAAACAAGCCAAAAACCGCAGGGTTTTCTGGCTTCGGCAACGAAGCATTGATTCCGAGTACAAAGGGGGCGTGCGATCCCGGGCATCGTCGTTTCGCCGTTGGTCGCAGCCCGATCGTCGTCTCAGCTGCTGTTCGACGCGGCGAGCGTCAGCATGTGCCCGCGCAGACGACATCCTGACCGGACTCGCGTCTCCGCTCGTTCAAACCGGCGCTGCGACCACTCCGCCGATCGGTCGACGCGACGACATTCCATCAGTGGTACGTCGGCAACTTGGTCGACACGGGCGTCTCACCCGCGGATTCCGTCGTGTACGTGGACGATGTCACGATCAGCGCGAGCCTTTGATTTTCGGCGCGCGCTGCGCTCGACGCTGCCCGTGTGGTTCGGGTTTTGGGGTGCTCCTGGGCGACGCATGCGCGCGCAGAAGAGCCGGATTTCGTCGAGCTCGAGTGGGACGCGCCCGCGGGTTGTCCGAGCGCGGAGCAAGTGCGCGTCAAAATCCGGCCCGCTCGCCGCGGGCGATCTCGAAGGCTCGAACGCGACTCACGCGGACGGTACTTCGACGAACGCGTCGAGCCAGGCTGAACCCCCAAATAAAAAAACCGAACCCAGCACCAAAGCGACGGAGCCACAGCCCAACACGACGCCGCCTGAATCCGTGCGCGCACCCGACACCGAAGTCAAAGCTTCGCGCAATTGGCACGGCTTGCTCGAGTTGCCACTCGCTGTCGCGAGCGTCGGCCCGTTGCCGAAGCCGAGCCTCGGCGGCGCGTTCGCGGCGGGTCTCGCGCTCGATCGCTGGCGCTTTTTGGCGGAAGGCGCGCTGTGGCAAAAACAAATCGCGCAGACGACGTTCCAAAGCGTGCGCTACGACGCCGGGATCGCGCACTTCAGCGGAAGACTGCGCGGTTGTCGCGCGCTCACTCGGTCACGCTTCGAGTTTGCACCATGTTTGACGCTCACACTCAAGCACATCTCGGCCACGGGCAGCGGACCCCACATTGTGCCCAGCACCCGAACGAGCACCTGGCTCGCTCCCGGCGTCACCGCGAAACTGGGATTTCACGTAGCACCGTGGCTCAGCTTGATCGCGACCGCGGACGCCGCGCTCGAGACGGCGCGCCCGGAAATTTCGCTGGCTGGCGTCGGCCGCGTGGGGCAAGTTGCTGCCGCCGCAGCTACAATAACAATTTGGGCCCGAGTGGATTTTGTGACGGAGCGCGCGCAGCGGCGCCACTGCATGATTGGTTGGCAATGGCAGGGCACGATTTCCACGCGGCTTCGCTCTCGATCGTAAAAGACGATTCGCGGCCTGGTCCAACTGCCATGCTCCCTCCCTTCCAAACGGTCTATCGACAATATTTCGATTTCGTTTGGGCGTCCGCGCGCCGCCTCGGAGTCCGATCCGAAGCGATCGACGACGTGGTGCAGGAAATTTTCGTGGTGATTCACACGAAAATGCAAACCGTGCAAAAGCCGGAAGCGCTCCGCAGTTGGATTTACGGCGTCGTCCGCCGCACGGTGAGTAGCCATCGGCGCGCTGATCGCGCGCAGGCGAGCAATGGTCCTTGTCTCGATGCTGGCGCGGAGGTGCAATCTTCCGAACCCACTCCGTTCGAACACACCGAGCGCAACGCCGATCTCGAATTGCTCTCGAGCTTGCTGAAGGAGCTCGATGAACCGAAGCGCGAGCTCTTCGCGCTGATCGAAATCGACGAGCTCACGGTGCCCGAAGCAGCCGACGTGCTGCAAATTCCCTTGAACACGGCTTATTCGCGGCTGCGCGCGGCGCGCCAAGCATTCGAAGCGGCACTCGGCCGTCACGAAGCGCGCAACAAAGGAAAATGACGAACATGGCCGCTCTCACCCCCAAAGCGCGCGCGCTCGTCGAGAAGAGCCGCGGCGCGTTGCGCCCCACGCCAGCCGATCGCGATCGCGTCGAAGCCGCGCTCCGTGCACAGCTCGGGCCGCTTGCGTTACCGCTAGACACGGGCGCTACACTGCCGCGCGCGCTGGGTTGGAAACTCGTCAGCGTGAGCGCGCTCGGTGCGTGTTTGGTTGGGGGTGCCTTGTTCTTCGCGTTCAAGGCACGGACAAAACCAACCCCGGCGGAGCCCGCCCTGCCGAGTTCAACGGTCGTCGACGCGCCGGCGGCGCAGCCGAGCGCTACTGCGAGCGGGGCGCCGGTAGAAACGGCGCTGTCGGCCGCGCCCTCGGCGGCAGCCGCGTCGAACAGCGCGCCGGCTCTGGCGTCCGCGCCGCGGCGGCAGGATCACTTGGCACAAGAGGTCCTGCTGCTGTCGCGCGCCACGAGCGCGCTCAACGCCGGTCGCGCGCAAGATGCCCTCAAGTTGCTCGACGAACACCAGCGCGAATTCCCGAATGGCGTGCTCAGCGTGGAACGGCGCGGCGCCAAGGCTCGAGCGTTGTGCGCGCTCGGTCGCGTGAGCGAAGGTCGCGCCGAGCTCTCGCATTTGGCGAGCGGTTCACCTGCCGCGGCGCGCGCGAGCCAAGTTTGCCAGATGAGCGCGCCGGCGAAGTAGCGCGCTCGAGCCTCACGTGCTCCGGCGGCGCTCGGACGGTCGCGTGCGTTCGCCCAGATTTCTGGCGCTGTTCACCAACGCGACGTGCGAAAACGATTGCGGGAAATTGCCGACGAAACGCCCACGCGTGACGTCGTACTCCTCGGCCAATAACCCGACATCGTTTTGAAGCGTGAGCAGGCGTTCGAAGAGTGCTTTGGCTTTTTCCTTTTGGCCGCTCAGCACATAAGCATCCACGAGCCAAAACGAACAAGCGATGAACGCGCCTTCGGTGCCCTCGCCGCTATGATCTTGCTCCGGCGTATAGCGGCGCACGAACCCGGCTTGCAGCAGCTCGCGCTCGATTGCCAGAATCGTGCCGAGCACGCGCGGATCGTTGGCCGGCAAAAATCCGACCGCGGGGATCAAGAGCAAGCTCGCGTCGAGCGCGTTCGAGCCATAAGCACGCGTGAAGCTATTTTTGCCGCGATCGAAGCCATGAGTCAGGATGCTCTCGCGGATCTCGGCGCGCACACGCCGCCAATGCTCGACCGGCCCAGACAAGCCGAATTTCTCGACGGCTTTGATCGCTCGATCGAACGCCACCCAGGTCAGCACCTTCGAATGTGTGAAGTGCTGGGGCTTGCCGCGCTTTTCCCACAGACCTTGATCCGGCTCGCGCCAAGCCTCGCTGAGCCACTCGGTGTGGGCGAGTTGAAACGGCCAACCGAGCGCGTCCGAATCGATGCCATAGCGACGCGCTTGATGTAGCGTGTCGCCCACTTCGCCGTAGATATCGAGTTGCATTTGCTCGGAAGCGGCGTTGCCGATGCGCACGGGCCGCGAGTTTTCGTAGCCCGGCAGCCACTCGAGCTCGAGCTCGGGCAAGCGTCGCTCGCCCGAAACCCCGTAGCAGATCTGCACTTTGCCTGGATCGCCCGCGACGGCGCGCAGCAGCCAATCGCGAAACGCGCGCGCTTCGTCGCGATAACCGCCGTGCAGCAACGCATAAAGCGTGAACGTCGAATCCCGCAGCCAACAGAAGCGGTAGTCCCAATTCCGCGATCCGCCGAGCGCTTCGGGCAGAGACGAAGTCGGCGCCGCGACCATGCCACCGGTCGGCGAAAATGTCAGCGCCTTGAGCGTGATCAGCGAGCGCACGATTTGCGCGCGATACGGATCTTCGTCGTGCCCTTGCGCGACCCAGTCACGCCAAAATTGCTCCGTCGCGCGCAAGCTTTGCTCGAGCTCGGGTAGCGGCTCCGGCTCTTCGTGCGACGGAAACCAGCGCAAGCGAAACGGAATCCGCTCGCCCGCATGCAGCTCGAAGGTCGCGACGCTCTTCATGCCCTCGCCCGAGAGCGCAATCGGCGTCTGAAGCTCGAGCGCGTCCGGCCCGGCAATGGCCGTCAAATTGCCGTTCACTTGCCGCACCCACGGGATCGTCTTGCCGTAGTCGAAGCGAATCACGAGTTCGCAGCGCATCGTCACGCTGCCGCGGAGCCCTTCGACGATGCGCGCGACGAGCGGATGCTTGCCGAGCGGCATGAAGTCGAGCACGCGCACGGCGCCGCTCGCGGTCTCGTGCGTCGTCTCGAGCACCAAAGTATCTTCGAGGTAGCGCCGGCTCACGCGCGCGTCCGAATCTTGCGGCGACAATAGCCAGCGCCCGTGTTCCGCGGAGCCGAGCAATGCCGCGAAGCACGCGGCCTGATCGAAGCGAGGAACGCACAGCCAATCCATGCTCCCGTTTTTGGCCACGAGCGCCGCGGTGCGCGTGTCCCCGATCAGCGCATAGTCCTCGATTCTCACGACTCGAACCTCGCTCGCCACTCGACGCTCGCCATCATTTCAGCCGAAGAAGCACTTAGCGTGCCCGCTTGCACCGGCGAGCACGGCCGAACGACTCGTGTTTTTAGCGAGGCGGATCGGCGTTGGTGTGGCTTTTTGTCTGAGCGCGGCCTTTCGAACGTCGCGCGCAACCGAGTGCCGTCGGTTGACCTAAACGTATTCCGGAAACGGAACAGGTGTTCGCCATGAGCCGGGCGAGCGTTCCGGAACTGCTTCCGTGTTAAGCACCGTCTGCAGCATGGCTCGCTACAAGAATCCTGTCGTGCCCGGTTTCTACCCCGATCCGAGCGTGTGCCGCGTCGGTCCTGACTTTTACTTGGTCACGAGTAGCTTCGCTTACTTTCCCGGGATCCCGATTTTCCACAGTCGTGACTTGGTGAATTGGCGACAGATCGGCCACTGTTTGAACCGCGTTAGCCAGCTACCGCTCGCGGGAGCCGGCACGTGGCAAGGAGTTTGGGCGCCGACGATTCGGCACCACAATGACATCTTCTATCTGACGACGACGAACGTGTCGGCGGGCGGCAACTTCATCGTCACGTCGACGGCGCCCGAAGGACCATGGTCAGAACCGATCCACGTCGCGCAGCCAGGCATCGATCCTTCGCTCTTCTTCGACGAAGACGGCAGCGTGCTCTACACGACTTCACACGAAGGAGCGCTCCAGAGTCGAATCGAGATCACGACGGGCAAGCTCCTCAGTGAGCCGAGAGTGGTTTGGTCGGGCACGGGCGGACAATATCCGGAAGGGCCGCATCTCTATCGATATGGAGGTTGGTATTACTTGCTGCTCTCCGAAGGTGGCACCGAATACGGACACATGATCACGATGGCGCGGAGCCGCAGCGCATGGGGCCCGTTCGAGCCGTGCCCACGCAATCCGCTCTTCACTCATCGCAGCCAAAAAAGCCCGATTCAGGGCGTCGGTCACGCCGACTTGGTCGACAGCGCCGACGGCGCCTGGTTCGCCGTGTCGCTCGGATTCAGACCGAACGGCTATCCGCCTTGCTATCACCTCGGCCGTGAAACGTTCTTGAGCTCAATCACTTGGGCGGAAGATGGTTTCCCGATATTTGGCGAGCGAGGCCACGTCGCGCTCGAACAAGAAACATCGCTCGAGCTCGAGCCGCATTCGGCTCCGCCCGCGCGCGACGACTTCGACGAGCCAGAGCTTTCACTCTCTTGGAACCATCTGCGCAATCCCGATCCCAAACTTTATTCACTGCGTGAAAGACCAGGCTACCTGCGCTTGCACGGCTCGGCAGACGGACTCGACGACGTCGCCGCAACGGCTTGGCTCGGCCGGCGTCAGTGCCACTTTTCGGTTCGAGTCGCCGCGCGTCTCGAGTTTCGACCGACGAGCGAGCGCGAAGAAGCCGGCCTCGTCGTGCGCATGAACGAGCAGCACCACTACGAGATCTTCGTCACGCGGCGAGCCGGAGTACCGAGCGTGATCTTGCGACGTCGAATCGGCAGCCTGCGAGCCGAAGTCGCGGTTCGACCTTGGTCTGCGAGCGACGATGGCGTGGTGCTCGCGATCGACGCGGATCGCGAGCAATACAGCTTCTTTTTTGGGGCTGCCGAAAGCGACCTGGAGCGGCTCGGAGCAGGCGAAACACGCTATCTCTCGACCGAAGTCGCGGGCGGTTTCACCGGCGTCTACTTCGCCATGTACGCGAGCGGCAACGGCGCAGCCTGTGTTCACCCCGCGGACTTCGCCTGGTTCGACTATCGCGAGCGCGAAGACGGCACGTGAGGCGCGCGCCCATGCTCGAAGCGGCGCTGAAGCACGGAACTTCACCACGCCGCGATGTCGACACCGGAATGACCTCGCCCGCGAATCTTCGGGCCCGCAAATCGAGCCGATCGCGCGCGCGGCAGCTCAGCTGCAATTCGTGCGACAAATGCGGCCACAACGATCGGGGATCGGCGCGCTCACGTTGTCGCATTCGATTCCCGCGTCGTTCCCGGAGCAATCGAACGAGCCTTCGCCGGGACTCAACCTGCGACAAGACGGCTCTAACTCGGGCGAAAGGCACGCGCCTCCGACCGAACCGATTGGCGCAGTGAGCAGAGTGCCGGGCGGGCAAACGCCGGCGTCGGGCAAGATCGCGACACAGCCGCTCGGCGGATAAACGCAGTATTCCGACGAATCGCAGGTTGCCTTGCCGCAAGCGGTGACGCCTTGGAACTGCGCTGCCGAGCCACTATTCGTTGTTTCCACGGCTCTGCCACCACATGCAACAGCGAGCGCCGCGAAGCCAAACAACCACCAGCGACGATTCATGCGCTCTCCAGTATCGCTCGAAGCGGAGCTCAATGGCTACCGCAACTGCAAGCCTCACCCCGCCAACGTGAACACACGCACCGGCGCGCGCACCCCGCGCAACGCTTGCTCCCCCAAATCAATAGCGCCTTGCGCCTCAGCCGTTTCCACGAATGCCGCACTCAGCGCGATGCGCACGCCGAGCGGCTTGCACAGCGATTCGAGCCGTGAAGCCTCGTTCACCGCCGCCGAGATCACCGTGAAATCCAGCCGATCGCGCGCGCCGATGTTCCCATACATGACGCGGCCACAATGCAGCGCAATGCCGGCGTCGATTGGGCCATCGCCCTCCGCCGCCAGGCGTTCGTTCACGCGCGCGAGCGCAGCGAAGGCTTGCTCGGCCGCGGCAAGCGCGCGCTGACACGCGCCCCGCGCGTCGCTCTCGAACGGAAAAATGGCGAGCACCGCATCCCCGACGAACTTCAACACCTCGCCGCCTTGATCCGAAATCGCGCCCGCGACTCCGTCGAAGTAACGATCGAGGATCTCGATCACTCGCTTTGGTTCCACGCGATCACTCATTTGCGTGAACCCGCGCATATCCGAAAACCAAATCGCCGCGTCGATCGGCTCGCCACCACCGCGTTGAAATTGTCCCGCAAGCACGCGTCGCGCCGCGTTCTTGCCGAGATACACTTCGAGCAACGCGCGCGTGGCGTAATAGGCGGATTCGAGCTCGATTCGCCGCGCGAGAGAAGGCCGCAAGGCCTCGAGCAACTCGAGCGCTTCGTCCGAGAAGCCACCCGGCACCTGAGTCACGAACGTGACATAGCCGATCTCACCGTTCGTAAACGGCAACGGCTGCGCCAAAAAATCGGTGCCGCCCTGTTCGCGCAACTCGACGCACAAAGGATACGGCGACTCACCCGTCTCGAGCCGCACCCGCAATGGCTCGAGCGACTCGCGCACGGCTGCGACGGGACTCGACATATAAAACGCATCCCCCAGCCGCTGGTGTGCTTGATCGATCATGCTCGCCCCTTCATCGGCACGCCAAAACACGCTGCGCCAAAGCACCTCCGGGTGCATCGTCAGCAGCGCGTAGCGCAGGCGCCAGACCGGAACGCCAGCTGCGATCAGACGAGAAGCGAGCGCTTCGATGAAGGCGGCGTGGTTGTCGGCGTGGTGGGGTTCGGAGAGCAGAAAGGTCGTGAGTGACGGCAGGGATGCGGCGGCGGGCGGCATCGCAGCAGTTTACTCGACTTACAAAAAGGAAGATTGAGGCCGAGTTCAACGCAGCTCGCGATTGTGAAGCCCGCGAAATAGCGCTACACATCGAAGGAAGATGTCAATTGGGTGGCGAGCACAGGGTGTGTCTCGGCGAACGTTGCTGGGGCGATATCTCATGGGCGCAGCGCTCGCGCTCAGCGCGTGCCACGCGGAGCCGCCGCGCAGCGCTGCCCCAACGCAAGCCGCAGCGACGTCCGAGGCGATCGAAGAGCGCGAAGCGCGCGCCTTGCTCGGCGCGCTGGCGGCGGATTCCGCGGAAGCGGCGGAGGCGAATTTCGATCAGCGAATGCGCACGGTGTTGCCCGTGCCGACGCTGAGCGCGGTTTGGCAAGGGCTCGAGGTCCAGTACGGCAAGCTCGCTTCTTGGCAAATCGTCACTCGCGATCATCCGCTCGATAAAGATCGTCTGACGATCGAATTGGTGTTCTCGCGCGGGGGCATGCGCGGTCTGGTCGTTTTCGAGCCGTCGAGCCACGAAGTTGCCGGGCTGTTCTTTTTGAAGGAACCGGGCGACACGCGACAAGCGGACAATTCCGATCCGGGGGTGCGCGAAGAGTCGTTGAACGTCGGACCGCTCGCTTTGCCGGCAATCTTCGCGTTGCCATCGGCTGCGCACGCGCCGGTGCCAGCCGCACTCTTGGTGGCGGGTTCAGGGCCGTGTGATCGCGATGAAACGATCGGCGAGGCCAAACCGTTTCACGATCTCGCGCACGCGCTCGCGAAACGCGGCATCGCGACGCTTCGTTACGATAAGCGCACCTTCGCTCATCCTGAGTCGTTTCACGATCCGGCACAGATCACGATCGAAGCCGAAGTGCTCAGCGATGCCGTCGCCGCACTGCAAACGCTCCGCGCGCGGGCAGAGGTCGATCCAAAACAGCTGTTCGTGATTGGGCACAGTTTAGGCGCGCTGCTCACGCCGGAAATCGCCCAGCGCGGCGGTGGCGTCGCGGGACTGGTTTTGCTGGCCCCGCCGGGGCGACCAATGGAGCAATCGCTACTCGAGCAGCTGCAGAGCGCTCCACGCAGCCCAAAGCTTCGGGACCTCGAGCGCCAATTGCAAACGCTGCCCACTTTACCCGCGAACGAGATGGTGTTCGGCGCGCCAGCTGAATATTGGCGCGACCTCGATCGGCGCGATGAATTCGCGGTCGCAGTCGCGCTCGGTCGCCCGGTGCTGGTACTGCGTGGTTCGCTGGATCTAAACGTCGCAGCGATCGATCAAGAGCACTGGCAGAGTGCGCTATCCGGCCGAGTTCCGATCAAGAGCGCGACGCTACCCGGCTTGGATCATTTATTTTTGCCGGTCAGCGGAACTGAACAGCCGAAGCACGTGGCGCCGGAAGTCGGCGAAATGATCGCTGACTTCATTGCGCCGCAGGCCGCGGCTCATTGACCAGCGCGGGACCGAGCGGCCGCCCATTGCTCGCTTAAACCGAGCGCGCGATGCGCGCGACTTGGGCCAAACGGAAAGACTCTTTCAATCGCGCTCTGGCGCAGCGGAGTGACTCGCGACGTGCGTTCGTGATGCGGATCCGCGCGCACGATGTACGCTACGGCAGATCAAAATTCGGGCGCGCGGGAATAGCGCCACGGAGGTTCCGGTGCACAAGCGTATTTTACGAACGGTCGGGCTATCGCTTTCGTTGGGTGTCTTTGCTTGCTCGGGCAGCAGCGGGGACGACTCCGGAGCGAACGGCACCAGCGCGGGTACCGCTAACAGCGCAGGCAACGGCGGTTCGACGCAAACCGGCGGTAGCTCCGGAATCATTTCCAATGGCGGTTCGATCGCGACTGCCGGCAGCGGCACGTTGCCGACTGCCGGGAGCAGCTCTGCCGGCGCCAGCAGCGGAGGGAGCGGCACGTCTGGAACCAGTTCCGGCGGCACGGCTGGTTCGCCTAGCGCGGGCATGGCAGGCAGCGGCACTGCCGGCAGCGGCGGCGACGCCAGCACGCAAAAGTTCGTCGGTAACATCACGACGCAAGATCAAGTCGACACCAACAATCTCACCTATTCGAAATACTGGGACGAGATCACGCCGGAGAACGCAGGCAAGTGGGGCTCGGTGCAAGCCACGGCGACGAGTCCATTCAATTGGGCGACACTCGACGCGATCTACGACTACACCCAGAAAAACAACGTCGTCT
>DATATR010000100.1:0-9066 GCA_036268695.1 Polyangiaceae bacterium | reverse complement strand
TGACGCGCGTCGCGGAATCATTGGACGACGGCGCGACGTTTCATTCCCTCGGTGATGCCTTGCCCGGGACTGGGCTCACGATCGAAGTGCCGCCGTCGGCGCCCGATCGGATTTACGTGTCCGGGCTGTCCGCAGAAGGCGAAGGGCTGTTGATGGTGTCGAGCAATCGCGGCGCGACTTGGAATTCGGAGCTCATCGCCGGCACCGGCACCAATGAGCCGCCGTACATCGCCGCGGTGCTCGCGAGCGATCCGGATCGAATTTTCGTGCGCACGGATTCACACAGCGCGAACGACGCTTTGCTCTTCAGCGCGGACGGCGGCGCGCATTTTCAGGAGCTCTATCGCGCACAAGCAAAGCTGCTCGGTTTCTCGCTGTCGCCGGACGACGCTTCGGTCTTGATTGGCTACGGCGACCCGGTCGATCCCACGCTCATGGTCGATCCCAATGCCACCGGCGCGCTCCTGAGCAGCACCGATTCATTCTCGTTTGCGCGCGTCTACTCGGGTTCGGTCACGTGCCTGACCTGGACCGCGCACGGGGTCTACGTGTGCACCGCGCCCGGACAAACTGGCTATGCGCTTGGCGAGAGCCCGAACCCCATGCTCGACGCAAACATCGACGCAGGCACGCTCGTCCCGCTACTTCGCTTGAGCGAGGTACGCGGCCCGCTCACGAGCTGTCCGGCGAGTGATGTCGGCGCTTGCGTCGCGGCCTGGCCCGTGGCCTGTGCCACGTTCAACGCGTGTCAGCTCGACGCCAGCGCGCCGGACGCGAGCAGCACGAGTGACGCAGGTCGCGCCGAGCCCGATGCAAGTGCCGCCGGAGGAGGCTCGACTGCGCATGATGCCGGCGCGATCACCGTCACCCCGGTTTCGAGCGGCGCAGCTCGAGCCGCTGGAGGCTGCGCTTGCTGCGTCAATTCAGGCTCCTCTGTGCTTTGGCCGTTCGCACTGGGGCTCGTGGGCTGCTTCGCTCGGCGGCGGCGAAATATTGAACGAACAAGCGGGCGCAGGCGTGGCCGCAGTGGCGAGAGTGCGCCTGAGTTCGTTGCCGAGTGGCGCGCTCGCCGGCAAGCGCGCCCGTTACTTCGTGGCGCGCCCACGAACGAAAAGATCGTAGTAGCTTCGCGTCATGGACGGGCGATTGCGGCGAGTCGTCGAACGGGTGACCGGCAAAGTGCCTGTTTCGTGGCAGCGCGTGAGTGGCGGCTACACGCCGGCGGCGCGCTTTCGCGTGCTGTTCGCCGACCAGTCGTCGGCGTTCGTGAAAGTTGGAACCACGCCGATGACCGCGGACGCGCTGCGCAGCGAGGCACGCCGCTACGCTGCACTCCACGCGAGCTTCATGCCGAATTTCATCGGTTTCGAAGACGACAGCGAGCAGCCGCTGCTCGTGCTCGAAGATCTCTCGAGTGCGCGCTGGCCGCCGCCATGGCAATCGGGCGATGTCGCGCGCTTGGCCGAGACACTTGGGCGCGTCGCAAAGACGCGACCGTTGCCGAGCGATCTGCCGAGCCTGGCCGCGGAGTTCTCGGGTGCGGCGGGTCACGGCGCCGATCAGTTCGGTTGGCAGGAAGTGGAGCGCGACAGTGGGCCGTTCTTGAGTTTGGGATTGTGCTCGAGCGCGTGGCTTTTCAATGCGCTCCCGCGCTTGCTCGAAGCCGAGCGTAGCGCTGTGCTCGACGGTGACGACCTCGTTCACGGCGACGTGCGCAGCGACAATCTTTGCTTCTCGGCCGACCGCCTCGTGCTGGTGGACTGGAACATGGCTTCGCGCGGAAACGCTGCGTTCGATCTCGCGTTCGCCGCACCCAGCATTCGACTCGAAGGCGGCCCCTTGCCCGAGGAGATCGTCGGCCGGGACGCGGGCCTCGCCGCGATCGTGAGTGGATTTTTCGCGGCGCGTGCTGGTCTCGAGTTCATTCCCGACGCGCCCCGGGTGCGCTGGATCCAGGCGCGGCAACTCCGCATCGCGCTACCCTGGATCGCGCGGGTGCTCGAGCTTCCCGCGCCAGACTTGCATTGGGCGCGAACGCTCGAAGCGCGCGTCAACGCCGAGCACGCGCGCGCGGAAATCGACGACCGAACCTGGCACGAGCAGATTGAAGAAATCATCGGCGATCTCTACCTCGCGAGCGCCGATCCGCGCGCTCAGTCCGGAAGAAGCGGCGACGAGGTCGAATGGCGCTGGGCGCGCGAGCTTGTGCTGGACGCGCTGCCGAACGGCGGCAGCTTGCTCGATATCGGCTGCGCGAACGGTTATCTGTTGGAGAGCTTCGAGCGCTGGTCGGCCGAGCGAGGCACCGTGGTCGAGCTCCACGGGCTCGACATTTCTGCGCGGCTGGCTTCGCTCGCGCGCCAGCGTTTGCCTGGGCTTGCAGCTCGAATTTGGGTTGGCAACGCCAGCAATTGGGAGCCACCGCGTCGTTTCGATCTGGTGCACACCGGTCTGGACTATGTGCCGGTGCCGCAGCGCCGCGTGTTTCTCGCGCGGGTCCTGGCCGATCTCGTCGCGCCCGGGGGCCGCGTCGTGATCCGCGCCGAGCGCGTCGTCCCTGGTGTGCCGGATCTCGTGAAGCAAGTCGAGGAGATCGGCTTCACGATCAGCGGCGTGCTCGAGCGCCGGCACCCCACGTCGAACGAACTGAGACGTACGGCTTGGCTCGATAAGCCCTGACTGATTTTCTTCGCGAATGAGCCGCGGCCCTTGACGCGCGCGACGCCGAATGATGCTCTGATGCTTAGAGCGCGCTGGGGCGCCTCCTGTCCGCGGCAAGGGATTTCCCACCCAGAAGAGTGACGGATCGAAGGTGTCGTCCTTTCGGCCTGTGTCAGCGGACCTCGGGCAATTCGGAAGGATGGTCACGATGATCGATACTGAACTCGGCGTGGGTTTCGAGGGGTTGCGCAAGTTGGCGAAGCGCTGGCTCAAGGCGATTCGCGGCGGAGATCTGGATGCGCGCGCCAAATTCGATGCGCTGGTGTCGCAACATTCGACGGCGATCGGTTTGCGTGAGGTGCAACAAGCGCTCGCGCGGCAGCGCGGCTTCGCGAGCTGGGCGTCGTTGAAGGAGCACTTCGAGCTCGAGGGTCTGGCCGCGAACCGGGCCGCGCTGCGCGACGAATTCCTGCACAAGGCGTGCATTGGTCGGAGCGACGACGGCCCCGGCAATTGGAAGCGTGCCGCTCGCATTTTGGCGCGGCATCCAGAGCTCGCGCGAGAAAATATTTATTCTGCCGTCTTGTGCGGCGAGCTCGAGCGCGTGCAAGAGCTGCTCGACGCGGATCCGAAGAGCGTCAATCAAAAGGGCGGAACGAGCAGCTGGGAGCCGCTTTTGTTTTTGTGTTACTGCCGCTTGCCCAATGAACGCGCAGCGAAAAACTCGCTCGCGGTCGCTCGGCTCTTGCTCGACCGCGGCGCGGATCCGAATGCATATTTCATCGGCGACGGCGGCGATGCACAATCGCAATATCGCTTCACCGCGCTCACGGGCGTGATGGGTCAAGGCGAACTCGCACAACCCGAACATCCCGAAGCCAAAGCTTTGGCGCATTTGCTCTTGGAGGCGGGCGCCGACGCGAACGATAGCCAGGCTCTCTATAACACCTGCCTTAGGGGTGACGAAGCGCGCTGGCTCGAGCTCCTGTTCGAATTCGGGCTCGACAATCGGACCGTGAACTGGGCCACGGATCCGCACGCGCCGTCCGAGAAGAGACCGGGCAATCTTGATTTCATCGTCGTGCACGCCGCCGCGAACGGCCAAATGACGCGGCTCGAGTTCCTGCTCGCGCACGGCGCGGATCCGAATGCAGTGAGCAGCTACACCGGGAAGACCTGCTACGAATCGGCGCTGCTCGCCGGCCACGACGAAGCAGCGGCGTTGCTCGTGAAGTACGGCGCAGGCGTGAAACCGCTGGAAGGCCTGGACGCGTTCATCGCCGCCAGCTCGCGCGGCGATCGACGAACCGCGGAGGAGCTCGTGCGCCGGGATCCGGAATATCTCGAAGACACGCAGCCGCTCGTGCTCGCGGCCGGGCACGGCAACCGTGAAGCCGTGCGCATCTTGCTCGAGCTTGGCATGAACCCGAATCGGCCGGGCAAACACGATTACCTCGCGCTCAACAACGGAGCGTCGCACCGCGCGGTGTGCGAGCTTTTGCTCGCGCACGGCGCCGACCCACGCGGCCGCACTTACAACGCCACCGCGGCTGGCTGGGCGCTACATAGAAAAGAAGCGGAAATGGGGCGCTTTCTGGCCGAAAAGAGCCGCCTTTTGCTCGACGCATGCATGACCGGGCACGTCGCGCTCGCGCGCGAGCTGCTCGCTTCCGATCCCTCGTGCGTGCGCGAACGGAGCCCAGTCGGCTCGACGCCGCTCCACCTGTTGCCGGAAGACGTGGATCTCGCCGAAGAGCTCATCGATTTGCTGCTCGCGCACGGCGCCGATTCGAACGCCAAAAACGACGCTGGGCAAACGCCGCGCGAAGCGCTCGAAGCGAACGGCCACGACGAAATCGCCGACCGGCTCGACGCGCGCTCGAGCTGAGCGCGCTCGTCACGGGTGCGGCGGCGGCACGGTCGTCATGAGGCAGCCCATGCTCAAAAAGTAGGTTTGGCTCAAGCCGGTGATCCAATCGTCGTAGAGGATGCCGATATCGCCGCCCGGGCCGAAGCTGACGGTGGGATCCAACGTGTCCGACGGCGTGAACGTGAGCCGCGTGCGCGGCATGACGACGTTCATGTTCGAGTCGAGCATTTGCCAGTAGAGCTCGTAGTTACCGTCGTGATCATCGGCCCAAACCAGGAGCACGCGCTCGCCGAACGAAAGCAGTGCGAAGCTGCGCGCGAAGGTCGCGCCCGACGTGATCGGTTGCTCGGGCACGAGCACGTTGCCGGAATCATCGACCAGCGCGCCGTAAATCGCCGGGCCTGAGCCGGCGTTGTAGCGCTCCCAGGCGATCAAATAGCGACCAGCGACGTAAACCAAGTTCGGGTTTTGCACTTCTGTCGTGCCTACGTCGACGAATTTACTCGGGCTGGTCAGGTCCGGCAGAGTCGTGAAAAATTTGGCGTGCACGTCGCTGCCGACTTGGTTCGCGAACACGATGCCGACGTTCTTTTGGCCGAGCGCGATCGCCGGATATTCGGCGAACGTGCCTTGCGCCGTCAGCGGCACGTTGCCGCCTTCGGCTTTGCCGTCGAAATTCACGCGCTGACCGAACAAGCGCACGTCGTCTTGGGTGCGAGTCTCGAACCGACGATCGTCCCACACGATGATCGATTCGCTGCCGTTCCACACCGTCGTCGAATGGAGCGAGAAATTTGGGGCATCGCTGATGCGCAAGTCCGGACCGAGTTTCTTGCCGTTCGAGTCGAAGCGGTTGAAATAGACTTCGTAGTTGCCATCTTGGCGCGCGTCTTCCCACGAGCTCTCGAAGTAGCTGCCGTTGTGGAGTAAGACGCCCGCGTAGGTCTCGCTGTTGATGTCCGTCATGGCTGTTTCGCTGACGACGACCGAGCCCGCGCGCGAAAGACCGGTGAAGTACGAGCTCCAGATTTGATCATGACCGGAGTAGCTCGAGCCGTAGTTTTTGCCGTCGAAAGCGAGGCCGCCGCGCTGCGTGCGATCGAACATCGTGGTCGAGACGCGCACGGGCGTGGTCGCGCCGCCGTAAGCCGCGCCATTGTCGATCTGGCCGTCGCAGTCGTTGTCCACGCCGTCGCACACTTCGACGCCGCCGGGGTGCGCCGCGGCGCTCGAGTCGTTGCAGTCGTCACCGCAGGAGCCCGGCGCGCCCGGCGCGAAGCCGGGCAAAGGCGCCTTGTGGCCGTCACCGTCGCGATCGAACGTGCGCGGCGTGAACACGCACTGTGCCGTGTTGGGATCGCACGAGTCGGTCGTGCATTCGTCGTTGTCGTCGCAGACTTTGCTGGGCAGCGGCGTGCACACGCCTTCTCGGCATTCGGCCGGCGAACAGAGATCGCCCGTGGCGCAATCGGCGTCGACCGTGCACGTCTTCGGCACGTCCGCGCCGGCGTCTCCCGTACCGATTCCGGTGCGCGCGCCACACGCTGAACCCCCAAATCCAAACAAGAAAAGCGCCCACACGAGCAGGCGGCGCGAAGTCACGAGCATACGCCGTAGCCCTCGACGTCGAGCTCGCCGCAGATCATGCCGCGCGGACAGGCGTTGGGATCGGTCATTTTGCAGAGCTTCACGCAATGCTGACCGGGTTGAGAGCCGACCACGCAAACGTAGCCGGAAGCGCAGTCGTTCGCGCCGTTGCCGCAGATTGCGCCTTGTGTGCCAGTGCCCGCGACCAAGCACACGGTGCCGAAGCTTTGCGCGCCGCAGCCCGCGCCGAACGGTTGATCGACGAACGGGTAACAGCCTTGCCCGGCGGGACAGCCGCTCACCGCGCCGAACGGATCGCATTGTTTCATTTCGACGGCCGGGCCTGCATCCGAGCAACCGGGATCGGTGTATTCGTCGAACGACGCGTCGAGCGGGATCGAATCACCGCCGCTGCCGCCGAGGCCCGCGCTCGACGACGAACCCGCGCGCGAAACCTGGCCCGCGTGACCGGCGGCTCCGCCCGTGGCGTCGATCGTCACGGTGCTGACGGTTCCGCCGCAGTGAAGCAGCGCGACGCCGGAACACAAGCAAGCCAAAGCCCAAAATCGCCCGCTCATTGGTCGGCAAAAGGATAGCACCCCGATTCGCGATTCAAGGAAGTCACACGCTTTTTACGCGCTCGAGTCGAAGGCCGATCCCGAGCGACCGAGGTAATGCTAAGAGCGAGCCTCGATGCGCGTCGCGGCAGTTGGCCTGTGTTTTTCACTGCTTCTGGCCTGTAATCGCAGCGAAGAGTCGCATTCGGTCGACGACGCGCACGCGGCCAGCGCACCCACGCCGGCCGCGACGACACCGGGCGCGGAAAAGTCCGCGGCGAACGCGAAACCAAGCCCCGCGGCGAGCATAGCGCCGGCTGCGACGAAGTGTGTCGTGCCGCTGGCCGACGAACCGGCGCGGCGCGCGCCGAATGCCCTGCACTGTCCGGCCGATCCCGATCATCCGCCGGAGCTCGCGCACGGTTACGTCGTGTTCGCGGATGCGCCGGGCAGCCCGCGCTTGAACGTCGAGCTCGCGCAAAGCGAATCCGAGAAAGAGCGTGGCTTGATGTATCGCACGAAGCTGCCGGACGATCAGGGCATGCTCTTTTCTTGGAACAACGAAGAGCCGCGCACGTTTTGGATGCACAACACCTGCATCCCGCTCGACATGATGTTCATCGCGAGAGACGGCACGATCAGCGGCATTTTGGAACAAGTGCCGACGCTCAACGACGAAGCCCGCGGCGTGCCTTGCCCCGATGCTTACGTGCTCGAGGTCAACGCCGGTTGGTCGCGCGCGCACGGCATCAAGCCGGGCAGCGTCGTGCATTTCGAATGACAGGGTTCCCGGCGAACGTTCAGGAAAACGCAAGAGGAAATCGCATGTTCAAGTATCGCACTGGTTCGTTCCAGCTCTCGCAGCGCGCGAGTTTGTTTTTTGGTTTGGTCGCCTTGGCCGGCGCGTGTCGCTCGACACCGGCTGAGCCCGAATCGCATTCGGTGCTCACGGCCGAGCCGACCGCGAGCGCTGCGCCCGCGGGCAGCTCGTTGCTAGCGACGAACACCGCGGCCGGCATTGGGACGACGAACGCCGCGCCGAGCGCCGCGCCATCGGTGTCCGCGAAGCCGCCAGCGACGGTGCCGGTCAGGCCGGACGATCCCATGCACGGCAAATTCACGCTCGAAGACGCGACCGCGGGCTTGCCCGGCAAAGGCCCGCTCAGCGCCGAAATCGACACCGATCTCGGCAAGCTCGACTGCGATCTGTACGAAGACAAAGCGCCGATCACGGTCGCAAACTTCGTCGGTTTGGCGCGTGGCCTTCGGCCGTTCAAAGCGCCGGACGGCAAATGGACCAAGAAGCCGGCTTACGACGGCACCACGTTTCACCGCGTGATCAAAGGCTTCATGATCCAAGGCGGCGATCCGAGCGGCACCGGCGCGGGCGAACCCGGCTACGTGATCCCGGACGAAGTTTGGGCGGGCGCGAGCCACGATCAAATCGGGCAAATTTGCATGGCGAACCGCGGCCCCAACACCAACGGCCAGCAATTCTTCATCATGGACGGCGTCGCGAAGCACCTCGACTCCGGCTACACGATCTTCGGCAAATGCGGCCCGGAATCAGTGATCGAAAAGCTCGCCAGCGTCGAAGTGCACGGCGATCGCTCGGTCACCCCGACCAAAATCAAGAGCATCAAGATCAAGCGCAAGCCGGCGAAATAACAGCCCGCGGTGATTTCTCTGATTCACCGCCAAAACGCCGAGCCGCACGCGATCGCCAACGGGATTTTTTGGGTTCATCGTAGTCCGCGCAATCGGCGCGAAATCGGCGCGTTGACTTCAAGCGCGGGCCACGTCTTTTTTGCGCCGCGATCGGCGCGGCTGAGTTCAACCCCAATTCAGCTGGCGATCTCGGCGTCCTTTGGCGCCTTGGCGGTGAAATCTTCGACCGCTAATCGGGCTGATACAGCACGCGCTGCGTGTTCTCTTGGAAGTAGTAGGCTGCGGAGCTCGGTCGCCCGAAAGTCGCCGCGCCGAAGGCATTGATCAGCACTGCCCAGACCGCCGCGACCCAGAACAGTCGCCCCAAGCGGTAGCCCCCAATCGCGAGCAGCGCGAACAAGAACGGCGCATAGTCGTTCGAAAAGCGGTAACCGAACTGGAGCCAGCCAGTATTTTGATAAAACAGCGTCGGCACCGCGACGCACGCGACGGTGAGCCAGAGCGCCAAGTGCGGCGCGCGCGTCTTCCTGGGCCAGAGTAACCAAAGGAACAACGGCGTCGTGAACCAGAGCGCGAGGCCGTGCGCGTTGATTTGAAACGGCACGCTGCCGCCCGGCGTGCGATACGGCAAACTGGTCAGCAAAACGCCCAAGTTTTTCGCCAAATAGTGGTAGCTGAATAGACCCCACTTTTGGATCCGGCGTTGCCAGGCAATCCCCAAAT
>DATATR010000099.1:0-8421 GCA_036268695.1 Polyangiaceae bacterium | reverse complement strand
GTCCTGACCAAGGTCGAGGCTCGGCTGAAAGAGCTGCGCTCGGGCGACAAGAAGTTCCTCTCCGGGGCCTGAGCGTCGATGGCGATGAGTCACGACGTCTCCCTGGTTCGAGGGCGATCGCGCTTATTGACCCGATTCGGGAAAGAAGTGAACTGGGGCGATTTCGTGTTCCGGCGCATCACCGCGCTCGTCGCGGCCCTGGTGATCGCGACGCTGCTCGCGATGGCGATCGCGATGGTGCGCGCGTCGAGCGACTCGATCGCGAAATTCGGGCTCGGCTTCGTGCTCTCGAGCGTGTGGGATCCGGTGCGCGACGTGTACGGCGCGTTGCCGTTCATCTTCGGTACGATCGCGTCCTCGCTGCTCGCGCTGGTGTTCGCCGTGCCGATCTCGATCGGCGTCGCGATCTTTCTGTCCGAGCTGGCGCCGAATTGGCTGAGAAGCCCGGTTGGTTTTTTGGTGGAGCTCTTGGCGGCAGTGCCGAGCGTGGTCTACGGCTTGTGGGGCATCTTCGTGCTCGCGCCCTGGCTACGCGATAGCGTCGAGCCGCTGCTCGCCAAGCTGTTCGGTTTTTTGCCGCTCTTTCAAGGCCCGCAATACGGCGTGGGCATGCTCGCCGGCGGCATCATTTTGGCGATCATGATCACGCCGACGATTTCGTCGGTGAGTCGCGAAGTGTTGCGCGCGGTGCCGAGCTCACTCCGTGAAGGCGCGCTCGGGCTCGGCGCGACTCCGTGGGAATCGGTGCGCATTGCGGTCTTGCCGTACGCTCGCTCGGGTTTGGTCGGCGCGACGATCCTCGGCCTCGGCCGTGCGCTCGGCGAAACGATGGCGATCACGATGGTGATCGGCAATCGCGCCGAGATCAGCAGCTCGCTTTTTGCGCCCTCGTACACGATGGCAAGCGTCATCGCCAACGAGTTCACCGAGGCCACCGGGCAGCTTTACTTGTCCGCGCTGGCCGAAGTCGGGCTCTTGTTGTTCGTCGTGACAGTGCTCTTGAACGTCGTGGCGCGGCTCTTGGTTTGGCGCGTCGGCCGCTTGCCGGAAGGCGGCAGGATCTGATGTTCGACCAATACGCGCGCCGCAAATTCGTCGACGTGTTCGTGCGTTCGGCTTGCGTCGCGGCCGCGGTGATCGCGCTCGTGCCGCTCGGCAGCGTGCTCTACTACGTGACCGCGCGCGGCATCGGCGGCATCAACCTCGACTTTTTCAGCGAGCTGCCGAAGCCGGTCGGCGAAGCCGGCGGCGGCATGGCCAACGCCATCGTGGGCACGCTCAAGCTCGTGTTCTTGGCTTGCGCGCTCGGCATTCCGCCCGGCGTGCTCGCCGGCGTGTACCTATCGGAGTTCGGTCACAATCGCTTCGCCCAAGTGGTGCGCTTCAGCGCGGACGTCATGAGCGGCGTGCCCTCGATCACCGTCGGTATCTTCGTATACGCGCTGGTCGTGCTGACCACGAAGCAGTTTTCGGCGCTCGCCGGCGGCATCGCGCTCGCGATCTTGATGCTGCCGACCGTCACGCGCACGACCGAAGAATTGCTCAAGCTCGTGCCCGACTCGCTGCGTGAAGCCGCGCTCGGTTTGGGTCTGCCGAAATGGCGTTCGACCCTGCGCGTCATGCTGCGCACGGCAGCGCCGGGCATCGCGACCGGTGTGATGCTCGCGGTCGCGCGCGTGGCCGGCGAAACAGCGCCGTTACTTTTCACGGCGTTCAACAATCGTTTCTGGGCGAGCGGTTTGGATCAGCCCACCGCGTCGTTACCGGTCAACATCTACACCTATGCCGTTTCCCCTTACGAAGAGTGGCATCGCCAAGCGTGGGCGGCCGCGCTGGTTTTGCTCTTGCTCGTGCTAATACTCAATGTCGCCGCGCGTGTCCTCGTGCGCATCCGAGTGGGTGCGCCGTGAGCTCGAGCAACGTAGGCCCGCGAAGCATGACCAGCAAAGCTTCCAGCAAGAAAACTTCTCGCTCCGACAGTGCTTCCGGCGAAGAGCCGAGCCGCGCGCGTTGGGACGAAGTCTCGGTCAGTTCGCTCGTGCCGAAGATGCGCACGGACGGCTTGCACGCTTACTTCGGCCAAGCGGAAGTGCTGAAAGGCATCACGCTACCGATCGCCGAAAAACAAGTCACCGCCGTGATCGGTCCTTCGGGCTGCGGCAAATCGACGTTCGTGCGCTGCTTGAACCGCATGCACGAGGTCGTGCCTGGTGCGCACGCGAGCGGCCAAGTCTTGCTCGACACGCAGGACATCTATCACGCCGATGTCGACCCGGTGCGCGTGCGCCGGCGCGTCGGCATGGTGTTCCAAAAGCCGAACCCATTTCCGACCATGTCGATTCGCGACAACGTGCTCGCCGGCCTGCGCTTGAACGGCGAGCGCCCCGAAGATCCGGACGCGGTCGTCGAAAAGATGCTGCACCGCGTGGCGCTGTGGGACGAAGTGAAAGACTTCCTCGGTCGCTCCGGCACCGGGCTCTCGGGTGGACAGCAGCAGCGCTTGTGCATCGCGCGCTCGCTCGCGCTCGAGCCCGAAGTCCTCTTGATGGACGAGCCGTGTTCCGCGCTCGATCCGATCGCGACCGCGCGCGTGGAAGAGCTGATCCACGAATTGCGCAAGTCGTACACGATCGTGATCGTGACTCACAACATGCAGCAAGCCGCGCGCGTCGCGAATTTTACGGCATTTTTCTACCTCGGGAAGCTGATCGAGCACGACCGCACGGACGTGATCTTCACCCGCCCGAAAGAGCAACGCACCGAAGACTACATCACGGGTCGCTTCGGCTGAGGGGAAAGCCATGGATCGCCGTCACACAGATCGAGAATACGAAGGAGAGCTCGAAAGCCTCAGGGACCGCGTGCTCTTGATGGGCGCGCGCGTCGAGGAAATGCTCGCGCTCGCCATGCGTTCGTACATCGAACGCAGCGGCGAGCTGGCGCGCGAAACGATCGAGCTCGATCGTTACATCGATCAGCTCGAACTCGACATCGACGAGCTCGCGTTACAAATCCTGGCGCGCCGCCAGCCGGTCGCATCCGATTTGCGCTTCATCACCACCACGCTCAAGCTCGTCACCGATCTCGAACGGATTGGGGATTTGGGCGTCAACATCTGCGAACGCGTGATCGAACTCGGTGACGAACGCACGCAAAACTCGCACGATCAAATCGCGCGCATGGCCGACGCCGCGCAAGGCATGGTGCACGACGCGCTCGACGCCTTCGTCGCGGGCGACGCCGTCAAAGCCGATCAAGTCATCGATCGCGACAAAACCGTGGACGCGTTTTATGCGCAGCTGTTTCCCGAATTGCTGCCGCGCATGATGTCCGATCCGAGCATCGTGCTCGAGTCCACGCGCTTACTCTCGATCGGCAAATGCCTCGAGCGCCTCGCCGATCACGCGACCAACATCGCTGAAATGGTCGTGTTCATGGTCAAAGGCCAAGACGTGCGCCACTCCGGTCCGAACTCGCACAACTACTGAGCTCGATTTGATTTTTGCTGGGGTCGCCTCGCGGCAGCCCGCGTGCGCCAGTACTGTGCCGCGCGCGGCATCGATGCGATGCTCTTTCGGTGCGCTACGCCGTTTACAACCCCAAAGACCCGCGCAAAGCCGAGCTGATGCGCGACCCAGATCTCGGCCAAGTCATCCTCGGCGAAGGCGACACGATCACGAAAGCGCTCGCTGCGGCGAACGCGCCGTCGGGTTCCGTGGTTTGGGATCGCAAGGAAAAGCGAATCGCGTACACGGTGCCGTAACGCGCGACGGCGCTCAGTGCCGCGCGAGCGATTTCACGGCGTGCTTCGGCTTGCTCGCGTGCGCGATTTTCTTGACGGGAACGGACGTGGTCGCGCGCGCGCTGTCGGTTGTGTTGGCTGGCGCCACTGGTGCGGTAGGGCTTGCTGCCACGTCCGCAGCTTGCGTTGTCGGTGGCGCGCTCGGCGCAGGCGCATTCGGGGTGAGCGCTGTCGCGGTCGGATCGTTTGCGGCTTCAGCGAGTGCCGCGGAGCGCAAGTGCGAGCGAATCGCGCCCGCGATCAAGCCAACGCACATCAGCACCGCGGCGCCGCCGACGATCCAAGTCACCATTCGCCGCAGTCGGCGTTGGCGCGCGTTCAAGGGCGGGCGAGCGGGAATGGGGGCAATCGCCTCTGGGCTCGAAAGGCGCGCTTCGTTGGCCGAAGCGGGTAGGGCTGAAAAGCTGTCCATGGTTACTGCTGCGCGCCGGCCTCGGTCGGCAACGATCGACGCACAAAGAACTCAGTACCCACAGCCGTGCACGATCAGGCTGCTCGCGCCGATGAAATCGCGAAGTCGCGATTTGTGACGCCGCATTTCCGGAAGCGCGGAAAATCGCGCGGACGTTTCGCCTCGGCGTGTGCCGTGAGGCACTGGCGCATGCGCGGCAACCGCGAGGCGACCCCCTCAAATCAATCAGGCGTCTTCGAGCTCGGCTTCGGTTTCGTCTGCTGCATCGAGCTCGCTCGGTTCGTGCGGCGCGAGCGCGCGGATCGAGCCGTAAACGGGGCGGCCGTCGAACGGTAAGTCGCTCTGGCCTTCGAGCAGGCGCGTTTCGTCGATGACGAAGGCGCGGCCGTCTTTGCCGAGCAGCCAGGGCGGGAGCGCGGTGAAGCGATCGATCAGCGCGTCGACGAACAAGCGCACGCGCGCGGAGAGATGGCGGCTGCCCGGATACACGACGTGAATGTCGGAGCGACCGAGTGACCAGCCTTCGAGCACCTGCGTGAGTAGCCCAGCGCGCAGTGCTTCGACGCAGAAGAACGCGGGCAAAACGGCGATGCCCGCGCCGCGGAGGGCGGACGTGAGCGTGAGTTGCACCGAGTTCACCGAGTAACGGCCTTGCACTGCGATCGACTCGGAGCGGCCATCTTTCGTGAAGATCCAAGTGGCGCGGCGATCGTTGCTCGAGACCAAGCAAGAATGTTTGTGCAGATCTTTCGGCACGCGCGGCGGCTCGTGCGCGGCGAGGTAATTCGGGCTCGCCACGCACAAACGATCGGCCGCGCCGATCTTGCGCGCGATCAGCGACGCTTCGATCGGACCGAGCACGTGGATCGCGAGATCGAGTCCTTCCTCGACCACGTCGAAGCGTCGGTCGGCCACAATCAGCTCGACTTCGATCTCCGGGTGCTTCACCAAAAACTCGGCCACGAAATCGCCGAGGAAGGCGTGCCCGAACAAGAGTGGCGACGCGACGCGCAAAAGCCCCTTCGGCGAGCGATGAATATCGGTTACCGCGGCGTTCGCTTCTTCGATCTCAGCGACGACACGCGCGGCGCGCTCGTAATACGCGGCGCCCGCGGCGGTCGGGCGGACGTGGCGCGTCGTCCGTTCGAGCAAACGCACGCCGAGCCGCTCTTCGAGCCGCGAAACACGCTCGCTGACCGTCGATTTGGGCAGGCCGAGCACGCGCGCGGCCTTGGTGAAACTCTGCTCGCGCACGACCCGGGCAAAAATCGCGATTTCGTTCAGGTCCTGCATTGTTCGCCTCTACGGATAACGTGTTCGTTCCTGAGGGTCTAGTTCATCCTCACGAACGGCTCGATTGCTAGGGCGGCGACTGCGACGAAACTGCGCGTCGTCTCGCATCCCGGGGACCTCCGCACCCGTTCCACACCAGTAGGTATTCATGGCCGCCGCCACTGCATCCAGCGCTCCTTTGCAAGCCGTCGATCCCGCCACCGACAAGCCCGCGCCGCCCGCGAAGCGTTCGCGCGCCAAGGTGCTCTTTCCCGTGCTGGTCGGCGTGGCCGTTTTGGTGGGTGGCACCCTCTACGTCAACGGTCGCGGCAAAGAGACGACGGACGACGCCTTCGTCGAGAGCCACGTCGCCAACGTCGCGCCGCGCGTGCCCGGCCAAGTCTTGCACGTGCTCGTGAAAGACAACCAAGCCGTCAATGCCGGCGATGTGCTGGTCGAGCTCGACGATCGCGACGCGACCGCGCGCGACCACGCCGCCAAGGCCGATCTCGAATCCGCACAGGCGGCGCTCGCGGCGTCAAACGCGAATTTGACTTTGGCCGAGCATTCGGTGGATGCCGGGCTGCGCCAGGCGCGCGGCGGCGTGACGCAAGCGTTCGCGATGTCCGGCAGCTCGAAAGCGCAAATCGATCAAGCGCGCGCGGATTTGACGGCGGCAGAGTCGCGCGCGTCGCTCACCGCGACCGAACTCGGGCGCGCCGAAAAGCTCAACAGCGACGGCGCGGTCGCGCAAGCCGAGCTCGACAATCGTCGTTCGCAGAACGATCAAGCACGAGCCGCGGTCGATCAAGCCAAAGCCCGACTCGTGGCCGCCACCGTCGGCGTGGTGAATGCGGGCGGCGGCATCGAGAGCGCGCAAGGCCGGCTCGCCGCCGCTCAAACCGGCCCAGATCAAGTCGAAGTCGCGCGCGCTCAAGTCGACGTCGCCAAGGCGCGTGTCGACCAAGCGCAGGCTGCGCTCGAGCAAGCCGATTTGAATTTGTCGTACATGAAGGTGCGCGCGCCGACCAAAGGCGTCGTATCGCGGCGCAGCGTCGAACCAGGGCAGCTCGTCGATCCCGCGCGTCCGCTGCTCGCGCTCACCGAGCTCGACGATTCGTGGATCATCGCCAACTTCAAAGAAGATCAAATCGGCGATTTGCGCGTCGGCCAAGCGGCGAAGGTGACACTCGACGCGTTCTCCGGCCATCAATTGAACGGCCACGTCGATAGCTTCTCGGGCGGCACCGGCTCGCGCTTCGCGCTCTTGCCGCCGGACAACGCTTCCGGCAACTTCACCAAAGTCGTGCAGCGCGTGCCCGTCTTGATTCGCATCGACGACAAGCCTGGCGACATCGTGCTCCGGCCCGGTCTCAGCGCGTACGTCGTCGTGCGCACCGGCGGCTGAGCATGCAAGCCGAAATCACCGGCTCGAAGGCTCTGATCACGTTCGTCGTGATGATGGCCGCGTTGATGGCGCTGATCGACATCACGATCGTGAACGTCGCCCTGAACGACATTCGCGCGAGCTTCGCCACGCCGATCGATCAAATCGGCTGGGTTTCGACCGGCTATATGATGGCGAACATCGTCGTCATCCCGATGACCGGCTGGTTCCAGCGCCGCTTCGGCTATCGGCTTTACTTCGCGGCGTCGATCGTCGTGTTCACGACGGCCAGCGCATTGTGCGGCGCGTCTTGGAATCTGACGTCACTCGTCATGTTCCGCGCGCTGCAAGGGCTCGGCGGCGGCGCGATCATCCCGACCGCGCAAGCGATCTTGTTCGCGCGCTATCCGCGCAAAGAGCATGGCATGGCCTCCGCGCTCTTCGGCCTCGGCGCGGTCACTGGGCCGCTGCTCGGCCCGACCATCGGCGGCTATTTGATCGAGTGGTTCAACTGGCACTGGGTGTTTTTGGTCAACGTGCCGCTGGGCATCATCGTCGCGGTGATGTGCACGCGCGTGGTCGAAGAGCCCGACTTCAAGCCAGCCAAGAACCCAATCGACGTGTTCGGCATCGCGCTGCTCGCCGTCGGGATGGCTTCGCTGCAGTACGTGCTCGAAGAAGGCAATCGCGACGGCTGGGACGCGCTCACGATTCGAGTGCTTGTCGGCGTCGCCGCGGTGTGCCTGAGCACGTTCATCGTGCACGAGCTCGAAACGCCCTATCCAATCGTGGATCTGCGCGTATTCAAGAATGCCAGCTATTCGGCCTCGACCGCGATCAATTTCATGCTCGGTCTGGTGCTCTTCGCCGGCAATTTCTTGTTCGCGCTCTATTGCGGCGTCGTCATGCACTATGAGGCGCTCGACATCGGCAAGATCTTTCTCGTCGCAGGCTTGATTCAGATCGTGGTCATGCCGCTGATCGGTCGCTTGGTCACGCGTGTCGATCCGCGGCGCATGCTCGTGTTCGGGATTTTTGGAACTTCGCTCAGCCTGTGGTTGAACGCGCACCTCACCGATCAAGCAGGCTTCTGGGATTTGACCAGGCCGCAATTCGTGCGCTCGGTCTCGATGGGCTTCATCTTCATCCCGATCAGCATGCTCGCGCTTTCCGATCTCCCGAACGCGATTCGCGGCAATGCCACCGGTCTATTCAACCTCACACGCGAGCTCGGCGGCTCGATCGGCACGGCCTGGATGGGCCTGCTCGTCGATCGCGGCAGCAAAATTCACGCCTCTTATTTGCGTGAAGCGATCAACCCGGAAAACCCGCTGGTGCAAGAGAGCATCGGCGCGATTCGCGGCTCGATCGGCCAGCGCACGTTCATGTCCGACCTCGTGCCCGAGTCGATGCTCGAGTTCAAAGTGCGCATCCAAGCGCTGATTCTCAGTTTCAACGAAGGCTTCGCGCGCGTCACCGTGCTGTTCTTGTGCACGGTCGCGCTGGTGCTCTTCATCAAGCGCCCGAAACCCGGCGGCGGCGCGCCAG
>DATATR010000098.1:0-12982 GCA_036268695.1 Polyangiaceae bacterium | reverse complement strand
GCGAAAGTCTCACAAAAACCCGAGTAAACGCCCGCCTTGATAGACGAGTAGGCTGGCCACGTAAGCGAGCGAAGTCATGTACGTGAACATGAACAGCGGCCAGCGAAAGCTCTTCGTCTCTCGATACACGACGCTCAGTGTGCTCATGCATTGGCAGGAGAGCGCGAAGAAAACCATCAATGAGAGACCCATCAGCGGCGTGTAAGCATGCGCGCCGTCCAGTCGACGTTCGGCGCGGATCTTGTCGCGCAGCGGCGCGTCGTCTTCTTTGGCGTCGCCGATGCCGTAGACTAGGCCGAGCGTCGAGACGAAGACTTCGCGCGCCGCGAAGGCGCCGATCAAGCCGACGCCGATTTTCCAATCGAAGCCGAGCGGTCGCAGCGCGGGCTCGAGCGCTTTACCGAGTCGCCCGCCGTAGCTTTGCTCGATCGCGGTGGGCCGCCCGTTCGCTACGTCACTACTGGCGTTCGCTGCGCTCGGTATCGTTTCCGCGTCGGATGTCACGCGTTGATGGATCGCGGCGGCCGCGGGAGCCGCTATTTCCGGCTGATTCGTCGGCCGCGGGAAGGAGAGCAAACCCCAAAGCAAAACCGTAAAAAGTAGGATGCCCGTGCCGGCTTCGCGCAAGAAACTGCTGGCGCGCTGCAGCATCATCTTCAGCGTGCCGCGCAGGCTCGGCAGGCGATAGGGCGGGAGCTCCAAAATCAACGGGATGCGTCGGCCCTTCACCGCGGTGCGACCGAGCACGCCGGCGGCGATCAGCGTGATCGCGGTGGAGAACAAGTACATCGCGATCATCAGCAAGCCCTGCACCGGCACGAAGCCGAACACGCGCGAGGGCGGAAACAGCGCGGCGATGATCAGCGTGTACACGGGCAAGCGCGCCGAACAGGTCATCAGCGGTACGACCAACATCGTGAGCAAACGATCGCGCTGACGCTCCATCGTCCTCGTTGCGAGGATCGCGGGCACGGCGCATGCGAAACCCGAGAGCATGGGCACGAAGGCGCGGCCGTGCAGGCCGAGCGCTTTCATCACGCGGTCCATCAAAAACGCGACGCGCGCCATGTACCCTGAGTCTTCGAGCAGCCCGATGCAGAAGAAAAGCAGCAAAATTTGCGGCAAAAACACGACCACATTGCCGACACCACCGATCACGCCCCGCGTGATCAAGTCGCGCAGCAGGCCTTCGGGCGCGTGAGCTTCGACCAAGCGCGCGACGCCAGTCGTGCCCGCTTCGATCAGGCGAATTGCCGGATCGGACCAAGAGAACAACGACTGGAACATGATCAGCATCAGCGCGACGAAGATCACGAAACCGAACACGGGATGCAAAAGCACGCGGTCGACGCGTTCGGAGGCTTTGCGCTTCGGCGGGTGTGCTTCGATGCGCGGATAGAGCTTCGGGATCTCCGCGTCGATCAGCGCGTAGCGCGTCGCGATCACTTCTTGATCGATGTCGCGCGCGTCGGCGCGGGCGCGCAAGCCGAGACAGCACTCGCGCAGCTCGGGCTCGATCTGTTCGAGCTCATCGTCCGCTTCGATGCTGGTCAGCGCCCACAACGCGAGCGCGCGTTTTCGTGCGGGGCTCGTGGCCCAGGCGGGCGGCAGCGCGCGTTCGACTTCGAGCAAATCGCGCTCCAGCGCTTCCGGGTAGCGGAGATGCAGCCCGGCTCGCTCCGGACTTGCGAGCGCCGCGGCGATCGTTTCTTCGAGCGCGCTGATGCCCTGGCCGCGGCGCGCGACCGTCGCAACGCACGGCACGCCCAAAAATCGCGCCAGCGCGCTCTCGCTCGGCGGATTGTCGCGCACTTCGTCGATCATGTTGAGCGCGACCACGACGCGCAGATCGAGCTCGAGCAGCTGCAAAACGAGGTACAAGTTTCGCGCTAGCTGGCCCGCGTCCACCACCACGACGCACAAATCCGGCCGCGGATACTCGGCTAGACCAAGCGCGGACGCGAGCGCGATTTGCTCTTCCGCCGAGCGCGCGCTGAGCGAATAAGCGCCCGGCACGTCCACGACTTCGACCGCGCTCGGCGCGCCCGCGCGGTTCAGGCGGAGCTCACCGCTGCGCCGTTCGACGGTGATGCCGGGATAATTGCCGATCCGCGCGCTTTGCCCGGTCAGGCGATTGAATAGCGTGGTCTTGCCCGTGTTCGGGTTGCCGAGCAACAACGCGAGCGGTTTCCGCGCCGGCTCGGACGGAGCGCGCTCGCTTTGCCGGGCAGTGGTCGACGGTGCTAGCTCGGACTCGGACACGATCTCACGGCGCGCTGCGCGCAAGTCCTCGAGCGGCGATCGCGCTCGTCTCGCGCTCGGCGCGGGCGGGCTCCGCGCTCGTCACTTCGCCGAACGTGACCGAGATGTCTTCGGCTTCGGCGCGCCGGATCGACAAGCTCCCACCGCGCAACAAAAGCTCCATCGGATCGCCGAGCGGCGCGATGCCGACGACTTCGACGCGCGTACCCGGCAAAAGCCCGAGCTCCATCAGCCGGCGCCGAAACGAACCTTCGCCGCCGACGTGTTCGACGGTGACGACTTGTCCGATCCGGGTCTGTGCGAGGTTCATCAGTGACGCGCCTGGTCAAACTGTAGCGTACTGAAAACGATTTTCAATTTCAATCCAAGGCTCTAGGCGAACCGGCCGAATTCGGCTCGATTTCAGGATGAGCGGGTTTCGGCGGCCATCGCCGTGAGGCGCTCTTTCGCGCCGGCGAAGCTCGCGGCGAGCACGCGACTGTCCACGCTGTGCGGCAAAACGCGCAGCACCGAGGTCAGCGCGTCGAGCATTTGGCGCGCCGAGTCGAAGCGGTACGACGGATCGCGTTCGAGCGCGCGATGCACGGCGCTCGTGACCGCGATCGGCAAATTGGATCGCTTCATACTGAGTAGTGGGATCTTGCCATCGCGGATGCTGGCGACGACGTCCGCATCGTTGCCGGAATCGAACAAGCGTTCGCCCGCGAATGCTTCCCACATCACGACTCCGAGGCTGAACAGATCGCATTTGACGGTTGGCGCGAGCCCGAGCAAGAGCTCGGGTGCCAAATACGAGAGCTTGCCTTTGACGATGTTTGGCCGCGTCATGCGTGCGCGGTCCATCGCGCGCGCGAGTCCGAAGTCGGCGAGCATCACCCGACCGCCGTCCGCGAGCAGGATATTTCCTGGCGTCACGTCGCGGTGCAAAATTGGCGAGATTCGCCCTTGTTCATCCAAGCGGCCGTGCGCGCCTTCGAGCGCGCGCAAGACCTCGATCGCGATCGCGGTCACGACTTCCCACGGGCTTTCGAGGCGATGCTCGCGGAAGCTTGCCAGGTAGCGGCCGAGGTGAATGCCCTCGACCAGCTCGGTGACGAGATAGTGCACGCCTTGCTCGTCCACGCCGAAGTCGTGCACTTGCACGATGTTCGGATGCTGCAGCGCGGCGCCGACACGCGCCTCTTCGACGAACATTTCGATCACTTCTTCGAAGCCGCGCACCGAACCTTCGATCCGCTTCACCGCGACGGTGCGCGAAAATCCCGCTGCGCCGCGCGTGCGCGCGCGCCACACGATGGCCATCCCACCTTGGCCGAGTTTTTCCACGAGTTCGTATTTGCCTGCGAGCACGCGGCCCGGCACATCTTCCTGAAACGTCATGAAATTCGTCTTCCGAGCGTCACTCTCGCGCGCATTCATCATCACACGAACGGGCGCGCGCGGCGACGTGATTTGACGGCACATCGGCGGCTCGTGTAACTGAAGTGCGGAAGTAACGCGCTCTCGAGCTCCGGTTCATCGTCGTTCTTCTGGTTTCGCGGGTTGGTTTCTCGGGCCTGATGTCTAGCTCTCAGAAAAATTGGGTCAAAACGCTGGTCATCCGCCGCGCGCGATCCGACGACGCGCAGTTCCTGCGCGAGATGCTGTTCGAGGCCGCATACTGGCGGCCGGGCAAGCCGCGGCCCGCGCTCGAAGAAGCGCTCGCGCGCCCGGAGCTCGCGAAGGTGTTCGCGAACTGGGGCAAGCCGGGTGACCTCGCGTTGCTCGCGACCGACGGCATGGGCGTGCGCATCGGCGCCGCGTGGATGCGGCTCTGGACGGCGGAAGATCGCGGCGAAGGTTTCGTCGATGAAAGTACGCCGGAGCTCGGCATCGGCGTGCGGCGCGAATTTCGCCGCCACGGCGTGGGCACGGCGCTGCTCCTCGCGCTGCTCGGGCGCGCGCGCGAAAGCGGCGTGCCGCGCGTCAGCTTGAGCGTGGAGATCGAGAACGTGGCGCGGCTCTTGTACGAGCGATTCGGATTCCAGCTGCACTCCGTGAATCAAGGCGTCGGCACGATGCTGGTCGAGCTCGAGGAGCCCGCGCCGGAGACCGAGCCTTCGCCGGGTACGCCGCCCGGATCGAGCTAAATCGAGCGCGAACGCGCCGAGCTGTGATACGACCTGATGGTGCGCGTGCCTGGCGGAGCGAGTGCTGGGATTTGGTTGGGGGCACCGGGCGCGGCGCTGTCTGTCTTCGTGGGGACCCTTTGCGTCGCGCCGAGCGCGCACGCGGCGCCGCCCGGCCAACCTTTTCGACTCGAATACTGGGCGCACGGCAATTGCCCGGACGCGATCGAATTCGCGCGCCAGATCCGCGCGCGCGCGCCGCGCCTGCGCCCCGCCATCGCCGACGAACCCGCGCTCGGTTTCTACGCCGAGCTCGACGGGCGCGCCGACGGCGCGACCGGCAGTTTGGTCACGCGCTCGCCCGACGGCCGCGAAGTCAAACGCGAAGTGCGCGGCCCGAGCTGTGACGACGTAGTGACCGCGCTCGCGCTGATCATCGCGCTCGCCGCCGATCCGACTCAACCGGGCGATGCGCAGTCGGACACGGCGGAAGCCGCCGCCCCGCGTCGCAAAGCCCCGCGCGCGCGGAACTTCGAAGACGGTTCGGACGACTTCGCTCCGCTCAGCGCGCCAGTCGTCGAGAGCGACCCGAACGCGCGCTGGACCTTCGGCGTCGGCGGTGGGCTCGAGTTCGACAGCACCATCGCGCCGGGCCCCGGCTACGGCTTGAGCGTCAGTTTCGAAGCGGAGAGTCCGGGCGGTTCGCCGTTGCGCGGCTTGCTCGGCTTGTCCGCGATTCGCTCCGCCGCGGCCGACAACAATAATTCGGGCGGCACGGCTTCATTCACGTGGCTCGCGTTTCGCGGCAGCGCTTGCCCCGTGCGCTGGCCGGAAGAGACGCCACTGTTTTTGCGCGCCTGCGCCTTTGTGGACGCGGGCGAGCTCTCCGGCAGCGTCGTGCTCGATGACGCGCACCGGGATGCCACACATGCTTGGTTCGGCGTGGGCGCGCTCGCGCGGATCGAAGCCCTGGTCGGCGTGGCCTCGTTTCAACTCGAGGGCGGGGGCGTCGCGCCGCTCGTGCACGACGAATTCCGCGCCCAAGCCGGAGCACCGCTGGCATTTGAAACCCCTTCGGCCGGAATTTTGGGCCGAATTGCGCTATCTTATCGCTTCCAGTGATCGATCCTGCAAACGTTTCACATGGACCATGACGAAGGCGATGCGCTCAGAAATGGCACTTTCGAGGGTGGGGTTCGACGCTGACGAGCGCCCGAACACTGCGGGTGCGAGTGCCAGCGGGGTTTCTGAGCGGAGCCTCGTCCCGGATCCGGTTTCCGGTCCGCGCGTCATCAGCTCGGTCGTAGCTGGGGATCATGCGCGTGTCGCGGAGCTCTTGCGCACGCACTTTCGCGACGTGTGGCGCATGGTGCGCCGCTTCGGCGTGCCGGAGAACTGCGCGGACGACGCGGCGCAAGAAGTCTTCATCATCGCCGCGCGCCGGATCGAAGACATCGCAGAGGGCAGTGAGCGACCGTTCTTGCTCGCGACCGCGGTGCGCGTCGCGGCAAACCTGCGGCGCTCGCTCGGCACGCGCCGCGAGTGCCCCGAAGACGAACAAGTGTGCGAAGGCGTCGATCCCAGGCCCAGCGCCGAAGCGCTCTTGGATCAAAAGCGGCTGCGCCAAATGCTCGATCGCGTACTCGACACGCTGACGGACGATTTGCGCGTGAGCTTCGTCTTGTACGAACTCGAAGGTTTGTCTTCGCCGGAGATTGCGGCGCTGCTCGCGATTCCGCTCGGCACGGTCGCGTCGCGGCTACGGCGCGCGCGGGAAGCGTTCGAAGTCGAAGTCGCGCGGCTCAAGGCGGAGCTCGCGCAGAAAGGCGGCCTGTGATGGAAGATCGCCGCTCCATGCCGCCATACGAAGACGAGTTTTCGCGCGCGCTGCTCCGCTCGGCGGACGGGGACGAGCCGTCGGCCGCGGCGTATTCCAAGGTGGCGGCGGCGCTCGGTGTGAGCGCGGCCGGCGCGCTGGCTTCGGTCTCGGTGCCCGCGCAAGCTGCGCTCGGGTCGAACGGATTGTCCACGGCGAGCTTGGCGCATTTTTCGGGTTCTTTGTTTGGGAAAGCCGTGATCGGCCTATCGAGTGTGCTGGTCGTGGCAGGTGGCGTCGCGTTGCTCAGAGCGCACGAGCACGCCGCGCTCGCGGCGCGAAAGGCAAGAGCGAGTGTTCCGGCTCTCGCTCGTGCGGGCGCGCCAAACATCACGCCCGAGCCCACCGCGCAAACCGCGTCGCCTGCCGCGAACGAAGTAGCGAACCGGCCGCCGAGCGCGGCCATCGCGAGCGACGCGCCGAGTGTGCCGGATCGCGCGGGCGCACTTGCCAGCGCCGAAGCTCTGCCCACGCCCCCCCCGGCTCGATCGAACAATGCTGCGGCTCCGGCGAGCAACGTCGCGAAGAGCGAGTTCGTCGCGCACGCCGCTGGCACTCGGAGCGGCGCGCGCTCGGAGAAAGCCTCCACGTTGCCGGAGCAAGTGTCTTCGCTCGACCGCGCGCGCGTCGCGCTCGATTCCGGCGATTCTGCCGGCGCGCTCGCCGAGATCGCGCACTATCGCGCGACTTGGCCGCGCGGCGTGTTTTTGACCGAAGCGAGCGTGCTCGAGATCGAAGCGCTGGCCCAGCGCGGTCAGATCGTGCTCGCTGGCATGCGCGCCAAAGCCTTCGTCAGCGCGCATCCGGATAGCCCACAAGCCGAGCGCTTGCGCATGCTGATCCCGCAGGGCGAACGCTGATTTACACCCAAGCTCGCTTGGGTGGATTGTGAACGAAAAGTACCGACTGACAAACAACGGCCGATGATCGAGAGACTCGATCAACGCGAGTGGTCATCGGTGTAGTTCGCGTCGCAAGACGAGAAAGGGAAAAAACGATGCCGTCACTCGCGGCTCGAAGGCGAGCGTGTGCCTCGACCTTGCCGCTGCCGCCACCGCGCTGAGCGCGAGCTCAAGCCTCTTCGATTTGAAATCCAAAACCGAGTGCGCGATCGACGATGCGTTGATAGGCCGCGTCGCCGCTCGAGTCGCGCCACGCGCCGCGCCGCCGCATGTCCGCAAAGGTGTCGCGCGCGCCGGCTTCCAAGTTGATCTTCGCGCGAAATTCCGGCACGTGCGCTTTGGCTTTCGCGGACGAGTACGCGCCGTGAAATTGCGTGATCTCGGTCAAGAAATCGAAGCGCTTCGGATCTTGGGCGATCAGCCAAGATGCCGGCACGAAGACGAGCTTCGCGCGCGTATCGAGCGCGCGCGAAACTTCGCGGTAGTAGTCGCGCCAAGTCATGATTTCGTCGCGCGTGGCGTTGTACGCTTCGTTGTAGGTCTTGGAAGCGAGCGCGGCGTAGGCGAAAAATTGCCCGCAATCATCGCGGTGCGTCGATTGCCACAGGCCGAGGCCGTCTCCCGCGACGAGCACGGGCAGGCCGCGTTTGACGCGATCCCAAGTGCCGCTATCGAACTCCTGTTGATCGATCAACGAACCGCCCGGGCCGTAGGTGTGGCTCGGGCGCACGATCGTCGTTTTGAACAAGCCGCGTTCGGCGGCGCGCAAAAAGAGCTGCTCGGAGCGCAGTTTGTTGCGCCCGTAGTCGCTGATCGGTTGTTGTGGAAATGTCTCGTCGATCAAGACTTGGCTCGCGATCTTCGAGCCGTACGTGCACACCGTCGAGCAAAACACGAACTGCTCGCAGCGGCCGCCGAAGGCTTTGATGCTCGCCTCCGCTTGTTCCGGCGTAAAACAAATCATGTCGTACACGACGTCGAAGCGCTCGCTTTCGAACGCGCGCGTGTAGGCGTTGACATCGTTGCGATCGCCGGCAATCTGCCGGAGGCCTTCGGGCAAGGTATTTTCGCGCTGCCCGCGGTTGTACATCGTGACCTTCGCACCGCGGGCGATCAGGTGCTTGACGATGCCCGTGCTGATCAAACCCGTGCCGCCGACGATGAGCGCGTTCAACATATCGAGACCAGAGCACGCACGCGCTGGTTTCGCAACGGCTTTACCGCAAAGCTGGAATTGCTTCCAGGTCTGACGCGCTCGCAGTAAAGGTTGTCATTTCGCGTCTTTTTCGGTGCTGCTCAGCTCGCGGCGACAATGACTTCGCGTGGTTCGAAACGCGCGACTCGAATACACCACCTCGAGTGCTGTGCGCGGAGGTCGAGTCGTAGTATCGATTGACGATGCTCAGCGAGGTTGTACGACTCGGCGTGCTCGGGGCTTCTGTCTGCTTGCTCGCGGCATGCGGCAGCGCGTCGTCGAATCTGTTCGATCCGCCGAGCGCGCAAACGTCCCTGAGCGGACCAGCGAACGGCGGAAGCGCGGGCTCGGTCGTGACGAGCGGCGGCGCGAACAGCGCCGGCGGCACGGACGCAAGCGCGGGCGGCGGCACCGACGTCAACGCCGCAGGCACGAGCTCCGTCGCGGGCACGACGCAAACCAGCGCAGCTGGCTCGTCTGGCATGATGATGATGGGCTCGGGCCACGGCACGTGCGGCCCCGCGAAAGACGTGAGCGGAGGTTCGAGTGGCGAGCTTGGCACGATGGGCCCGGCTTGCCTGCGCGTGATGGGCATGATCAGCGGTTGGGGTTGCTCGAACTTCGACGGCCGCAGCGTCAAGGTGAACGGCCAAGACGTGATCTGCGGACAAGTGCCGTTGCCCGCTGCGATCGACGGGGCGTACTACTTCGACATCTCTTCCGGCACGTTCGAGTACGCGAGTTTCTACTGGTTTTAACTCGCGCCCGAGCACGGGCTCGAGACTCTGGTCCAGGCGTTTGTCGCGAGCTACGCTCGCCGTCGCATGACCAATCAGCAGAAGCTGCGCGTCGCGGTGCTCTACGGAGGTCGTTCGGCGGAGCACGAAATTTCGCTGCTCTCTGCGCGCTTCGTGGTCGAGTCGCTCGACCCGGCGCGCTATGAGCCCGTGCTCGTCGGCATCACCAAAGAGGGTCGCTGGCTGCTCCAAGAGGAAGCGCTGCTGCTCGGTGCCGCGCGCGATCCTCGCTTGGTTAAATTGAACGCGTCGATGCCCGGCGTGCTGTTACCGCCGTACTCCGAACCGAGCGGAGATCGCTTGCTGCGCGTGGGCGAGGGCGCGCCGCTCGGCGTGGACGTGATCTTCCCGGTCCTGCACGGCCCGATGGGTGAAGACGGCACCGTGCAAGGGTTGCTCGAGCTGTCCGGTGTTCCCTATGTGGGTGCGGGCGTGCTCGGCTCCGCCGTCGGTATGGACAAGGACGTGATGAAGCGCTTGCTCTTGCAAGCGGGCTTGCCCGTGCTCGCATACGAAGCGGTGCGCCGTGTCGAATGGCGCAAGGGTCGCGAAGCGGTGCTCAACCGGATCGCCGCGCTCGGCTTCCCGCAGTTCGTGAAACCAGCCAATTTAGGCTCGTCCGTCGGGATAAAGCGCGCGCTCGCCGCGACCGAGCTCGAGGCTGCGATCGTGCACGCCTTCGAGTTCGACGACAAATTGGTGATCGAGCGCGGGCTCGATCATCCGCGCGAAATCGAATGCGCCGTGCTTGGTGGGGACGCGCCACGCGCGTCGATCCCCGGTGAAATCACGATCGATCATCCAGACGGCTTCTATTCGTACGACGCGAAGTACGTCGATGAAGCAGGTGCGACCACCCAAATCCCAGCTCGACTTTCGTCGCTGCAAGTCGAAGCCGTGCAACGCCTCGCGCTCGCCACGTTTTGCGCGCTCGAGTGTGAAGGCCTCGCGCGCGTGGATTTGTTTTTGAGCGCCGCGGGCGAGCTCTTCGTCAACGAGATCAACACGCTGCCTGGCTTCACCGCCGTCTCGATGTTCCCCAAGTTGTGGCAAGCGAGCGGCGTGTCGGCCAAAGAGTTGATGGATTTTTTGATTGAGGATGCCCTCGAGCGCGCAGCACGGCGCAGAGCTCGGCGTTCGAGCATGTAGTTCGAAGCGCACAGCGAGCCGCGCGAAAAGCGCCCTCGGATTGCTGCTTTTTGACCACGCGGCGCAGGCTGGGAGCGCTATTTTGAGCCTCGTGCTCGCCTATTTTCGGGATCGTGCCGGGTTCGTCGTCGGATCGCTGTCGCTCGTGTTCACGGCCTGCATCGTGCCGAACAAACCTTCGCCTGTGCCGAGCGTCGCGCCTGCGCCGAGCATCGCCGCGCGGCCCGCGTTGCCGAAGACTGCGCCCAAGCCCGAAGTGATCCTCGGTTACTCCGCCGCTTGGGCCGACGGCAGCTATCCGCCGCGCGCGTACGACTACGGCTCACTCACTCACATCGCGCGCTCGTTCTTGGCGCCGCACGCGGATGGGCGGCTCACTTGGTCGAACGACTTTTGGAATCCGGAGCTCGAGCAAAATGCGCACGCGCACGGCGTGAAGCTGCTCGCGTCGATCGGCGGTGCGGCGGACGACGCGAACCAATGGCTCGGCATGGCGCGCGATCCCGCAGCCGAAAAACATTTCTTCGACGAGCTCGAAGCCCAACTGAGCGAGCACCACTACGACGGCGTCGACATCGATTGGGAACCGACCGCGCAGACCGACGCCGATCAAGCGACGTACACGGAGTTCATGCGCGCGCTGCGTCGGCGCTTTCCACATTTCATCATCAGCACCGCGCTGCCGAGCGGTGAATGGTCGGGAAAGCACATTTCCTGGCCTGAAATCGCGAGTTCGGTCGATTTCATCAATTTGATGACGTACGTCTTCGCGGGCAGCTGGACCGGGCACTCCGCGCACAACGCAAACTTGTTCGCGCCGAGCGCATACACCGACGCGAACGGAATCGACATCGATTCGAGCATCGCGTCGCTCACGGCGAAGCATGGGTTGCCGCGAAACAAAGTCGTGCTCGGTCTCGCCTTTTACGGAACGCAATATTCGACCGATAAACTCGGCCAGGTGTTTCCACCGAAATCGCGCTTTCGCGGCGAAGAGCTGCTTTACAGCGAAGTAGCGCGGCTCGCGGCCACGCCCGACTACTCCGTGCGCTGGGACGCGGGCGCGCACGCGCCCTATCTCGAGCGCTTCGCCGGCGGCCACACCATCAGTTTCGACGACGCGCGCTCGACCAACGAAAAATGCGTCTATGCGTCCGAGTCCGGCTTGAAGGGCGTGATGATTTGGTACCTCGGCGCGGATTTGGTGGCGGGTGCTCCCGTGTTGCAACGCGCGCTCTCGGCTTCGTACGGGCTGCCGATTTCGGCGCCGTCGTTCGAATTTTTGCGCGCGAATTTGGAGGCGCGTGCCGCGGATCTGGCGCGCGTGCGCACCGAAACCGAGCGCGAGCTGCGCGATCTCGAACACGCGGATCCCGCGCTCTGGGCGCGCTTTCAGGAACTTGCAGCGCCGCCGCTAGCACTGCCCGAGAACTCCGACGCTGCCGCGCTCTCGGCCAAGATCGCGGAGGCGGAGCGTGCGCTCGCGCGGCTCGAGATTCAGCGCGCGGACGTGCAACGCGCGCTCGCGAGCGTGCCGAATTCGAAGGGCCGTGAGCTCGTTTGGCCGCCGAGCGGCGCGCTTCGGGTCAGCGACTTCGAAGCGAACGATCTGCGCCATGCGCTCGGCGGCACTTGGTCAGCGAGCTTCGATAAGAACGACCTCGGCACCGTGTTCCACCCCGAGCCGACGGCTTGGTCGAGCGGCGGTCACGGCAGTGCACGCGCGCTGCACACATTCGGGCATTTCGGGAAGAGTCGCGCGCCGTGGCCGTTCGCGGCGTTGGTCGCGGACTTCGAGCCGACCGATTTCACGAGCGTGCGCGCGGTGCGTTTTTGGGCCAAAGGCAATGCCAAGGATTACGCGCTCGCCGTGCACCGCGCCGCGATTCACGACTATGCTTTTCCGCTCGCGACGTTCCGCGCGAACGCCGATTGGTCGCTCGTGGAAATTCCGCTCAGTGAGCTGAAACAGCCGAATTGGGGGCAAAAACTCGATGTATCGTGGACGGACGTGAACGCGCTCGCGCTGCAGCCAGGGCCGGCCTTCGACGACGAAGACTTCGATCTGTGGGTCGACGATCTCGAGCTCGTGAAAGGTTGAATTCGAGCTACCAGTGCGCGCCGCGACGTGCGCGCTGAACCCAAAATCTTCAGCTCTTCGGCAGCGGTTCGACGCCGACGCGCGCTGCGCTGAGCTCGTAGTAACGCGCAGCGAGCTCTTGGTCCGAAGCGCGGCGATGCATGCGCGCTTCGCGGCCTTCCATGAAATAAGCGCCGGTGATGTGGCCGTATTCGGGAGAAACCGCGAGCATCACCGAGCTGCGCGCGCCTTTGCCGAGCGAGTCCGGCCCGCGCATGTCGAAGCCGGCGGTGAGCAGCTTGGTCGAGACGACGCCGGGATGCACGGCATTGACGAGGATTTCTCGCGCGTACAAGCGGCGCGCGAGCTCGACGGTGAAGAGCACGTTGGCGAATTTCGAGGTCGCGTAGGCTTGATAGTCGTCGAATTCGGCGCGCACGTTTTCGATGTCTTGCAGATCGATGAAGGCGCGATTGTGCGCGATCGAGCTCACGTTCACGATCCGACGTAGCGCGTGCCCGAATTTTCCAGCGAGCAAGAGATGCGTGAGCAGCACGTGCGCGAAGTGGTTGACCGCGAGCGTCATCTCGATGCCGTCCGCGCTGAGCTCGCG
>DATATR010000097.1:0-18342 GCA_036268695.1 Polyangiaceae bacterium | reverse complement strand
CAGGAAATGAAACAGAACCCGAGCGCCGTGCAAGTCGTCGCGATCGACGAAGCGGGCCTGAACGCTGCGGCCGATCCGCGCAAGTTCGGCAGTGCACTCGTGAAGTAAAAAGGTTTGGGGTGGGACCCATGAAGTCATGGGCCGGGAACTGCGCTCCCGTTGGCAGAAAAGCTCCCGATGACTAGTACACGGCGGCGACGAGCTCGGCGCTTTCGTCGTCGTTCAAGTCGGTCGCCACGGCGTAGCCGACGCCGCGATGCTCCGTGGCCGCGATCGAAACGCCACGACGAGTGCCGACATAGACCGGTTCGTTGCGCACGGTGCGCGGTTGAAGTCGCGTCTCGATTGGTACGCGCGACGAGTTGTAGACGTAAAGCGTGACGCGGTGCCCACCCATCATGTAACGCAGCGATGCCGCGTGCTGATTGCTCACCGGAACCACGCTGCCGCCAACCCAGCGCGCACCGTACTCCTTCAAGCTCGGCAAGCTGAGCGGCACGCCGACTTGCGGCTCGAGCTCACTCAGGAGCGAGGGCTCAGTCACTTGCGGGCCGCCGCCGTTCACGTGATGATCGACCAATTCTTCGAGCAATTCGTCCGCATTTTCGGCTTGCGCGTAGGCGCTCTTCTCGCCGCGTAATTGCGCTTGCTGCGTGCTCGTCGATGCAGCCCAAACCAACGTGACCGCTGCAGCAGCCGCCACGGGGACGACGGTACGCCAGGAAAGCATGTGGTGATGCCGAGCTTCGCGCTCGACTGCAATGTCCGCGACTTCTGTGCGCTCGGCTTCGGCGCGGAGTGCAGCGGCGATGCGCGCCTCGAACGCCGGCATCACTGGCGCAGCGCTGCGCACCGCGCTGCGCACGCTCGAGTGCAAAGCTTGGTTCAAACGCACGCGCTCGGTGCACGTGCCGCAGTCGACGATGTGTTGCTCCACCTCGAGCAGTTGCTCCGGAGTGAGTTCTTCGTCTCCGAAGGCTTCGAGCAGCGGGATGGTTTGGCGGCAAGAGCTGGTCATGAGCGTGACACTCGCTTTTCGCGGTATGAAGCCAGATCAACCACCGGTTCCTGTTTCTCGGAGGTGTCGCCCACGCTCGCTTCCGGCCCGACGATGCCGAGCGCTCGAGCGTGTTCGTACAGCCGGCTCTTGAGCAGACGCCGGCCTCGATGCAAGCGCGACATGACGGTGCCGATCGGGCAACCCATGATGTCCGCGATTTCTTTGTACGAAAGCTCCTCGACATCCGACAGCACGACGGCGAGGCGAAACTCTTCCGGGAGCTCGTCCAAGATGCGCTTGATTTCTTGCTCGAGCATCGGCCGAAGCGCTTGTGATTCCGGTTCGCGCATCGATTCCATCGTCGACGCGCTGATCCAGCCATCCGCTAGCGGATCGGCGTCCGGGCCATCCAGCACGCTGCGCTCAAGCCCACCACGGCGATAGCGGTTGATGAACGTGTTGGTCAGAATTCGCAGTAACCACGCGCGCATGTTCGTGCCGGCCTCGAACTGATCGCGCGCGCGCATCGCCTTGAGCAAGGTGTCTTGCACCAGGTCTTGTGCGTCCGCCGGGTTTCGGGTCAGCCGGGACGCGACGCCCAATAGAGCGCTGAGCTGGGCGATCGCTTCCTGCTCGAATTCTCGCGCTGAGATGCTGCTCTTGCGGCTCATGGTTCACTGGGGCAACCGGGGCCCAACCCGAACTATTCCCGGTTTTCTGGGGACTTCGGCAAGCGTTGTTCGATGCTGTCGAGCCGCTCGTGCAGCCGCTTCACTTCCAGCTCGAGCTCACGAAAAGCCGCGAAATTCGGCAAAACCGTGCGAATGCGCTCGTCGATGGTCGACTGCCACTGTTCCAACGTCGCGCGAAAGCCCTTGCTTTCCTTGCCTTGTGACAAATCGTCCTCCTCTCGGCTCGGTGGAATCGAAGACGGCATCACGACACCCGGCTCGCCTTCACCCTCTTTGACGGGCATGAGTTTGCCGATTGGACCTTCGCGCAGCTGGGTCAGAATGCGTTCGCCTTTGTTGCGAATTAGGGCCTTTAGGGTGCTGAGCGGGATGCCGCGCGGCTTCGTGCGCAGCTCTTCGGAAATAATCAACGCCAGCGTAACGTCGGTTTTGTCTTCCTTCGTCGCGTTGTCGATGATCTGCACGTCCTCGCCTTCGCGGATCATTTCCGCGATTTGCAAGAGCGTGACGTAACTCGAGCCCTTGGTGTCGTAGAGCTTGCGGTTCGAGTAGCGCTTGATGATTCGTCGCGGGGACGGAGGATTCGCGCTGTCCGAGCTTTCGCCGCTGACCATTCTGATGAGCCCTCGAAACTGTCCGGAATAGCTGCAATCGGTGCCGGCTCGCGCCCCGTCATGAGGCTTCGACCCAGCGGCCGAAAACAAGGTAGCCCACCCAGCATGGCGCACGGCGTCAAGCCGGTCAAACGGCGCGCGCGCCGAGCGAGCAGTTCGCGGCAAACGCGCGGCTTTTGGCTCAGGCGGACAGGCGGCGGCCTCGCGCGGCTGCCGGCGCGCGATAGCCGTCGAGCTCCGCCTCGCACATCTCGAGCACGAATTCGAGGAAGTCGCTGAACGAGTCGCGCCGCACTCCGATCTCGTTCACCCAAGCGATGACTTCGCACTCGCCGTCCGCGCGCGTGACCGCGGGATTGAAGGCGAACAGCGTCGTGCCTTGGAGATCGATGCCGAACGGGACGATGGGTTGTTGGGTCGCGCGTGACGGCGGAGCCAGGTGCGGCACCGGCGTTTGCGCGGCTTCGAACACCGCGCGCGCGAGATCTTCGTACATGCGTTTGCCGAGGTTCGCGCTCCCGAGCAGGGTCGCGCCTTCGAAAAAGCGCGGCCAACCGTCGTGCAGCGCGAGGAACTCGCGATACGAAGGTGGCAAGCGGTGCCCGATGCGTGCTTCGACCGCGGCGATCGCACGCTTCGAAGCGCCGGGGTTCGGCACGAGCGCGATGTCGCGAAAGGGTGCGACGCGCAGAATTTCGGTTTGCGTTTCCTTGATGCGCGTCAAAAGACTCGAAAAACTCGCCATCTTTGCCCTCGCGAAAAGCCGGCTCGGCGCGGCTCTTTTCCGGTTCTCCGGGACCAAAGCACAGCGCGCGAACAACGCCCAAATTTCCGGCGATCCTTTCCGCTTGTTCGGCCACACATGAACGCGCGCGCTAAGAGCAGCGAGGTGCGTTCCTTCGGGCGTTGTTTCCTCGATGTCACTGTTCGCGCTTTCGCGCTGGGCTTGCTTATTGGCTCGGCGGGTTGCGAGCGCGATGGTTCGCCGAACCTGCTCGAAGTGACGGACTTTAATCCGCGCTCGCTCGAGGTCGGTGACCGTTTGACTTTGAACGGCTCCGGTTTCCCCGAAGGCCGCACGGCGCGGATCAGCTTTCACGGCGACGTGTTTCGCGCCGGACAAACACCGCGCCACGATGTGACGATCGTCGCGCCCGCCGCGGCGAGCGACCCCCACTCGATCACGGTCACGTTGACGAACGAGCTCAGCCGCGAATTCTGCGGCGCGGGCGATGCCGTGCACGCGACCTTTCGCGGCGCCGCGACGGCCGCGTTTCAAGCCAAAACCAGCGGCGCGCCACCCGTGCAAGGCACGCTCGACGGCGTGGTGCTCGATGTGAACCCCGGGTCGAGCTCGCGCGCGGCGCTCGACGCGCACGAAGCCGAGGCCAAGCGCTTCGCGGATTTTGCCGGCATGGTCGTGCTGCATTCGGAGGAGCGCGACGTGCTCGTGATCGACACGATCGATCCGGAAGGTCGAGCCGCGCGCGCTGGACTCTTGCCGGGCGACGCGTTGCTCGAGCTCGACGGCGTGCGACTCGCGAGCTTGTCGGATTTGATCCCGCCACCGCGCTCGCGCTTGTCGCATTTGTCGGTGCGCCGCGGTGATGCCACGACGCCTGCGACGTTCGCGCTCGACGTCGCAGGTTTTCAGCCGGGGTCGCCCTCCGAGCTCGCGCCGGCAGCGACCTTGATCGGCTTCGCGGTTGCGCTCTTGCTCTTGTTCGCGTCTCCATTCGGTCGCGCGCTCGGTTGGCTCGAAGCCGAGCTCGCCGGCAAACTCCGCGCTCGCGCGCGCCGCGGAACGAGCGCGTTGTCGGCGCTGAGTCGCGAGCGGAGCATGAGCTTCGCGCGCGTCGCGCTTTCGGAGCTGCCGACTTCGCCACTGCCCTACTTCGTGTTCATCATCGACAGCGCCTGGCTCACGCTGCTCGCGCTCAATCGGACGATCTGGGCGCGAGAGCTCGATCTGCCGGTTTTGTTTTTGGGTTCCCTGACGGCGCTGTGCGCTACGGCGCTCGTCGTGGGCGGGCGCGAGCCGGGCCGGCGTTTTTCGCTGTTTCGCGGCTTGCGTCAGGTGCTCGTGACGTTGGTTTTTCAGGCGCCCGTGATCGCCGTCATGGCTTGCGCCGTGCTGCTCTCCGGCAGCCTGCGCTCGGACGACATTTTGGCCGCGCAGGGCGGCTGGCCCTGGCAATGGTTCGCATTCGAGAGCCCGATCGCGCTCGCGGCGCTCGTGCTTTTGCTGTTTGCACTGGTGCCGGTGCTGTCGCGATCCAAGAGCGCGCTCGCGGCGGCGCTCGAGAGCGGATCCGGCGCTCCTCCGCGTCGTCGCTCCACCACATTGCCCGAGTGGAGTCACTTGATTCTCACGAGCGGCGTGATCGCGCTCGTGTTTCTCGGCGGGCCGCGGCTGCCTGGTATCGCAGTATTCGATCCGGGCGCGAGCACCTGGCTGCAAGTGTGCGGCGCGCTTTTGTTTCAAGTGAAGGCACTCGCCGTCCTCGTCGTCGTGCTGACCTTGCGCTTTGCGGCGAGCCACGTGTCGCTGATGGAAGGTGCGCGCGTCGGCGTGCGCTTCGTACTCCCGTGCGCGCTGGTCAGCGTGTTCGCGACCTACTGTTGGGCACTCGGCAGCCAGAGCCCGATTTTCGCCGCGGCGCGCGTGCCGCTCAGCTGCGCGCTCTTTTTTTTCTCTGCGCTGTGTGCGCTGCACGTCGTGTTGCGCGTTCTGGGTCAGTTGGCCGGCGATCGGCCACGTTCGGCAGTGAATCCGTGGCTTTGACTAACCTGTTGCGATTTGCCTCAGCTCGATCTTGAGCTGCGGCAGAAACCACCGTTGACTGACGGAGGGCAGAAGCCGAGCTTAGCAATCGGGTCATGAAGCGAGCCAAGGATTTGCAATCCAGCGCGCCGGAAGCGGGCGGCGGAGTCCCGGGTCCCGCGAGCGACGCGCCTGAAAGCGTGCGCCGCGAACACGAGCGCTACTCGGTCGAGCTCGAAGTGAATCTCGGTAGCGAACACAACTTCTACGCCGGCTTGGCCGAAAATCTATCGGCGGGCGGCGTGTTCGTGGCAACTCACCGCTTGCAGAAAGTAGGCTCGACGATCGACCTCAAGCTGAGGCTGCCCGATAGTGATGAAACCTACGATCTGATCGGCCAAGTGCGCTGGGTGCGCGTTTACAACGAGATGAGCGACACTCCGCCCGGCCTCGGCATTCGCTTCCTCGAATTGCCGCCGCGCGTGGGCGTCGCGATCAACAAATTCCTCGACCAGCGCGAACCACTATTTTTCGACGACGACTGAGTCGCCGTTCGGCCGCTCTGCTTTCTGCGCAGCGCGTAGCGCTCGCTCTTCTTGGCCGAGCTCGCTGACCGCTTGCATCGCACGGTCCGAAATCGCCTGGTGCACCTTGGGGCTTTTGGCTTGATCGAGCAGATCCCCGAACTCGATCGGCTTACCGAAAACCACAAAGATTTCCCGGCCGGAGCGATCGAAATTGCTCGTCACTTGTTTCGGAAGATCGTTGATCAGGCCGTTGATGAAGACCGGAATCACCGGCACGCGCGCGTCTTGGATCACTTTGCCGACGCCGCGCTGTGCGGGTAAAAATGTGTATGGGTCGTCATCGCGCTTGCGGGTGCCCTCCGGATGGATGCCAGCGAACATGCCACCGCGGCGGAGCAGGAAAGCAAGCTCCTCGAGCGCGAGCGGATTCAAGAAGGCTTTTTTGCGTTCACGAAACAGCGGCGGGTACATCGCGAAAAAGCTCATCACTCCGTTCACGAATAAACCCAAGGGATTATCGTAAAAGAACTTGGAACGAACCGGGAACACGATGCGATGCTTCAAGCCGCGATGCACCAGATCGCCGAACACCACGTACAAGTCGAAGAAACTTCGGTGATTGGCGACCAAGATGAAACTCTGATCCGCTCGCAGCTCGGGCAATCGATCGCTGCCGTGCACGTGGCGCAGGTACTTGGTGCAATGATGGATCCAGCCGCAACCAATGGTACGTTGACAGAAGTGAACGGCGCGACTCAAGCGACCAGGCTCAAACGTGCTGCGCACGAAGCGAATCAGGATGCGTTCGAGCCAACCGAGGCGATTCTTGCCGCTTTCGACTAGATCGGGGCGCTCGCGCGCGAGCTCCGCGCTCGAGGCGAGCAGAGCGTTCGAATCAGGCGCCGTCATCGCTACTGTCGAAGACGATGTCGATGTAGCCAGGCGGCGGCAAGTGCTCGCCGATCGCGACGATCATTTGTTGGGCAATCGCGGCAAGCTCGGGTTCCCGCGCGTTCGCCACGAGCTTCAGCGTTGGGTGCGGCTCGAGATCGCGTTCCGGATTGAACGTGCGTAGGAGCGCGTAGCCCTGCACCTTGGGTATGGCCGCGAGACACTGCTCGATCGCGGCAGTCAGCGCGGGTGCCGGCGGCTCGCCGCCTTCGGCGATCAGCGTCTCTTCATCGTCGTCGGGCGCGAGCGCCGCGACGTAGCCGACGAGTGGGACGGCTTTGCCGTTCGTGAGGCTCGCGATTTCTTCGCGCCGAAGCGCGAGCTCGGCCTCGGATCCGGCGTTGATCACCAGACCGAGCACGTGCTCGTCGTCGACGACTTCGAGCGCCATGTCCAGCGCGAAGAGCGCGGGCACGGCGCAGAATCGGAGCTCGTCGTCGTCGGTTTTCCAGCCGAGCTCTCGCTCCATCGTGCGCATCAGCTCGGGTTGGGTGAAGAGCGCGGCGTAGTGGTTGCCGTCAGCGTCGAGCAGCATGTGCGGCACGAGCTTCAGCTCGCGATCGTCGAGATCGAGGCGTTGTCCGTCGCGCACGCCTTCGATATTCCGCGCAAGCGGGATGAATAGCTCCGCCTGCGACAATTGCTCGAGCAGCGATTGAACGTCGCGTCGTAGTCCTCGCTGCGCGGCCTTCACGAATGGCGTCAGGTCGATGACGCTTGAGCTCGGTTCCACGCGCGCTGCCCTAACATGTGTGGCTGCGCGGCGCGAGGCGCGCGACGCGCCGCCGTGACCGCGCGTTTCGCTCAATCTCGGCGCAGATCCGCGCGCGATTTGTGGCATGCCCCGCCTTCTCGTACGCTTGAAGCGAAATGCAGCGACGCGGCTTTTACCCGGAAATACAGCCCTATCGAGCCGGCTACCTCGACGTCTCGCCCGAGCATTCGATCTATTTCGAAGAATCCGGGAATCCGCGCGGCAAGCCGGCGGTGTTTTTGCACGGTGGTCCGGGCGGTGGCACGAGCCCGAAGCAGCGGCGTTTTTTCGATCCCGAGAAGTATCGCATCGTGCTCTTCGACCAGCGCGGTTGCGGCAAGAGCAAGCCGCACGCCTCGCTGGTCGACAACACGACTTGGCATTTGGTTTCCGACATCGAAGCCTTGCGCGCACATTTGGGTCTAGAGAAATGGCTCGTATTCGGCGGTTCTTGGGGCAGCTCGTTGGCGCTCGCTTACGCGCAAACACACCCGACGCGCGTGACCGAGCTCGTGCTGCGCGGCATCTTCCTATTGCGACGCTGGGAGCTCGAATGGTTTTATCAGCGTGGCACGAGTCTGCTCTTCCCGGACGCTTGGCAAAAATACTTGGCCGTGATCCCGCTCGCCGAGCGTGGCGATCTGATCGCGGCATACCATCGCCGGCTCACTTCCGAGAACGCGTTCGTGCGTCAAGAAGCGGCGCGCGCGTGGAGCGTGTGGGAAGCGAGCACGAGCAATCTCTTGCAAGACGAGGAGTACATCAAGAGCTGCGCCGGGGACGAGTTCAGCCTCGCGTTCGCGCGGATCGAATGTCACTACTTCGTCAATCGCGGCTTCCTCGCGCACGAAAATCAATTGCTCGATGACATCACGCGCATCCGTCAGATTCCGACGGTGATCATTCAAGGTCGCTATGATGTCGTCTGCCCGCTGCAGAGCGCGTGGGAGCTATCACGCGCCTTTCCCGAAGCCGATTTTCGCGTCGTGCCCGATTCGGGACATTCGGCGTATGAGCCGGGAACCGTGCACGAATTGATCTCGGCGACCGACCGTTTCGCAGGGCAGTAGCGCGCACGGGTTGGTTCGTGAGAAAACCGAAGTCGATGGACGTTTCTCGCCTGCTCGGCACCGTCAAAAAGCTTTTCGCCGAGCGCTCACGCAGGACCTGGATCGGGAAGACGCGCGCGCACATCGAGTTTCGCGAGCTCACTCCTTCGGAGCTGACGATCTTCGCGCGCCAAGTCGAGATCGGTTACAAGGAGCTATCGCGCGTCGAGTGGGTGGAACTGAATCCTCACTCGCGGCGCGTCGTCGTCTCGTTCGAAGAAGACGCCTACTCGCTCGCTGAGCTCTGCGCGGTCGTCGCCGAAGCCGAGCGCGCCGCGGGCGTGCGCGAAGCCGCATTCCGCGACGAAATTTGGGAGCACCCGGCGGATGTCGAAACCGTGGAGCGGCTTTGGGTCGGCTTAGCGGCGGATGCACTCGGCGTCATCTCCGGCATCGGGCTCAAATTCTCGCCCATACCGGCATCGCGCATCGGTAGCACCGTCGCCGCGCTGGTCGCCGTCGTGCAATCGACCGATCGCTTGCGCCGAGTGGCCGAAGATCGGCTTGGGCCGTTGCGCGCGGATCTGGCAATGCACGTCACCGCGGCGCTCGCGTATGGCGCCGCGCAGCGCCCCGGCAGCGCTTTCGTCGAAGCCGTGCGCAAGCTCTCCTTGATCGGCGAAGCGCAAGCCCGGCAGCGGGTGTGGCAACAGCGCGAAGCCGAGCTCTGCCAAACTCAGCACACGCACAGCTTCGACGCCGCCCTGCGCGAGCCTCGGCCACGCACGTTGCCACGCGGCCCGATCGAAGAATATGCAGATCGCGCCTGGGTCGTGTCGCTCGGTGGCTTTGCGGTCAGCTTCCTCACGACGCGCAGCGTGCAGCGTGCGGTCGCCGCGCTCTTCGGTGGCTTGCCAACCCCGGCGCGACTCGGCCGTGAAGCATTCGCCGCGGATTTGAGCCGCGCGCTCGCCAGACGCCAAACTCTGGTCGTCGATCCCGAAGCGCTGCGAAAGCTCGATCGCATCGATTGCCTGGTTTTACAAGCTGATTTGGTGGCGCGCGATCGCTTCGAGATCCGCAATTTAGTGGTCGCGACCGACGCCGACGAAGCCGAAGCGCGGCGCATGATTCAGCAGCTGCTCGACGTCGAACGACCGATCGACATCAAGCGCAACGACGACTACACGCTCGCGCCGCTCGGCGTGCTCGACGTCGCCGTGCCGGCCGAGCTCGCGCTGCACACCCCCGGGCTCGGCGCGCGCGGTGGTTTGGTTTTTGGGTTGATGCTCTCGGGCACGCTGATCGCCGCGGCGGAAGTCGATTTGATCCCGCAGACCGGCATCGACGAGCTGATCGCCGCTGCGCACGAAGCGCAGATGAGAGTCGTGATTGCGTCCAACAACGAAGCCGTGCTGCAAGGTATCGCCGCCGACGACACAATCCCCGAGGGTGACGGCTTCACGCGCGGCATCCGGCGCTTACAGCGCGAGGGTCGCACCGTTTGCGCGGTCGTCACCGGCGCTTCAGCGGGCATAGCGGCCGCCGATTGCGCGATCGGCCTCATGCGCGAAGGCGAACCGACGCCGTGGGGCGCGCACATCATCTGTCGCGACGATCTCTCGGATGTGCGCTTTTTGATTCATTCGTGTGTCGTCGCGCGCCAAGTCTCGAAGCAGAGTGTGAACATCGCGCTCGGCGCGGCCACGCTCGGCGCGCTGGTTTCCGCGGGCGGCGTGCTGCCGCTCACTGGGCGGCGCGTGATCGCGGTCGTGAACGCGGCTTCACTCGTGTCGATGATGAACGGTGTGCGCGGGTCGATGAAGCTGTCGCGGCGCGCGCTGCCGCCGCCGCGCGATCGTACGCCGTGGCACGCGCTCGAAGCCGACGGCGTGTTGAAGAAGCTCGGCACTTCGCGCGAAGGTTTGCTGCGCCGCGATTCGCTGCGCCGCCGTCGGCGCCAGCCCGAGCAGCGTTCCGCATGGGCCGAGCTCGCCGAGAACGTGACGGACGAATTGTTCAATCCACTCGCGCCGCTCTTGGCCGCTGGCGCGGGCTTGTCCGCCGCCGTCGGCTCGTTCGGAGACGCGGGCATGGTCGGCGGAGTGGTGATGCTCAACTCCGTGATCGGCGGCGTGCAGCGCTTTCGCACCGAGCGGCGCATTCGCGAGCTCACCCGCACGGCGCGCCGCCGCGCGCTCGTGCGTCGCGGCGCTGAAATCAGCGAAGTCGACGCGACCGAGCTCGTGCGCGGCGACGTGATCTTGCTCGAAGCGGGCGATGTCGTGCCCGCTGATTGCCGCATCGTCGAAGCTGAATCGGTCGAAGTCGACGCGTCGAGCCTCACCGGCGAATCTTTGCCCGTGCGCAAGAGCGCGGCCGCCTCATTCGAGCCACAGGTCGCCGATCGCGCGTCGATGTTGTTCGAAGGCACTGCGCTTGCCGCGGGGCGCGCCGCCGCCGTGGTGGTCGCGACGGGCGACGAAACCGAAGCGCGTCGTGGCGCCGTCGCCTCGAAACGCGACGCGAGCCGCGGCGGTGTCGAGCGCCGCATGAAGTCGCTGATCAATCTCACCGGCCCGATCGCGCTCGCGGCGGGCGTGAGCGTGATCGGCGCGGGGCTCTTGCGCGGGCGCAAACTCGAAGACTTGGTCGGCGCAGGCGTGAGCTTGGCGGTCGCCTCCGTGCCCGAAGGCTTGCCGCTGCTCGCGACCGCCGCGCAGCTCGCGGCCGCGGATCGTTTGTCGAAGCAGGGCGCGCTCGTGCGCAACGCGCGCAGCATCGAAGCGCTCGGCCGTGTCGACCTGCTCTGCATCGACAAAACCGGCACTTTGACCGAAGGCCGCGTCGAGCTCAGCGTCGTCTCCGACGGCGAGGAAACGAGCGCGTTCTCCGAGCTTTCCGCAATAGGCACGAGCGTGCTCGTCGCAGCGCTGCGCGCGGCTCCCGATTTTCGCGCTGGTCCCTCGACTCAAGATCCGATGGACGCGGCGCTCGCGCGCGCCGGCAAGCTGCGAAAGATCGAAGCCGACCACGAGCAGCTCGGACTCAGCCGTGGCGCCGATCTCGCGTTCGAAGCTGGTCGCGGCTATCAAGCGGTGAGCTATCGGGCGGACGACCGCGTGCTCGTGGCCGTGAAAGGTTCACCCGAGACCATTTTGCCGTACGCCGAGCACTGGCAACGCGGTGACGAACGCGTGCCGCTCGATCGCGCGCTTCGCGCCGAGCTGCTCGCCAAGGCGCGTGAGTTTGCGCGGCGCGGGTTGCGCGTGATCGCGGTCTGTGAGCGCGACTATGCGGCGTCGGAGTCATTCGAGCTCACGAAGCTGGAAGCCTTGGTTTTTAGGGGTTTCGTTGCCTTCAGCGATCCAGTGCGAGCCACGTCAGCACAAGCCGTCGCGGATCTGCGCGCCGCAGGCGTCGAAGTCGTGATGCTCACCGGCGATCATCCGAGCACCGCGGAAGCCGTCGCGCGCGACGTCGATTTGCTGCGCGGTCGCGCTGTGTTGACGGGCACGGAACTGAGCGAGCTCTCCGACGACGAGCTGGATCGCAAGATCGCGGGCATCGGCGTGTTCGCGCGCGTGACACCAGCGCAGAAGGTGCGCGTCGTACGCGCGTTGCAACGCGCTGGCCGTGTCGTCGCGATGGTCGGCGACGGCGCGAACGATGCGCCCGCGATTCGCTTGTCGAACGTCGGCATCGCGATCGGGGAGCAGAGCACCTCGGCTGCGCGCGCAGCGGCGGACATCGTGCTCACGGACGAACGAATCGAGACCTTGGTCTTGGCCGTGGTCGAAGGCCGCGCGATGTGGGCCTCCGTGCGCGACGCGGTATCGATCTTGATCGGCGGAAATCTCGGCGAAATCGGCTTCACGCTCGGCGCCGGCTTGCTCGACGGGCGTCCGCCGCTGAACGCGCGCCAACTCTTGCTCGTCAATTTGCTCACCGACGTCGCGCCCGCGATGGCGATCGCGCTCCGACCGCCGGCTCGAGAAAAAATGAAATCGCTCGCCGACGAAGGCCCCGAAGCTTCGCTCGGCAAAGCATTGAACCGCGATATCGCCGCCCGCGCGGTGGTGACGACGCTCGGTGCGAGCTCGGCCTGGATCGTCGGGCGACTCACGGGCACGCGTACCAGCGCGAACACGATCGGCTTGCTCGCGTTGGTCGGATCGCAGCTCGGGCAAACGCTGGTTTCGGGGCGCTTCAGTCGTCCGGTGCTCGTGACGAGCGTGACATCCGCGGCGTTACTCGCGGGCATCGTGCAAACGCCAGGCCTCAGTCACTTGTTCGGCTGTCGCCCGCTCGGCCCGATTGGCTGGGCGACGGCGATCGGTGCCTCCACCGCGGCCACCTACGGTGCGCTGCGTTTTCCCGCGTTAATCAACGAAATCATGCGTCGCACCAAGCTCGATACGCCGGTGTTGGTCGACGATCCCGAAGCGTTGCCCGAGTAGCTCACTGCGATATCGCGGTGATGTTCGTGAGGCAGAAGTCGAACGGCACTGCCTCCGTCGTCTGCGACACGACCTGCACTTCGTAATTTTCGATCATCGTGATGTCGAGCGTGCTGGCGTTGTCGGGTGCCCAGCAGTTGTGGACGGCGTCGCCCGTGTGCAAGGTGATCGTCTGACCGGAGGTCGCGCCTTTGAGCTCGAGGCAGTAATTTTCGTTCGAGCCGATCATCTTGAACTTGAAGCGCATCTCGGCTGGAATGGTGTTGCCGCTGATCACCGAGCTGATGCCGAGCAGTCCGTTCGCGCTCGCGTCGTAGGGCAATGCGGGCGCGCCGGCGGTCGCGTTGTTCATCACGAAAGCGAGCCCACCGCCCCAATAACGCCCGAAATCCGGTTGCCCGTTGCTGGTCGGCGTGGCGACGACTTGCGCGATCGTGCCTTTGCCGCACACGTTCGAACCGGTGAAATCTACGGTCATCAGCTGCGGGTCGGAGCTATTGAGCTTCCAATCGCCTTCGATTCCGAAGTCGTTGGTCGTGCAATCGACGCGGCCGTTCGTGGGTGTGAGATCGGTGCGTGTGCGGGGCCCGCTGTGACTGCACGGATCGACGATCGTGCCCGTGCCGGCGCTCCCGCCCGAGCTGCTGCCTGCGGAGCCGCCCGCGCTTGCACCGGCGCTGCCGCCGCTGCCCGCGCTGCCGCCACTGTTTGCGTCAGGCAGGTCGCCCGCGTCGGGCATGTCGCCTCCACTCGAGCTGCCGGCTGTCGACGTGTTGCTGTCGCCGCCGGTGGTCGTGGTCGTCGTGCCGGAACCACTGCTGCCTTGGTCGTTGCTCGAGCTCCCGCCCGCTGTCGTGCTCATGACCGGGGCCGGCGTCAGGTCGCCGCAGGCTACGGCCGCGGCGGCACAGAAACCAAACACGGACACGAATCGAACCTTGAGCTTCAACGATTGCATTCTTTGAGTGACCTCTTCGGCGCACTCAAAAGCAAAGACGATGCCGCTCGCGCAGACCCCGAATTCGAATGCGCGTTCGGGTTACGCTGGCTGCGCGGTGTGCAATGAGCGTAGCTACAACTACGCAAGTTGCGCGCTCGTCATTTGCGCGAAAATAGGTCTTCGGGGCGCGGCGCGGGCGCTCGCGCTGGCTTCTTCTTGGCCACGTGCTTGGTCGCAGGCGCGGCTTTCGTCGGCGCGATTGCGCTCGCGCTGGGCGCGGCGCTGCCGGATTCGGTCGGGCCGGGTGCGGCGCTGCCGGTCACAGTCGTCGCGGTGGGCGCGACCGATGGCGCCGCAGTGACGGGTGCCGCGCTCGCCGTCGCGCTGGACGGCGAAGCGGGAATCGCGTCGGAGCTGGCGCGCAGCGCGGCGAATGCGCCCCCACCAAGCAGCACGAGCGCGCCCAAGGCAACCCCAAAAAACCAAGCTCGCTTTCGCGCGTGCGGCGAGGACGGCGTTGCCGACGCGGTGGGTTGCGCGCCCGATGCGTCGGCTTGCGCGGGCTCGGTCAGTGCATCTTCGCCGGCCGGATGAAACGAATCGCGTTCGTGAAAGCCGGAGCTGGCGCGCGCGACCACTGCCGTCGTGGTCGTGAGCGGCGTGGCTTCGATTGCGCGCAGACGCTCGAAACGCCGCGACAGCGCTTCGCCGCTCAGGCTCGTGACCCAATCGCCGATCTGACGCGGTGATACGAGCTCGGTGCTTTGCTCGAGCTCGCGCGCGAAATCGCGCGCCGTCGCGAAGCGCTCGTTCGGATCGCGAGAGATCGCGCGTTCGACGGCGCGCGACAAGGCAGGCGAGACGTCCGCAATCGCGGAAAGCGGCGGAATATCGGTCTCCAGCACTTGATACATCAACTGCCCGGAGTTGTCGGCGTCGAACATCTTGCGTCCGGAGATCGATTCCCACAAACAAATCCCGGCGGCGAAAATATCGACCCTTCGATCGAGTGGTCGCCCGAGCAATTGCTCGGGAGCCATGTAGCCGAGCTTGCCTTTCAGTTGACCGGTTTGAGTCTCTTGCAAGCGCCCCGCTGCTTTGGCGATGCCGAAGTCGAGCACGCGCGCGACTCCGTCGACACCGACCATGATGTTTTGCGGCGAGACGTCGCGATGAATCAGATTGAGCGGTTCAGCGTGTTCGTCGGTGGCTTCGTGCGCCGCATGCAAACCAGCGAGCACGTCGCACAAGATGTGAACGGCGAACGCTGGCGCGAGTCGTTCAGCGCGCAGGCGTGTCGCGCGAAGCAACGCCGAGAGCGACTCGCCATGCACGTACTCCATCACCAAGAAGGCTTCGCCGCCGCTCGCGATCACGTCGAACGTGGCCACGACGTTGGGATGTTGCACGCGCCCGCTGAGCCGCGCTTCGTCCAAGAACATGGCAACGAAATCCGGATTGCGCGCCGCGCTCTCGTGCATCTGCTTGATCGCGACGATCTTGGAGAAGCCGATCGGCCCGATCAGCCGCCCGAGATGCACGGTCGCCATGCCGCCTTGCGCAATCTGATCGAACAGCGCGTAGCGGCCGAGCTGCGTCGGCTGCTTAGTCCGACTCTCCAGCGCCGCGGCCATTGTCTTCAGTCTACCATTCGGAACGGTTATCGACCTTTTTCGCGTGAAATCCTCGTGATACACCAAGCCTCAGTGCGCGCTCGACCAGCTCTCCAATCACTTGCATCGCAGCGCTCCGCGCTCGGTGGATTCCGGTGGGGAAAGAGAATTCTGAGCTCGTGCGCACTGTGTGGGATGCTGCTCCTGAGCGGCGCGGCGCACGCCGAGAGCAGCCCGGCCCAAGCTGCGTACGAAAGGGGCGTCGACGCATTTCGCGCCGGGGACTTTTCGAGCGCGTGTCGTCTCTTGGCCGAAAGTTACCGAATCGAACCATTGCCGGGCGTGCTCTTCACTTGGGCCACGTGCGAACTCCGCGCGGGCCGCCTCGCCAGCGCGGCCGCGCACTACGAAGGCTTCCTCAAAGCCGTGGCCAAGCTGCCCGCGAGCGAACGCGCGGCACAAGAAGAGCGACGGCGCTCGGCGGAGCATGAACGCGCGCAGATCCTGCCCGAATTGCCGTATTTGACCGTCGTCGTTTCGGCGAGCGTGCAGCAAAATTCGAGCGTGTTGCGCGACGGCGTGCCGCTGCCACCGAGCGCACAAGGCCTCGAAGTGCCGGTCGATCCGGGCGAGCATGTGATCGTGTTCGTGGCTCCGGACGGCGCGCGCACCGAACAGCGCGTGGTGCTGGCGAAACGCGAGCACAAAACCGTCGTGCTCGGGTTCGCCAACGCGCGTGAAGCCGAGCGCGCAGCGGCGCCTACATCGAGGAACGCGCTGCCGCCAGTCGAACGTGAAACGTCGCCGTGGGTGTATGTCACGGGCGGCGTGGGGGTTGCGGGAATTTTGACCGGGTCGATCGCGGGTTTGATGGCGCTCCGCGACAAGAGCATCGTCGACGGCGATTGCAACGGTCCGGCGTGCACTACGCAGCGCGGGAAGGACGCGGCGGACGCTGCCAAAACCGAGGCCACGGTGAGCACGGTCGGTTTTGGCGTGGGTGTCGCCGGGCTGGTAAGCTCGGTCATTATCTACTTAGTCGACACCCCGCGGACCGAAGCTCGGACGACGCAGTCGAAGGGCGTATCGGTGGTCGCCATTTCGCCGACCGTTCTCGGCCTTGCCGGAGCGTTTTGAGCGGCGTGCGTTCGCCCTACCGCGCGTTTTGCGCGGGCATCGTTTTGCTTGCGCTCGCCGGTTGCGCGCCGGTCTTGGGCTTGGACGAAAACTATTACGTCATTGCCGGCGCCAATAGCGGTGGTGGGACGAGCAGCGCCGGCACAGCGAGCGCATCCGGAATGGGTGGGGTTGCCGAGAGCGGCGCGTCCGGCGTTGCGGGCGCGAACGGCGGCGGTGCTGGGCTGATGATTCCGCCCGGCAAACTCGTGTTCGAGCGTTACTCGACTTACGACGCGGGCGACAGTCAGATGTTCATCGTCACTTTTCCGGATCTCTCGATCGGTTCGGATTTGGGAGCGATGTACGGCTTGTGCTCGCCGCTCAACGGCATCTTCAGCCCGGATGGCAGATACCTCACGCTCGGCGCGACGATCCGCGGGGATGGTCCATGCCCAGTCTTGGATCGCTCACAACTCGAAATCTTCATTTTGGATTTGGACAATCCCGGCCAAAAGCAGCAGGTCACGAACAACATGGTGCCGGACGAAGACACTCAGTACTCGCCCGACGGCAGCTATCTCTTGTTCAAACACGACGGCAACCTCGCGCGCTGGGTCGTCGGCGCGGACGGGTTCGATGAAGCGTGCAACGATCCGAACGCTTCCTATTGCTTCAATCATGATTATGCGACCGCGAACACGACCGAGCAATCGAAGCCAGTCACGGACGGCAAAGGGCTCGTTTGCTATGGCTGGGGCAACTCGGGCGACACGACCGCGGACATCTTTTGCTTCGAGCTCGCGGACGGTCTGGCCGGAAAAGACATCACCGATCCTGCGGTGCGCTTGCCGGCGATCGTGCACGCGAGCCTTTCCGATGCGCGTCCGGTGATCGCTGCACCGTATTTGTATTTCACGCGTTGGCGTTCGCCGACTTCGAAGGTGAACGAAATCGGTCGCACGCTCTTGAGCGATATCACTGGCACGCAGAACATTGCCGCGTTCTGCACCGATCCCGGGGTTGGCTACGAGGACGCGTTCAGCTTGGATGGCGCAGACACGGTCGTGTTCTCGTCGAACGCCAATGGTCTCGGCAAGGGCGACCTGTTCATCGGAAATTTCAGCGAGCCCGCGAGTCAGTCGGTGAATGATTTCGTGCCCGGGGTGAACACGCCGAACGACGAGCTCGGCGCGGCATTTTGGCGCGCGCCAGACTGAAATTACTCGGCCGCCGCTTGGTGCGCGAGCTCGACCAAGCGCCCGAGCGTGCGTCGCAGCCGCTCGAAGTCGAACGGCTTTTCGAATGTGAGATTGACGGTCGTGGCCAGGAACTCGCGCGCGCGTTCCATCGACACGCCGCCGGTCATGAACACCATGCGCTGCTCGAGTCCGGGCTGCTCTCGGCGCAAGGTCTCGTACAGCTCCATGCCGCTCATGCCCGGCATCATCAAGTCGCACATGATCACGTCGAAGCCCGGCTTTCCTTCGCGGGCGATTGCTTCGAGCGCTTGCGAGCCACTTTCGGCGAGGCTGAGCTCGTGTTCGTTTTCGAGCAGCGCTTTCAGCGTGCGCGCGACCGAGAGCTCGTCGTCTACGATCAAGATGCGTCCGCGTCTCGGCGGCGGGATTGAGGCCGGGCGCGAGCGCGGCGCTTGCTCCGGCACTAGTCCGCTCGACGCGGGCAAAGTGACGGTGAATCGCGATCCGCTGCCGAGCACGCTTTCCACGCTGATTTCGCCGCCCAAACCGCGCACGATGCTGCGGCAAATCGGCAGGCCGAGGCCCGTGCCCACACCGACCGGCTTGGTCGTAAAGAAGGGATCGAAGATTTTCCCGAGGTGCTCTTCGGGAATGCCGCTG
>DATATR010000096.1:0-7450 GCA_036268695.1 Polyangiaceae bacterium | reverse complement strand
CAGCGTCGTGCTTGGCGTGCGCAGAAAGTCCGCCGGCAGTGTCTCCGACAAACTATCGAGTTGTTCGCGCGACGGCATCGAGCCTGCCGGGGAAGTCACGCGCGCAGTAATCGGCGCGGCTTCTTCCACTGCGGCCGCGGGCGGCGTGGACGTCGGCTGGAAATCGAGTCGCTTCGTGGTCGAAGCTTGATTTTGCGAAAGCGGGCTCGCGCGCGGCGCCACTGGTTTCGGTGCAGGTGCTGGTGCAGGTGCAGGCGCGGGGCTCAATCCGGCGGGTGCCGGCGGCGCGTTCTGTCGAATCAGCGTGCCGCCGATCGAATTCGCGGGCGGCGCGACGCCGTGCAACGTGCGCTGTGCGCGCTCGAGCTCGGCCGCGTTGCGACTCGAGCTCACCTGAAAAAATGGTTCGAGCTCGGCGATCGAGGCGAGCGGTCGCGGCGGCTGCTTCCCGCGCGACAAAAAATCATTCGGACCGACTTTCTTGTCCGCGATCCCGCGCTGCAGTTCGCGCAGCGATGTGTACACGAGTTCACGCCCCGACGCCGTGCGAACGACCCAACGCTCAGGTGCCGCGCCCTTGCCCTCACCCGGAAAAATCTTGAATTGAAATCCGCAGTTCGTGCACTTGACCGTCGTGCCCCGTTCGGAAATAAGGGCATCGTCGAATTCGTACTCGGTGCCGCAGCGGCTACAGCGAACGTCCATATCGACTGGTGGGAAGGGCCGAAAACTTAGCATGCTCGTGCATTTGGCATTCAATTCTTTGGCCGAGCGCCGGGCCCCGCTCGCAGCGCCGGAAAGTTCACGATTTGCCATGAATTCGCCGCGGTAACGCGCGGCTTCGCGGCTTGTCTCGGGCATGTTGCTTGCTACGCTGTGACCAGCCCCGCAGCCAAAAAGCGGTGAGTCGCGAGCTCTTGCGGGCAGCGCGGGCCAATACTTAGAGCGCACTTACGGAGGCATTGGGTTTTCATGAAACGACCGCTGGTCACGGCACTCTTCTTGTTCGCGGTTGCAGGCCTCGCGGGCTGTCCGATTTACGACCACTCGAACGCCGGCTGCTACGTGAACAGCGACTGCGCGCGAAACTACGTCTGCGACACCCAAACCGGCGACTGCGTTTTCCCCACCAACTACGGCTGCACCGCGCCGGGCCAGTGCGATTCGACTTCGACCTGCACTCCCGCCGGCACGTGCGAGCCAGGCGATTGCAGCTTCTACAACGGCTGCGTGAACGGCTATCACTGTGACTCGAGCAGTGGCGTGTGGGCCTGCGTTGCGAACACCGGCGGCAGCGCTGGCAGCTCCGGCAGCGCGGGCGCCGCGGGCGCGGCCGATCAAGGCGGACAAGGTGGAGCCTCCGGTCAAGGCGGAGCCTCGGGTCAAGGCGGACAAAGCAGCACGACCGCGGGCGCGGAAGACATGTTGGGCGGCGCTGCCGGCGCGAATTGAGATTTATTTTGATGGTCACGCGTTCGTCGCGTGACGGCACAGCCTTCGGCGGCAAATTGCGGCCGCCGAAGCCCTACTTCACGACGCGCAGATAAGGCGGAAGCTCGCGTTTCGGCTTGCTCTCGGGCCCAGCCGAATCCGTCTTCTTTTCGGCCACCGCCGCTTTCGGTCGCGCGGCTTGCTTTGCCGCCGGCGCGGCCTCGGCCTTCTTCGGCGGCGATTTCTCGGCGCTGATTTTCTTGGCCGCGCTGGGTTTTTTGGCCGCGGGCTTGCTCGTCTTCGCCGCGGCTTTGCCCGCGCGCTTCGGCGCGGCTTCGGCTTTGGCCGCCTTCGCCGATTTGCTGGCTACCTTCTTCGCGGGCGATTTCGCCGACACGGCTTTGAGCTCGGTCTGCTCCAGCTGGCCACGCTCAGCGACGGCTTCGGAGACCTTCGGAGCCGGCGCTGCCGCGCTTTCCGCTTCGCCGACCGGCCGCAAATGCCCGCGCGGACGCTCCGGCGGCGGTTTTTGCGCTTGAGCCTGCGCCGCGACCTCGGCCGGGACGTCCTCGGCCCAAACCATGGCTTGCCCTTTTTCGCTCACCAGCGCGAACACGGCGCGCCAAGGAATCACGCAAAAAAACGGCGAGCGATTGAAGCTCAGGGTGCAGGACAGCGCGTCGTCGTCGAGGTGCAAATCCGGAATCGGCACGGCCATGTTCAAGCCAATTTGCAGGACGAGCTGCGGCTGCTTCTTGAACCACGCTGGGACCTGCACGCCTTCCGCGCGCGGATCCAGGTGGATGAACATCGAGGCCTGCTCGAGGAGCGCGAGTGCGACATCCTTCTTTGGTGGCAGGCGAGCCGTGGGAGCCATATTAGCTCCCGTTTCTTAGCGCTCTCCGTTACAAAAGGCTAGCGAGGGCGCTCCGATGTCGGTCCACGCCATGGGCGGCTCGGTCGATGGTGCAGGCGTTCAGGGCAATCGCCCCACACGGCAAAACGCGAGCCTCAGTCGTCGAGATCCTTCGGGCGGCGCAGCATGCGCAACTTGCCTCGCACTTCGAGCGTGAGCTCGGCGAAGTTCGCGATCGGCAGCGCGCACTCGACGAGCCCCGCGGTCGGCAGCGACACGGGCTCGCTCGTCAAAATCGTCGCGAGCGCTTCGAGCCCCGGATTGTGCCCGACGATCAGCACGCACTCGGCGTCGCCCCCGCGCTCGGCGATCGCCTTTATATAAGCCTCGGGTTCGGCCAAATAGAGTTCGTCGAGCTCGTCGATCACGCCGTCGAATTTGGCGGCCGCGGCGACTCGGCGCGCCGTGTCGCGCGCGCGGAGCGCGCTCGAGCTGATGATGCGCTCGGGCACGAGCTCGTCGTCCCGCAGCAAATGGCCGATCAGTTCCGCGGCGTGCTTGCCGCGTTTGGTCAGCGGCCGATCGCGATCGCCTTCGCCTTCATCTTGAGCAGCCTTGCCATGACGCAGAACGAGCAGCGTTCTCATGCCGGAGAAGATCGTCGGATCGCTCGGCGCGTGCAAGAGCGATCCCGTGTTTTCACCACGGATTCTGCGTTTTTCTTGGCGCGAACTCCGGACACCTGCCCACGTTTTGCTACTCGAATGCTATCGTGTCGTCACTCATGACCCATCGCATTCTCGTGGTCGAAGACGAACCCGCGATCGCAGAGTCGGTCGCCTACGCGCTGGGCCGCGATGGTTTTTCCGTGACCCTCGCGCCGACCGCGAGCGAAGCCACGACGCGTGCGGACGGCGTCGATTTGATCGTGCTCGATTTGATGCTGCCCGACGGCAGTGGTTTCGATTTGATCGGCAAATGGCGCAAGATCAAGAAGACGCCGATCATCGTTTTGTCGAGCCGGGACGGTGAGTCGGATCGCGTGGCCGCGCTCGAAGCGGGCGCGGACGACTACGTGACGAAGCCATTTTCGCCGCGTGAAGTCGTGGCGCGCGTGCGCGCGGTGCTGCGTCGCTCACAGATCGAGCTCGCGGCGAGCGCGAGCGCCGCGTTTCCGATCTCGCTCGACGGCGCGACGCGCCGCGCAGCCTTACACGGCTCGAACCTCGAGCTCACGCGCGTCGAGTTCGATCTGCTCGCGTGCTTGCTCGAAAACCCCGGCCGCGTCTATTCGCGCGCGGATTTGATCGATCGCGTTTGGGGCGACGGCTTCGCGATCACCGATCGCACGATCGACTCGCACGTCAAAGCATTGCGCAAGAAGGTCGCCGAAGCGGGCGCCGAGCCCGGCTTGATCGAAACCGTGCGCGGCGTGGGCTATCGCGTAACGGACGCGCCGAGCGCGCTGAAAGAGCCGTGATTCGCCTGATAGTGGTTGCCGCAGCCTCGGTCGGGTTGATCCTGTTCGTGGCTTTCGTCGTGTCGCGGCTGCTTCGCACGCGCACGCGCGGCATGTCGATCCGGATGCAGATGTTTTTGGCCTTGGCCGTGATCGTCGGCGCGTTCGCGTTCGGGTTGGGGCTGATGGTGATCGATCGCATCGAGGCGCGCGCCGTGCGCATCGCTTCGCAAGCAGCCGAAGATGAAGCCGTCGCCTTGGCCGGCATGATGGCGGGCGAGCTCGATCGCACCGGCGTGAGCATGCAGGCGCTCGCTTCGCGACTCGAGCATGAACGCGGTCGCGGCGCGGATCTGCGTTTGATGCTGCTCGACGCGGACGGCTCGCGCATCTTTCCCGCTCTAGCGCCGAACAGCGAAGTCGGCGTGGTCTCGGTCGATGCGCCGATTTTGGTGCGCGGCGAGCGCGTCGGTGCGGTACGCGTGGTCAAACCGACCGTCGCGATGCGCAATTTGCTCGCTGATTTCGCGCCCACGGTGCTCGTGATCAGCCTCGTGCTCGGCGCAGCGGCCGCGCTCGCGGCGGCTTGGATTGGTCGCGCGATTGCGGCGCCGATCGAGGCCTTGAGCCTGTTCGGTGAGCGCGTGAGTCAAGGCGAACGGCGCGCGCCGCCGCCGATCGCCTTCGGTCGAGAAGTGACCCGGCTGACGCGCGCGATCGACTCGATGCGTCGCGATCTCGAAGGGCGGCCCTTCGTCGAGACCTTTGCCTCGGATCTGTCGCACGAGCTCAAAAACCCAGTCGCGGCCATTCGCGCCAGCGCCGAGGTGCTCGAAGAAAGCGCGCTCGAAGAACCGGTCGAAGCGCGCCGCTTCGTCGCGCGCATTCGCGAAGCGACCGCGCGCATCGAGCGACTGCTCGGCGAGCTCTTGAGCCTCGCGCGGATCGAGGCGCACGGCGTCGAGGCCTTCGCTCCGATCGACCTCGCCGAAATCGCGCGGCGCGCGCTCGACTCACTCGGGGATCCCGAGAGCCGCGTCACCATCAACAGCTCGGGCGACGTGCGCGTCCGCGGAGACGAACTCTGGCTCGTGCGCGCGGTCGTGAATCTGATCGCCAATGCGCTCGTGCACGGCGAGCCGGGCAGCGCGGTGCAAGTCGCGCTCGGTCGCGACGAAGACTGGGTCAGTTTGAGTGTCGCGAGCGTGAGCCAAGTCTCATCGCATGTCCGCGCGCGGCTGTTCGGGCGCTTCGTGACCACGCGCGCGGACAAAGGTGGAACTGGTCTCGGGCTCGCGATCGTGCGCGCGGTGATCGAAGCCCACGCTGGCCATGTCGAGCTCAGCGAACCCGGGCCACCGCGCGCGGTGTTCCGCATGAGCCTGCCAGCTGCCCGGCGCAGCACCGCCGCCCAATTGCCGGCCATCGCGGCAGAAAACCGCAGCTCTATTGCAGCAATATCGGAATTAGATCAGTAATCTTCGTGAGTTGACGATTCGAACGCCGATCTCCACGAAAGCTCCATACTCGACGACGACTCGGTGTGGGACAAGGGAGCCTGTGAACGGATTGGCCGATTGGCCGCATATCCCCGCATACTTCCATTGAGCTTCGCTCGGGAAACCGAGCCCAGAAAGAGAGTCAAAGCGTGGTTACTGGCACGAACGGGTCGAACGGTGCAGCGCCTCTTCCCCGCCACGTAGCGATCATCATGGACGGCAATGGTCGTTGGGCGAAAGCTCGCGGCCTCGATCGCGCCGAGGGGCACGCCGAAGGCGCCCGCGCAGTGCGCGATGCCGTCGAAACCGCGACTCGCGTCGGCGTGAAGTACCTCACGCTGTACGCGTTCAGCGTCGCGAACTGGGCGCGACCGCGGCCCGAGGTCGAAGCGCTGATGCGCCTGCTCGTCGAGTTCGCGAAGCAAGAGCGCGCGGAGCTCCGCCAAAACGGCATTCGCGTCAACGTGATCGGCGCGCTCGAAGATTTGCCGACGTCCACGCGGCACGCGGTCGAAGATTTGATGGACTACACCCGCGACGGCGAGCACATGACGCTCACGCTCGCACTGTCTTACGGTGGCCGTCAGGACATCGTCGAGGCCGCGCGCTCGCTCGCGGTGCGCGCGCGCGCCGGGTTGGTCTTGCCGGAAGAAATCGACGAGACCTTCTTCCACAAACAGATGACGACTCACTCGCTCCCGGACGTCGATTTGCTGATCCGCACCGGCGGCGAGACGCGCGTGAGCGATTTCTTGCTCTTCGAATCGGCTTACGCGGAGCTCGTGTTTTTGCCGATTATGTGGCCGGATTTTCGCCCAGAAACGCTCACGACTGCGCTCGCCGAGTACGGCAAGAAAGAGCGTCGCTTCGGCAAGACCTCCGACCAAGTGCAGATGACTCAGGCCGTATTCGATCCCGTGGATCGCGTGAGCTGAACTCGTTCACATCGAATATTCGACGGTATTCAGCGACGGCACCTTGACCGACCAGGTCAAATCCCGAATTCGCCCCTTGAGGCACTCGGCGAGCTTCGGATTCTTCGGTGTCGTGTTCAAATCGATCGCGACGGCCTTGCCGCGCCACACCGCGATCTTCATCGTGAAGTGCGTGCTGCCGGGTTTACACGGTGCGTACAAGCCCTCGTCTTGCAGCGGCTTACTCAGCGTTTCCTGATCCACGTTCACGCGCGGCGCTTCTTGCGGGATCGCCTTGATCGCTTGATCGACGGTCATGTCCGGCGTGAAGTTCGGCTCGGGTATCTCTTCTTTTTTGGGTGGGGTGCTCTCTGCGTCGGGCTTCGTCGCGGTGTCTTCCGCGGGCGGCGCGGGCGGCGGCGGCGTGACCTCGTTACTCGTCTCGGGCGCAGGATTCTGCACAGGCGGCGTCGAGCCGCCGCAAGCAGCGAGCGCGAAAATCAGGACAAAGTACGGAATGCGATGACCCCTCGTCATGATGCGAAGGATACCACAGCTGTGCTGCATCTCCTCGGCGTCGCGTTCCGGCGCGGAGCGCGAATTTCGGGTGACCCTTATTGGCTCGCGAGCGCACGCTCGCTGAATTGACGCTCGGTCGAGAGCTGCGCGAGGTACTCGACGAGGCCAAATTGACCTTTGTCGAGGCCACTCCGCGCGGTTTCGGCGAGGCAGCTCACGCCGCCACCGCCGGCGTAAATGTATTCGCTCATCAAACCACTGACGCAATCCGTGACGTCCGGGTCCGCCGCCAATTGGGTGGCGAGGTCGGTCGCACCGTCGAAGGTGAGGGCTTTGTTGCCCTGAGCATCCAAAACGTAGCCCGTCGCGTCGATCGTGAGTCCGTCCTCGTTGTCGCGATAGCGGCCCACGTAGTCGAAGTGCTCGAAACCGAAGCCGATCGGATCCCACCTCGTGTGGCACACGGGGCAACCGGTGCCATTTGCCATGTGCGTGCGCTCGTAGCGATCGCGCGTGGTCTCCATGCCGGGTGCGGGCGCGGGGATCGTGGGCACGGACGGCGGCGGCGTCGGCTTGGTGTTGCAAAACATCTTCGAAAAGACGAGCAGACCGCGCCAGGTCGGCGAATCTGCGTCCGCGTGCGCGTTGGCGGCGAGCAACGAACCTTGCGCGAGCAAACCAATGCCCCAATTCGCCGGCCGATCCACGCGCGCAAAATCGCCCGTCTGCGCGCCGTAGCCGTAAAAGGTGGATAGCGAAGCGTTCAAGAACG
>DATATR010000095.1:0-18057 GCA_036268695.1 Polyangiaceae bacterium | reverse complement strand
TGAAGATGATCTCGGTGATCAACGCGCCGCCGACCATGGTGCCGAGCGCGAGCGCGAGGCCGGTGAGCTGCGGCAGCATCGCGTTTCGGAACATGTAAAAGAGGATCTTGTTCTCTTTCACGCCCAGCAATTTGGCGTACTTCACGTAATCGGTGCCAAGCTCGTAGATGCACATCGAACGCATGCCGATGGCTTGCCCGCCGACCACGATGAGAAACACCGAGAAAAACGGCAGAATGTAGTAGTAGCTCGCGCTCGCGAGGAACGCCTGCGAGAGCTCCTGCATCATGCCCTGGTCGTAGCCGCCGGAAGCCGGGAACCACTCGAGGTGAATGCTGAACACGTATTTGAGCAAGATGCCGAAGCAAAATGCCGGGATCGCGCTGGCGAGCAGCGCGAGCGGATACATCAATTTGTCGAACACGCCGCGCTTGTAGGCGGCGAGCGCGCCCAAGATGTTGCCGATGAACCAGCCGAAGATGATCGTCGGTAGCTGGAGCGCGAGCGTCCACGGTAGCGCGGTCTTGATGATTTCGCTGACGCGCTTCGGATGCTGCAAAATCGAGCCACCTAGATCGCCGCGCAAGCTCATGCCGAGATAATTCACGAACTGAGTGAGGAGCGCGGTGCGCACGGGCTTGCCCTGGGCGTCGCGCCGCACCTTGCCGTTCGCGTCGACTTGAACGAGATCGAACTCCTTCAAGTACTCTTCTTCTTTTTCTTTGGCCGAGGCCGAGTCGAGTCCGGCGCTGACCTTCGCCATCATCGCATCGACGGGGTTCGCATCGCCGAGCCGCGGCAAGAAAAAGTTGATCGTGACCGCGACCAGGAAGGTCACGAAGTACCAGCCTGCGCGGCCGAGGATGTGTTTCAGCGTCGGGTAGTTCTTCAGCATGGCGAGGCGCTCAGTTCGCGGACAAAACCGGCTTGATCGTCCAAAGCATCTTCGTGCCCAAGCGATCCCCCGGTAAAAGCGGAGGCAAATAAGGGTTTGCCGCGGTCGGCATGTTGGACCAATGGCGCGTACTGAATTCGTAGTAAGCGTCGGGGCGATACTGCAGTGGCAGTGTCGGCTGCTGTTGCATGTAGATCACGTTGAGCTCGCGGTACGCCGCCATCAGCTGCGCGTCTTCCGTGAGTGTCGGGATCAAGGCCAGGAGCTCGTCGATGCGCGCGATGTAGCCGGGTGCCTTCGGGTCGTTGAAGCGACCCATGTTCTTGTACATCTTGTCGCCGAGCGGCGCGAAGTCTTGCGTCGTCAGGATCGCCTCGAAGCGCGACCAGGGCTTACTCGGCGAAGGGTCCGACGACGGCGTATTCATGATCAGGTCGAAATCACCTTCGAAGAGCGCATTCCAGAACAAGCTCGCGTCCACGAAGCGCTCGCGCGCGTCGATGCCGACCGCGCGCATGCTTTTCACGGCGATGCGCACGATCGATTCCCAGTCGCTCCAACCCGTGGGCGACTTGAGATACATCGTCGGCACTTTTTGGCCGTTCTTGTCGTGCGTTTCGACGAGCTCGCCGTTCGCACCCCAAACCGGCGTGTAGCCGCCGGCTTTGAGCTCGGCCTTGGCTTGCTCGGGATCGAACCAAGTGCCGTATTTCTTCGCGTCTTCGTCGGAGTAGAACTTTTCCTCTTGGCCGAAAGGCAAGATCAAACCGGGCTTCAGCGGATCGCTGTAGTCCGAGACCGCGAGCTCGCGGATGTCCTTGTAGTTGATGGCGAAGGCCATCGCGCGGCGCATGTGCACGTCGTCCGCGGGGTGATGTTTGAAATTGACGAGCAGCATCGGGATCGACGTGCTGAGAAAGTACGGCGGGTGATCGAACCAGCTCCTGACGCCTTTTTTCTCCTTCAACCAAATGCGCGGCACGAACGTGCTCGAGCCGTCGAGCTGCCCTTGCTGGAGCGCGATGCTGAAGGCGTCGTTGCTCTTGAAGATGGGGTGCACCACGTATTTCACGGCTGCTTTTTTGCCGCCGTAGAGCGCCGCATTGCCCCAATAGTTGTCGTCCCGAATGCAGGCGATCTTCTCGCTGCTGTAGGAAAAGAGCGAATACGGGCCGGAGCTCACCACGTCTTTGTCGAATTTGAGTTTGTTGAACTCATCCAAGCTGCCGCTGAGCTTCGCCAACATCGGTTCGATTGCATGGCGCGGGACGATGCGCTGCGACTGCAGCGCGTCGAGCACGACGAGCGGATTCTTCTTCGCCGGATTCAGCGTGAACACGACGCGGCGCGGATAACTCGCGCCGTCGGCGGGCGTGGGCGCTTCTTTGCCGCTCTCGTCGTAAGCTTTGACCGAGCTCAAATACTGCCAAATCGGCGCGATATTGAGGCTTTTGTATTTTTTGCCGAGCTCGAAGGTGTACGTCACGTCCCACGCCGTGACCGGCTTGCCGTCGTTCCAGTGTGCGGCGGGGTTCAGCGTGACTTCGACGCTGTCGTCGTGCGTCGCGTACGATTCCGCGAGTAGCGGCTCCATTTTGCCGCTCAGCGAGTTGTAGTTGAGCAAAGTCTCATACACGAGGTTCTGCGCGTTGATCGGCCAATCCGGATTCGAGAGCAGCGGATTGAACGACGACGGCTCACCCCATTGCCGACCGGCCTCATAGAACGTCTCAGTGCGTGGAAATGCCTCCTTCGGACGGCAGTCGGCGAGCGCGCCGAGCGCGAGACCCAGGCTCAGGGCTCGCACGGCGCGTCCGCGCCAGCACCAAGACAGAGCGGCGTTGCATTGGCGAGTGCCGTGCGATGGGACGAAGTCGTAAGGTCGCGTCTCGGTCATGGGCATGTCGTGGGCTGAGCTCGGGAGCGGGACGCCGCGGTGATCCGCGTGGCGTCGACTGACTCCGAGGTCTGGGCGGCCGGACCATAGCTCGGACCGAGCCTGAAACCAAAGCGCCACGATCTGGATTCGTACGCCGTGTTCTCGGCTCCCAACCTGGGACCGCTTTCACACGAATTTTCTCGGCATTTTGCGGCTTTTCTGGGCGAGAAAAGTAGCTTGCCAAATCGCGTCTGCGCGTTCGCTCGAACGCGCTGCGACGCTCTGTTTTGCCGATCTGCGACGTTACATGTCATGGACTGCAGCGTTTGATCCGACAAATTCGCCTCGACCATTTGCGCGCGAACGGGCTTATTTTTAAGCGAGACGTGATTGCCGTCGAAGAAACGCGCGCTGCTTCGGCCGGAAAGCGCAGCCCGACTTTCGAGTGAGCCTGAATTCCGCGGCAGAATCGAAATTTCGCCTAACCAATCGCGCGCGAAGCCGTGTTATGCCGCCGGGGTCAGCGGAGGGAAATCACGTGATCGATAGCCAACCCAGCGCCTCCCGGCCGCGAAATTCGCGACCGCTCGCCACGCGTCGTCAAAAGGTGATGCGCCGCAGCGCGGCATCGCGTCCGGATCTCGTCGACGCGAGTCGTTGGAAAGTCCGGCTCGAGCTGGCTCCGGCGGAGATCGCGTTCGTGTACCGAAAGGGTCTCGCGCGAGGCGCCGAAGTTTGCCGGCGCGGCACGCACGAGTGGCGTCCGCTCGTGACCACTCCGGAGCTGCGCGAAGCGCTGGCCAAGCGCGCGAGCTTGGCCGAGATGATCGAGCTCGCGCCGCCCGCGCCCGCGTCGATCACGCTCAGCCAGACGCTCGCCTTCAACGATCCGGCGCTCGCCGCGTTGTTTCTCGCGCGCCGCCCGCAGCTGCCGAAGAGCACGCCTCCACCGCCGCCGCGCGCGAAGAGCGCGCCGCCTCCGCCGCTCCTGCCGAAGAGCACGCGCCCGCCGGCGCTGCTCTCGGATGCGATCCCGCGTCCGCCACGCCTGCCGCAAAGCGAACCACCACCGCCGCTCGTGTTCACCACGGACGCGGCGCCTGCGCTCGAGCGGGCGGCGCTCGTGCGCAGCGATTCGATTCCGGATTGGGAAGACACGCCGGTCGTCCCGATGCAGTTCAAAACGTTGCCCCCGGCAGCGATCGAGCGTGCCCCAAAGCTCGCGCCGGCCGCACGAAAAATCGTGCATGCGCGGCCATTCGAGCTCTCTGCGGTGGCCGCCTGCGCCGTCGTCGGGACGCTCGCGATCACCGCGCTCACGTGGCGCGCCGAAGCTCTGAATCCGAGCCCCTTGATCAGCTCGCGAGCGCACGCTGGCGCTTCCGCGCCGTCTCCGGCGCCCGCCTCGCACGTCGAAGCCGCGGCGCCCATCTCGACGATCCCAGTCGTCGTGCTGCGCGATTTGCCGCTCGAAGCCAAAGCCGCGCTCGGTTCGGGATTCCTCGCCCGCACCGCGAACGCCCCACAATCGACCTACGCTGCGAGCGCGCCAGACGCGAAACCGAGTCGCGCTTCGCTCGTGCGCGCGTTGAACGGCGCGGCCGCCGCGGCGCGCAGCTGCGGCGATGGCCCGGTGAGCGCCGAAGTCGTGGTCACGTTCGGGCCTTCGGGCGTCGCGCGCGGCGTTCACTTCAGCGCGCCGCCGCGCGTCGCGCTGCGTTCGTGCGTGCTGAACGCGGTCGCGCGCTCGCGCGTCGCGCCGTTCGTGGGCGAACCCGTCACCGTTTCGAAAACGCTGCGCTGGTGAGTGCGCTTCAATCCGTGGTCGGAAAGGCCGCGCTCGGCGGCGCAGGCGGACCTGGTTCGTTCGGGGTTTGATTTGGGGTTGGCGCCACGGGTGTGCTCGGTTGCGTCGCCGGCGGCGACACTGGCGCAGGCACGGGCGCGCCACGGCAGACACGATGTCGTCCCAGCGAATCACTGGTTCGCACTTCGCTCATTACGCTCGCCGCGCCGGGATTTTTGGGGCGTAGGATCCGGCTTCAATTCGGCCGGCGTTTGCAGTTTGCTTCGGCTGAGCTAGCGTCTGCGACGAGATTTCGTTACGAGGCAAACATCCGATGAGCGAGCTAGCAAAACTTTCGGCAGCTGAACGCGCAGCGTTGACCCAGGAACTTCAGGCTCGTTACGACGCCTTCAAGGCGCAAGGCTTGAAGCTCGACATGACGCGCGGCAAGCCCTCGGCCGAGCAGCTCGATCTCGCCTCGAAGCTCACCGTCTCGCTCAGCGAAGCCGACTACAAAAGCGCGGACGGCACGGACGCGCGCAACTACGGCGGCCTCGATGGCTTGCCCGAGATGAAAGCCATCTTCGGCGAAATGCTGGGCGCACCGCCGGTTCAGGTCGTGGTCGGCGGCGCTTCGAGCTTGCAAATGATGCATGACACCGTGGTGCGCGCGCTGCTTCACGGCGTGCCCGGCAGCAAAGAGCCGTGGGGCCGCGGCAAGATCAAATTCATCTGTCCTGCGCCGGGCTACGATCGCCATTTTGCGATCTGCGAGCACCACGGGATCGAGATGATCACGGTCGGCATCGACGAAAATGGCCCGGACTTGGCCGAGGTCGAGAAGCTCGTCGCGAGCGATGCGAGCATCAAAGGCATGTGGTGCGTGCCGAAGTATTCGAACCCGACGGGCACGACTTACAGCGCCGAAACCGTGAAGCGCCTCGCGTCGATGAAGACGGCCGCGCCCGATTTTCGGCTGTTCTGGGACAATGCCTACGCCGTCCACGACCTCTACGACAAGAGCGACGAGCTCGCCAATGTGCTCACCGCCTGTGCCGAAGCCGGCAATCCGGATCGCGCGATCGTGTTCGGTTCGACCTCGAAGATTTCGTTCGCGGGCGCTGGCGTCGCGGCGCTCGCAGCGAGCCCGGCCAACGTCGCGGACGTGAAGAAACACAGCTCGATCCAAACGATCGGGCCCGACAAGATGAACCAGCTGCGCCACGTGCGTTTCTTCAAGGACTACGCCGGCCTCGTCTCGCACATGAAGAAGCACGCCGCGCTCTTGCGCCCGAAATTCGAAGCGGTGACCGAGATCTTCGCGCGGGATTTGGGCGGCAAGGGCGTCGCGACGTGGACCAAACCGCACGGCGGCTATTTCGTCAGCCTCGACACGCTCGATGGCTGCGCGAGTGAAGTCGTGAAGCTGGCGGATGCGGCGGGCGTGAAGCTCACCGCCGCCGGCGCGACGTTTCCATACGGCAAAGATCCGCGCGACCGCAACATCCGCGTCGCGCCGAGCATGCCGCCGCTCGCGCAAGTTCGCGCAGCGATGGACGTCGTCACGGTGTGCGTGCTGCTCGCCAGTTTGAAGAAACTCGGCGCGTAGCTCCAAAAGATAAACCGTCGAACCGCGGCGCGGCTCGAGGGCTTCGCTGTCCGCGCGCGCGTTTTACGCCGCGCGATCGACCAAGGCCTTCAAATCGGCCCATTCCTTGTCGAGTCGAGATTTGGTCGCATCCCACGTCGAGGCGTCTGCGGTCTCGATCGTTTTCCAGTCGTTGGCGAACGAATCGCGCTGCGCGTGGATCTGCGCGAGCTCGGTGTCGAGGTCCGCCTTCTTTTTGCCGGTCGCGGTCTTCTCCTTGGCCTGAAGATCGGCGATCTTCTGATCCAGATCGACCAGCTTCGTCGTCGTATCGTGGCGGTAGTCCTCGCGCAGCTTGAGGAAGTTCGCTTGCGCCGCAGCGATCTTCTTATCGGCTTCGGCTTGCGCTTCGGTCGCTTTCTTGTCGGCTTCTTGGTTGGCTTGGATGATCTTGTCGTTGGCTTGGTCCTGCGCGCTGACGGCTTTTTGCTGTTCGTCCGCGGCTTTGTTGCAGCCGCCTGCGAGCGCGAGCGAGAGCGAACCGAGGGCGCAGACAACGATTGACGAGCGAATCATAAAAGCCTCCAGAGTTGAGGGACCTCCTCGACGAAGCACTTGCCGTGCCACGCGGATCGCTCGAAAATCGCGCTGAAATGCTTGATTTTATCGGACTGGGTGCGGTCGCAAATCGTCACGCATCCTGGGCACACGCGAGGCCAAGAGCGCCACAGCGGAGTGACAGCCGTGCTCAGCGCGCGACGCCATGCTCTTCGCTTTGAATCGGACGCACGTGCACGATCACTTCCGAGCCGCCGTTCGAGCGCTCGACGTCGACGGTGAAGCTCGGGTCGGCTTTCGCTTGTGCGAACGTCGCCGCGTGATCGCTCGGGCCGAGCTCGGCTTGCGCGAGGATGCTCGGCAAGAGCGCGGCGCTCGCCGTGTGCAGCGCGCCCGGCACGTGCCGCGCGTGGAAGGTCGACCATTTGAGCGCGCCCCAGCCGCAGCAAACTACGGCGGCGAACGCGGCTGCGAACCAGCGCGATTGCTTGCGTCGCGGCACGACGCGCAGCGCGCGCGTCCGCAAATGGTTCAAGAGCTGCACGCTGCGCCGCGCGGTGGGCGCCGTGGACAGGGGCGCATGTGGCAGGCCCTGGAGCTCTGCGCGTGTGCGCGCTTCTTCGCCGGGAAACAGCTCCGCGAGCCAAGCACCAAGCTCGGGGTGTTGCACGAGCTCGGCGCGCGTGCGTAAGAAATCCCATAAAGCTGCGCCGAACTCGGCCGTCGACGCGTAACGTTCCCCGGGGTCTCGCGCGAGTGCGCGGAGCACCACGCTGTCCAAGTTGCTTGGCAATCCGAGTAGCACTTTCGACGGCGCTTCGACGGCTTGTTCCGTGATCGCGCGGAGCGTCTCCGCGTCCGTCGCTTTGCGGAACAAGCGTTTGCCGGTGAGGAGCTCCCACGCCACCACGCCGAGCGCCCAAATGTCCGTCTTCGGGCTCGCGTGATCGCCGTGCAAGAGCTCGGGCGCGATGTACGACACTTTACCTTTCAAGATCCCGGATTGCGTTTTGTCACCGCGGCCGCTGATTTTGGCCAGGCCAAAGTCGATCACTTTGACGAAGCCGTCGAACCCCAAAATCAAATTGTCCGGGCTGATGTCACGATGCACGACGCGGAGCTCGCCTTCGAGCGGTGAGCGATGATCGTGAATCGCGCCGAGTCCTTCGCAGGCGTCCGCCAGAATGCGCGCGATGCGAGCCGCATGGCGCTTCGGATCGACGATTTCGCCGAGCGCGCGCGAAACCGCGGCCAGCGATTTGCCGCGCACGTAGTCCATCGCCAAATAGGTTTGGCTGCCGACCGAGCCGTAGTCGAAAACGCCGCACACGTGTGGATGGCTGATTTCCGAGGCGATCCGCGCCTCGTTGAAGAACATGCTGAGGTAGTTGTCCCGCTCGCCGAGCTTATCGTGCAGTAGCTTGAGCGCGCAGAACCTCCGGTTCCCGAGCTGCGCGCCGCCGCTGGCGAGGTACACGGTCGCCATCCCGCCGGAGCCAAGCACTGCGTGTGGGCGATACGGTCCGACGCGCGTGGGGCGAGGTGGATCGCGCAACATGGGCGAAGGCGTCACGCTCTTTACTTCGCCAGGATTCGATTTCTCCACGCACGGTTTCGAGGACATCGCCATGACCATGTTCTGCAATTGAGGCCGAGTGACGCGCTCAGCTGGAGCCAGCGATCGCGCGCACTACGCCCAAAATGAGCGCAATTACCAGCACCACCGCGATCACACCGACCCACACCCCGGCCTTGAAAATGCCACCGATGACTGCGCAGCCGTCGAGCGTAAGCGCGAGCGACGCGAGCACGACCCATGCGACAACGTGCGTTCGAATGATCGACATAGCAGTGAAGACTGCACGCCGCATGCCAGCCGGACGGTAGGTTCTTAGTTCATGGCGCAGACGCCGGCCATGCAAGTTTTGATTTTGCCGTTGCACTTAGTGCCGCAAGTGCCGCAATTGTTGGGATCGCTCGACGTATCGACGCATTTGCCGCCACAGCTCGAGTTGCCGGCGGCGCAGCTCACGCTGCACTGATTGTCGGCGCAAGTCGGCACTCCGCCGGGCATCGGCGGACAAGGCTTGTTGCAACCGCCGCAGTTGTTCGGATCCGAGCTTGGATCGACGCAGGCAGCGCCGCAGCGGATGAACGGCGGCTGGCACTGAAAATCACATTTGCCGGCCATGCAGACCGGAGCCGCGTTCGGGGCGCCCATGCATACCGCGCCGCAAGCACCGCAATTCGACGTATCGCTGTTGGTGTCGACGCAAGAGGTGCCGCACTGGGTTTTCGGACCGCAGTCGGTCATGCACACGCCGCCTTGGCAAACCGAGCCTGCTCCGCAAGCGACGCCACATGCGCCGCAGTTTGCCGCATCGGCGCTTTCGTCGACGCATTTGCCGCCGCAGCTCGTGTATCCCGCGTTGCAGCTCACTCCGCACTGGCCCGCCGCGCACGTCGCGACGCCGTTCGGCGGCGGAGCGCAAACGTGAGCGCATGCGCCACAGTTTTGCGTGTCCGTAGCGCTCTGACGACAGGTGGCGCCGCACAAAAGGTAGCCGGCGTCGCAGCTCAGGCTGCACATGCCACTGCTGCAAACGGCGGTTGCGTGCGCGCCGCCATTGCACATCTTGCCGCACCCGCCACAGTTGACGGTGTCCGTGTTCGTGTTCACGCACGAGTTCGTGCAGTTCTGCGTTCCGCTCGGACAACTCGAAATGCATTTGCTCGCGGAGCAAACTTGGTTTGCGCCACAGGCGTTGCCGCAAGCGCCACAGTTTGCTGGATCGACGTCAGTGCGAATGCAGGCGCCACCGCATTTGGCGTAGCCCGGGTTGCAGGTGAAATCGCACGCGCCGGCGCTGCAGACGGCCGCGCCGTTGGCCGGCGCGTCGCAAGTTTGCCCGCATTCTCCGCAATTTTTCGGGTTTTGGCTGGTGTCGACGCAACTTGCGCCGCACTTTTCGAACCCCGCCACGCAGCTGAAGCCGCAGCTCGACGCGGTGCACGTCGCGCTGCCGTGAGCTGGGACCGGGCACGCGATATCACACGCGCCACAGTGGTTCGCGGAGGTCGCCAGATTGAGGCAGGCGCCGGCGCAGTTCGCGAGCGTTGCCGCGCAGCTCGCTTTGCAGGCGCCGTTCGAGCAAACTAGCCCCGCGGTACACGCACTGCCGCACGCGCCGCAATGGGCGGGATCGCTCTTCAGATCCGTGCACGCGCCGTCGCAGGCGGACATGGGCGCGTTGCATGTGAGCTCGCATTTGCCGGCGACGCAGCTGGCGGTGCCCGCGCCGTCCGGGCAGTGGTTGCCGCAACTGCCGCAGTTGTCGGGATCGGTGGCGAGATCGGCGCACACGTTGCCACACGCTGCGTAGCCGTCGTCGGTGCAGGCGAAATTGCATTTGCCGTCGACGCAGACCCCTGCGCCGTGAGCGGGCGAGGTGCAGGTCGCACCGCAGCCGCCGCAATCGCTTGGGGCCGAATCGAAGCGGACGCAAGCGCCAGAACAGCTATTTTCGCCCGCCGCGCAGCCCGCGCTGAGGTCCTGCGGGCGGACGCAAAGCAGCGTATTCACGTCGCAGACGTAGCCGTCGGCGCAGCGCAGCGAGGTGTCACATGCTTTGCCGTTGATGTCGGTCGAAACCGTGTTCGCGCACGCCACCAGGAAAAACAAAATCAAGAAGGATACTCGCCCGGCCGCGCGCATCAGAAGCTCCGCCGAAATGAGAATGCGGCGCCGCCGGGCAACGCGCTCAAGCCCGCGTTCGACTCCGGCCCGACGCGCGTGTTGAACACGAGCAGCGCGCCGCCCGTGGCCACGAGCACGCCGCCCACGCCCAGCAGCACGCGCGCCGTCGTTTGACGGTTATTCATCACGTCGATGTCGCGCTCCGCGGCGAGTTGGGTCTTGTCGCTCTGAACCGAATCTTCGGCGGAGCGCCGCGAAATTTCGAACAGCGCTGCGCCGCCCAGCGCGACCGCGCCCGCAGCGAGCGTAATGTAAGGCGCGACGCCGAAGCGCCGTCGAGCTTCGTGCGCCGCGCCGGTCTCGCTCGCCCCGGCGCTGAGCGGCGGAAGTTCTGCCGGAGCGACCTGCAATTCAAAGGGCAAATCCAGCGGTGCCGGCGCGCTGAGCGTGAAATCGGTCGCCGCATCACGGAACCCGCGCAAGGTGACGAGCGCGTGGTGCTTGCCCGGTTTGAGCTCGATCGTCAGCGGCGTCACGCCGAGCGCTCGATTGTCGATCGCCACGGTGGCGCCGGCCGGCGTGGAAAGCACGGTGAGTTGCTGAATGCCCTTCTTGGCGAGCGAGAGGCTCAACGTTTGAATGCTTTGCCGCACCTCGGTCGCGTTCGCTGCCTCCGGATTCAGCCGCAGGTAGTTCCGGTACCAACGCAGGGTCGCTGCATCGTCGGCAAGCTTTTCGTACGCGCGGGCGATGTTGAAGGACAGCGCCGCGCTCGGCGACAGCGCGTCCGCCTCGAGAAAGAATCGAACGGCGTCCGCGTAGCGCTCATTGCGGTAGAGTTCGACGCCCTGTTCGTATTTGGCTTTGGCTTGAGCCTTGCGCGCGTCGCGACTCGCCGCCGGTTGCGGAGTGTCTGCGCGCGCTGCGCGCTCGCCCGTGCAGCAAAGCGTCGCGCACAGCGCCAGCATGAAAACCGCGCGATCGCAGCGGGTTTTTCTGCCTATTGCGCCCGTTCGTCCCATCACAACGACCACCGAAGGATCACGCTCAATATGGGGCAATGAGGTCGAGCGGACGCGGAGCCGCTTTGACGGCCGCACCTGTAGTGGGCGTGCTCGCCGTGCTCGCTTCGGCGACGACTCGATGATCGACATGGCTCGTTACGATCGGATGCGTATCGATGCCCGCGGTTGCGCTGCGCGCGTGCACGCCAACCGCAATCGGTGCCGTAGCTGGGGCGGGTTCTTGGTTGCCCTGGGCGACGATCTCCGACTTTGCTTCGACCGGCTTCGGCGTCGGGGCGGGTGATTCATCACTCCGCGGCGTACCGGAAGGCAACGCGCCGGGCGGTAGAGCATCGCGAGTCACGACTTGCATGAGCTCGGCTCGCGCGGCATGAGCACGCGCGCCGGCCGCCACGGTTTTGCTGAGCGCGATCGTGGTCGCGAGTCCGAGCGCAGCGACGATGGCGCCGAGAGCCGCCACGCGGCGCAGCGAGGTCGGCGCTGATTTGCGGCGAATCGTGGCCGTAAATGGCCCGCGCGAATCGACTCCCGCCGCGCTCGCGTGATGCGGCGCGGCGAGCTTCGCCGAGGGCAGAGCGTTCGGGCGCAGTGTGTCGTTGTGCTCGAGAAGCGGGTCACTCGAACGCCCCAGCCACTTCGATTCGAGTGACGTGCCGCAGGCGTCTTCATGGACGCCGTTTTTGAGCAACCAGGCGGCGAGCGCACGACCGAGCTCGGACATCGAGCGGTGTCTTAGCGTGCGCTCCTTCGACAAACCCTTGCGCAGGATCTGCCAGAGTTCGTGGTCACCGGCTGCCTCCTCGAGCAAAGATTTGGGTTCGTTTTCGACGATCGCGCGCAGGAGCGCGTTGTAATTCGCAGCCACGAACGGCGGGTGACCGGTGATGGCTTCGTACAAGACCACGCAGATCGACCAGATATCCGTGCGGAAGTCGACGTCGTCACAGCCGCGCGCTTGCTCGGGCGACATGTAATCTGGGCTACCGACCACAGTGCCAATCTCGGTCAAGCGGTGATTCGCGTCGCGCGGATCGGTTAGCTTCGCGATGCCGAAATCGAGGATTTTTGGCTGTATGCACGGCTCTTCATCCGCAATCAGCAGATTGTCCGGCTTCAGATCGCGGTGCACGATGCCGCGCGCGTGAGCGCTGGCGCAAGCGTCGATGATCGGCAACAGCAGTTGCACGGCGTGCACGGCCGAGAGCCGACCGCGCATCAATATTTGAGCGAGCGTCTCGCCGTGGAGCAACTCCATGACGATGAACGGGTCGCCTTGTTCGGTCTCGCTCACATCGTAGACTCGTACGATCGCGGGGTGGCCGACCTTAGCGACCGAGCGAGCCTCGAGCTTTAGTCGCGCGCGAAGCGCGTCGCGATCCAAATCTGCACGGATCAACTTGATTGCCACGGGCAGATCGAGGAGCAAATTCGAGGCGCGCCAAACCGCCCCCATGCCGCCTTCGCCGAGCAGGGCTTCCAACCGATATTTCTCTGCCAAGACCGAACCTGGCTGATGGCGCGTGACCGGGGCGCACAGCGCGCTCTCCGGAAAGGCGAGGCAGGTCGCTGTGCGATCTTCGCCCGCAGCTTCGATCGGGAACGGCACCGGCATTCTGCCCTCTCGCAAAGCAACATGTGATCCAGCTTCGCGAAGCCGCACGCAGATCCCACTAATTTGTGGGTTTCACGCCTCTTTCTTGCGCGAGATCGCATTTCCGTCTCGCCGAGCTCCGAACGGCGTCGAGCGCGCTTGTGATCGAATGGCGCAGTGTCGCTTTTTGCGGCGCTAATGATGAAGCCGCGCTTCCCTAAGCACTTTTGGCGACCGCGCGATTCTTTGCGTCTGGGCTCGCTTCGCTGTGACCAAGTCTGTTGCGGCCTGCGCTTTGCATCGTGACGAAGGCGAGAAAAGAAGCGAGAGGAGTGCCCGTGGCTATCCGAACCGTTGCAGTTCCATTGTTGAGTGGGAGCGCGCTCATGCTGGGCTTTGCCGCCTTTGCGCTGTTGCGGGGCAAGCGGCAGGAACCGGCGCAATCCGCGCCGCGCACGCTGCGCGAGGCGGGTTTGCCAGAGCCACGTGAGCCCGAACCGATTGAACGATCGAGCGCCGCGCCGAACGACACCGGGCCACTCTCGGAGCGCAGTCCGGAGCTACTCGAGCTCGACCTCGAGTTCGAGACGGATCCGGTTGAGCGAGACTCACTGGACGATTCCGTGGCGCCCGAAGATCTCGGTGCTCATTTTTTGGCCCGGGCGACCGATGCTTTGTCGCCGTTCGGCGGCACGTTCGAGCAGTTCGATCTCGATCAATTTGCCATGGAAAATGGGCCAATGAGTGAAGCCAGCGCGCGCGCGGCGGGCGGTCGCGACACGCTCGAACCGCCCGCAGAGGAGGACGAGGTCGCGGAGAGCGAACGCCGTCCGACTTCGCTTCGCGTCGGAGCACGCTCATGAGCGCGCATCGCACACCGTTTCAAACTGCCTTGGGTTCGCTGAGCGTCGGCACCAAGAACAGACTCGAACGCGATCAGGTCGCAGACGTGTGCGTGATCGGCGCGGGCATGGCCGGTCTACTGACGGCACTCGAGCTCAGCGAACGCGGGCATTCGGTGATCGTGCTGGAGCGCGAGGACGTCGGCGCGGGTGCCACTCGGGCGACCACCGCGCACCTCACGACGATGCTCGACACGCGCTATTACGCGCTCGCGAACATGCACGGCGTAGAAGCGACGCGGCTCGTCGCGACCAGCCACATGCGCGGCATCGCGCACCTCGAACGGATCGCGAACTCCTACGGCATCGAGTGCGATTTTCGCCGCGTCAGCGGCTTTCTGTGTGCCAATGACGACGCGCAAGCCGAGCAGCTCAGCCGCGAGCTGAAAGCGGCGACCGACGCCGGCATCAGCTGCGAGTTGGTGCGGCGCGATCCGTTCGGCATGGATCGCGGCCCGGCGTTGCACGTGCCACATCAAGCACAATTCGATCCGCTCGCTTTTTTGGCTGGCGTGCGGCGCGCGCTCGAAGCAGAGGAAGTGCAACTGTTCGCGCCGGTCACGGTCGAAGCGTTCGATCCGGTGAGCGCCAGCGATCAGATTGGGGTGCTCACGAGTGATGGCCACCGCATCCGAGCGAACTACGTCGTCGTTGCCACGAACACACCGATCAACGACATCGTCGCCATGCACTCGAAGCAATCGGCGTATCGCAGCTACGCGATTGCTGCTGCGATTCCCGAGCTCGTTCCGGCGTTGGCTTGGGATCTCGAAGATCCGTATCACTACGTGCGTACGGCGATCGATGACGCGAGCGGCCGGCCCGTGCTGATCGTCGGTGGCGAAGATCATCGCGTCGGGCAAGACGCTGAAAGCGAACGGCGTTGGCAGCATTTGGAAGATTGGCTCCGCTCGCGCTTTTTGCATGCTGGCGCGCTCGTCGGTCGCTGGTCAGGTCAGGTGATCGAAACCAGCGACGGACTCGGCTTCATCGGGAAAAATCCCGGCCAAGAGCGGGTGTTCATCGCGACCGGCTTCTCCGGCAACGGCATGAGTTACAGCGGGCTCGCGGCCGAGCTGATCGCCGATTCGATTTCAGGCGCAAAAAATCCGATCATCGAACTCTACGATCCAGCGCGCAAGCCGTCGTCGCTCGAGGCGATCGGACGATTCGTGCGCGAGAATCTCAATATCGCGGGTCAATACACCGATTGGCTCGGACCGTCGGACGCGCGCCGGCTCGAAGACATTCCGCGCGGCGAAGGCGCGGTGATTCGGCGCGGGCTCGCGCGTGTGGCCGTGTACGTCGACGTTGCAGGCCTGCCGCACGAATTTTCGGCGAGCTGTCCGCATCTCGGCGGTGTAGTCGCGTGGAATTCGGCCGAGAAATCTTGGGATTGTCCGTGCCATGGCTCGCGCTTCGATTGTTACGGCAAGGTTTTAGCCGGACCCGCGGTGAGCGACCTCGATCCGGCGCCGCATTCGCGACGAAAGCCGGCAAAAACCGGCTAAATCGACGCAATCAGACGGAATGCGATTGTGCTCGGGTGAGTGCAGCGTGCTTAGATTCGGTTCGTGCTCGGCCGGCTTCGTTTGATTTCATGCGCCACGATCGGCGCATTCGGCATCGCAGGCACGCTCGCGTTTGCTCACCACGCTCCAGTGAATGCGCACACGCCGACGTCCGCGGCTCGACCAACAACGAGTGCGAGCGTGAGCACGAGCACGAGCACGGTGCGCTTCGAGCCGAGGTCGACGAGCGACGCTGCACGCTCCACTTTTCCGGCCTTGCCCGCGATTCGCTTCACCAACCAAAATACCCAAGAAAGCGCGACCATCGCACTGTACGACGCGGATGGCCGCCTGAACGAGGTCGAGGCGAGCAAGCTCGACGACTTGCTCTGCGATAGCCGCGATCCGAAGGCACGCGCGACGTTGCAATTGGATCGTCGAACGCTGCAGCTGGTCGTGCGCGCGGCGCTGCACTTTCACGCGCGCGAAGTGATCGTCGTCTCCGCTTATCGCAAGCCGGGCCGGCGCCGCGAAGGCTTGCACGCGAGCGGCAAAGCCGTGGATTTCAAGCTGCCCGCGGTGGAGGCGCGTACGCTCGCCGCGTACCTGCGCACGCTCCCGCGCGTCGGGGTCGGTGTGTACACGCATCCGCGCACGAGGTACGTGCACCTCGACGATCGCGAGCACAGCTTTCACTGGCTCGATGCGTCTCCGCCGGGTCGCAGTTGGCGTGAGCTGTCGATCGGCGATGCTTCGCTCTCGAAGCGCGACGCGGCATATTCACGCGCTGACGACTGGCCAGAGGGCACGAATCCACCGCCGGACCAGATGAAGTAACGCGTTCGTGCAGGCGACGAATTGCTGCTCGCGTCGGCCCAGGCTAGAAGCGCGAGCGCCATGCCCGTTTTTTATTTGGTGCTCCTGATGATTCACTTTCTCGGTCTAGCGCTCGGCGTTGGGACCAGTTTCGCGATGGCTCGGCTTGCCGGCGCGAGCCAGGATCTCGAGCCGGCCGAGCGCGCGAGGTTCATGTTGCGCGCGCTGCCGGTTGCGAAGAACGGTGGCATTGGGCTCGGGCTTCTGATCTTGAGTGGGCTCGGCATGCTCTTCGCGCGTGGCCCGGCTAGCGTGTTCGCCGCGGGCGGCCCCGCGTTTCACGTCAAGCTCACGCTGGTCGTGATCCTGTGCGGTGTGCTCGGCTATAGCCAAGTCTTGCAAAAGCGCGTGCGCGAGGCCGGCGGCGGCCCCGCACTCGCGAAGTTGCCCAAAGTCGGAGCGGCGCTCTTGTTCCTGAGCGTAGCGATCGTGATCGCTGCCGTTATCGCTTTCCAGTGAGCGCGCGGAACGTCTCTTGGCGAAGCTCGCATGGCCCTGCGATTTCCGCTGCGCTTGCTCGAGCCACCGTTGCGCCTGCCGCGTTTTTCGTTCTCGCTCGCCTGGCATCCGCGTTTGGATCACGACCCTGCGCACCGCTGGCTGCGCGCGCTGATCGCTGAGATTTGCGCCGAAATGTGAGCGCCGCATCGACGGCAACTACATCCACCTCGGTCCGGATACGTGCACGGGTCTTCAGCGAATGTGCCGACGCGCGACGCCGAAGGCTGAGCCGCGCTCGGTGCGGCTTCGTGACCATCAAACCCAAAAATGGCAAGCGCCGAGCGAGGGCGAAGCGAAAAGGCTCAGCGCGAAAATCCGCTCTCAGCGTTTGGCGTAATTTTTTTTCGAGTTTTGCCGTATCCTATAGGCTTGGTTCGATCCGCCGATCCCACGCGACCCGACCTCGAGCGTTCACTCTGGTCGGGTCCGTTCGTGCCGCAGCTGGCGCTGGGGCGCGTGCACCCGCAGCTCGCGCCGCTGTGCGAGGCTGGCGACGGCTACGCGCTCGACCTCACCGCGGCGGGTGATTGGTTCGAGCTTCCGGCCGAGCGCGGATTCGCGGGTTATGGTCTTTCGCGCGCGCTCTGCATGTTGCTCGATTTGCTGGGTGGCTTGTCCGCGCTGCACGACACGCGCAGCGCGAGCGGCGAAGACTTCGTGCACGGCGAGCTCACGCCGTCTTTGATGCGCGTGGATCGAAGCGGCGTCGCGCGCCTATTTCCGATCGCGCCGCGACATTGGCAAAAATCCGCGCACGAACTCGCACCGGAAATCGTCGGCTATCTGGCGCCCGAGCGCTTGCTGGGAGACGAAATCGATCGCCGTGCCGATGTATTCGGCATAGGCGTGCTGCTTTGGGAAGCGCTCGCAGGTCGGCGTTTGTTCGAACACGCTTCGGCCGAAGAGATCGTGATGCGCTTGATGGGCGGCAAAGTGCTGTTGCCCGAGTTGCCGCCGGAGCTCGCCTGGGCGATCCCGCTCAAGGCGGTGGCCATGCGCGCGCTGTCGGTCGATCCCGAGCAACGCTTCGCGGACTGCGCGGAGCTTGCCAGCGCGATCGAAGCCGCGGCGCGCCCGCGCGTGGCGTCGCACGCCGAAGTGGCGGCGTACTTTGCCGCGCCACCGGCGACGCCGCGGCTGAGCCCAGCTCCGCCGCGCTTTCCGAAGCTGCGCGAAGTCGAGGAAGAGTTTCAATCGGCGCACAAGTCGAGCTTGTCCGCGCTGGTCGCGCCCGCTGCGCGGCGCGTG
>DATATR010000094.1:0-9998 GCA_036268695.1 Polyangiaceae bacterium | reverse complement strand
ATCATGAACAAGTCGAGCGTCGATGGTGCGAGCAAAGCCGCTTTCGCTGTTGCGCTCGTGCTCACCGTGATCGCGCAGGCCGCCGACGACTCGCTCGTGACGCTGCTCTTGGCGCCGGTCATCTATCTGATCTTGGTGTTCGTGATGAGCCGCGTGCCGATTCGGCTGTCCATGCTCGGCTTGATGTTCGCCGCGCTGACGCTGCAAGACGCGGCGGACTCGTCGGCCGCGAAGTTCATCCCGCCTTTTGCCGGCGTGGGCGCAGTCTTGTTCACGCACTTGAACGCGGTCGATCGTCAAGTCGTGCCCGGCTGGGTATCTTTCTCGGGCGTCGACTTCTTGTTGATCGCGCTGCTCTTGATCGCCCTCGCGCGCCGCTCGGGTAAGTCGAAGCTAGACAAGGTCGGCAATTTTCCCGTGCCGCGTCCGCTCACGCGCTTCGCCTATTTGTCGCTCGGCAGCACGGCTTGGGTTTGGCTACTCGGCTTGGCGCGCGGCGGCGATTTCGGGATGTCGCTCTGGCAGCTGAACCGCGTAATGTACTTGCCGGTCCTGTTCCTACTCTTTTCGCTGGGCTTGCGCGGACCAAAAGATCTCGGCGCGCTGCTCAAGGTGATCCTGGTCGCGGCGATCTACAAGGCACTGCTTTGCTTTTACATCGTCATGACCGTGACGATGCCGCCCGATCCGCTCACCGGCAGCACTCATCCGGCCTGGGCCACGAGCCACCAAGATTCGATCCTGTTCGCGACGGCGTTCGTGTCGGTGCTCGCCGTGCTGCTCGAACGAGCGGTACCGCGTAAGCAGATCAAGTGGTACGCGCTGCTGCTTCCGATTTTGGGGGCCGGCACTTGGGCGAACAATCGGCGCATGGCGTGGGTTCAGGTCCTGATGGTGTTCGTCACCGTCTACTTGATTTCGAACCCGAACAACCCGGTCAAACGCAAAATCACGCGCGCGATGTACATCGCGCTGCCCGTGCTCGCGGTTTATCTTGCCATCGGTTGGGGCTCCGATTCGAAGATCTTCAAGCCGGTGCACATGCTGCGCTCGGTCGTCGAGCCATCGACGGACGGATCGACGCTTTGGCGCGAGCTCGAGAACTTCGACATCATCATGACCTTCCGCACGAGCCCAATCTTCGGTACGGGTTACGGCCACCCGTACCTCGAGATCGTTCAGCTACCTGCGGTGGACTACAGCCTCGAACGTTATGCGCCGCATAACAGCATCCTCGGGCTGTGGGCCTTCTGCGGTTACGTCGGCTACGCCACGCTGACGCTGCTGTGGGCTGTCGGGGTGTACTTCGCGCTCCGCACCTATCGTTCCTCGAAGGAACCGAGCTATCGCGCTGCGTCGCTGGTCAGCTTCGGCACGGTGCTCGTATTCCTGATTCAGTGTTGGGGCGATCTCGGGCTGGGCAGCTGGATCGGCGTATTTAGCATGGCGCCCGCGCTGGCAACCGCGGGCAAGCTGGCCGTCGCGTCTGGACAATGGCCGGCGCTGAAGCCCGCGCCGGCTCCGGCCGCTGTCGCAGCCAAATAGACGCTCAGATACGGCCGAACAAGAACATCAGCGCGAACACGTAGAACGCCTCGAACAGCAGCATGCCGATGATCACGCGGCGCAGACCCTTGCGCGGACTCGGCTCGCGCGCTGCCTGCGCCGGCACGGCGATGGTCGCGATCAAAATCGACAGCAAAACCAACTTCGACATCGCTACGAGTCCTCAATTCGTCGTGTAATCGAAATCGTAGCGCATGATCGCGTCGTCCGGCACGGGCACTGGGCCGTTGAAGCCGCAGGTCGAGTGCCAGATGAAAAAAGCTTTTTGCTGCGCCGAGTACACGACGCCGGAAGCGCGATTGCTGTCTGGGTAGGGCAAAGCGCTGCTCGCCGGCGCCCAGGTCGCGCCATGATCGGCGGAGATGACGAGATATTGCGCGCCGACCGTGGCGAGTCTGCCGTCGGGCAGCTCGACCAATGAAGGCCCTTCGACCACGCCCATGCCGATCACGTCCATCCACGTCACGCCGTCGTCCATACTGCGAGTCACGTTGTTGCCGTTCGGCCCGACCCAATAAATCGATCCGTCCATCGAGCGGGTCGGTGCGCTGAAGCCGCCGGACATCGAAACTTGTGCCCAAGTCATGCCCGCGTCGGTGCTGCGCCAGATGCCGCTCTGGCCGCCGCCGTAACCGCCGCAGCCGACCAAGAATGTTTGCGCATCGATCACGAGTGGCAGCGTGCAATTGGTGCCTGTGGGCAGGCCGTTCGTGATGTCTGCCCAGGTTTGCCCGCCGTCCATCGACACGCGCAGCGTCATCGAACCTTCGTGACCGCCGATGACCATCGTTTTCCGATCCGGATCGCTGAAATCGATGCTGATCAGATCGTTGTGATTGGTGTCGGGTAGACCTTTGAGCGTCGCGCCGTCGTCTCTCGTCTCGTAGGCGCCGTTGTTGTTGTACGTGCCGACTTCCCACCAGCGGTTCGTGTCCGCGGGGTCGTACACGACCGTGCTCATGCGGTTGGTGATCTGATCGGAGCTCGGGTCGGTGCCGAGCGCGGTCCACGTCATGCCGCCATCGGTGCTGCCCCAAATGCCTTTTTGCGCGACGCCCGCGATCAGCAAATCTTCGTCCGGCTTCGCCGACATACCCGAGAGGTTGCCGCACTCGGAGTCCATGCCCGAGAGGTTCGACGTGACGTTCACCCACTTGCCCGTCGGAATGTTCGCCCCGCCGGCGAGTCCGCTCGTGCCCGCGCTCCCGGTCGAGCCCCCGCTCGAATTGTTGTTGTTGCCGTTTCCACTCGGGCACGAGGTGTAGAACGTGCAGCCCGACGCGAGCGCCGCGCTCAGTAAAGCCCCGGCGACAACCACGCTGCGCCGAATAAGCAACTGGCCCATGCGGCAATCGGATACCACGGGCGATGAACCCGGTCACGCCGCCCCGGCGCTTCAAGACCGCTTTTTTCGTCGCAAGTTGGCCAGCTCCCGGCGCCGGCTTGCTGGACACTGGCCCTGCGAGCCGACGGTCGCGACGCGCGACCTTACCGGTCGTCGCCGCTCGAGCCCACGCGGTCGCCCGACGATGGTAGAAGCGACCCCAAACGTGTCGAAGGCAAGATTTCACATTCCGTCGCTCGACGGTCTCCGAGCGTTCAGCTTCGGTATCGTCTTTGTTGCTCACGTGGGCTTCGGGAACATCGTGCCGGGCGGCTTCGGGGTGACGGTGTTCTTTTTTCTCTCCGGTTTCCTGATCACGACGTTGATGCGCCAGGAATGGGAGAGGACGAACACGGTTTCACTCAAGAACTTTTACATTCGCCGCGCGCTCCGCATCTTGCCGCCGTTCTATCTCCTGCTCGCGACGGCTTCGACGCTCACTGCCTTGGGTGTGATCGGCAGGGGCATCGACCCGCGCGCGGTCGCGGCGCAGGCCCTTCATTTTGCGAATTACTGGCTCATCTGGCACGGCAGTAACGGCTTTGCGCCGGGCACCGGCGTGTATTGGTCACTCGCCGTCGAAGAGCATTTCTACTTACTTTTCCCGCTGCTCTTCCTACTCTTCCGCAAACGCGGCGTGAGTTACGCGCGGCAAGCTTCGATCTTGCTCGCGCTCTGTTTGGTGATTTGCCTTTGGCGCTGCGTGCTCGTGTACGTATTCAAGAGCACCGAGGATCGCACGTACGTCGCGAGCGATACGCGCTTCGACTCGATCCTGTTCGGCTGCGCGCTCGCCGTTTACGGTAACCCCGTACTCGACAGCACCAACAAGCGTGAATCGATCTGGAAGTACGTGTTCTTCCCGATCGGCGTCGCGGTCTTGCTAGCGACGTTCGTGGTGCGCGATCCCGGTTTCCGCGAGAGCATTCGCTACTCGCTGCAAGGCATCGCGTTGATCCCGGTGTTCGTGTGCGCGGTACGCTATCCGGATTGGGGTTTCATGAAGGTGCTCAATCTGCGGCCGGTCGCGTTCATCGGCGTGCTGTCATATTCGCTGTACCTGATTCACCACGTCGTGTTCTTCGCGTTCAGCGAGAAGCTTCAGCCAAGGTTCGGCCTGCTCTTCGTTTCCGTGGCCACGCTCTTGGTCACGCTCGCGCTCGCTTGGCTCGTTCAGGTGACGATCGAAAGACCGTGCGCGCGCTTGCGCAAACGCTTCAACGCCTGAGCCCGAAACATATCGAGAGCTCGAGCCGGGGAGCGTCTAGCGGCTTTTTCTGCGTCGTGGTAATCGGCGAGCTCCGACTTTTGGGCCTGACTCCATGAAAATCTTGTTCGTCACTCCGTTTTTGCCGAGCCCGCCTCGTTTCGGAGGCCAGCGTCGGCTAGATGGCTTGATGCGCGGGCTGGCGCGCGATCACGAGGTATCCGTGCTCTCGTTCAATCGCACCGACGAATGGGAGCATTCCTCGCTCGAAGCCACGCAGAGCTATTGCCGCGAGGTCGTGACGCTCTCGAACTTGGATTTGACGGTCACGCGCGAGAAGCGGACGCTGCAGGCGAAGTCGCTGTTGTCGCTGCATAGCTTTGAATATTTGCTGGCCGCGCGGCGCCAGGATTTCCAAAAAAAATTCGAACAGCTGCTCGGCCAGAAGAAATACGACGTCGTGCAAGTCGAGTTCGCGCAGATGGCGGCGTTCGAGTTTCCGGCTCATCGCAGCGATGGTCCGGTGTTCGTGCTCGACGAGCACAACATCGAGTTCGACATCCTGCGGCGTACGGCGCGCGCCAAGGGCGAACTATCGCGCCATCTCTACAACCGGCTCAATTGGCGCAAGCTCGCACGTGAGGAACGCTCGGCGTGGCGGCGTTTCAACGGCGTTACGCTGACGTCACAGCGCGACCAAGAAGTGCTGCTCGGTGAATACCCGACCGCGTGCACCGCGGTCGTCCCGAATGGCGTGGACGTGGCGCAATTTTCGCTGTCGAGCGGCCCGGTGGAACCGGAGATGCTGCTCTTCTTCGGCGCCTGCAACTATCACCCGAATCACGACGGCATCGTCCACTTCATCGACGACATCTTCCCCAAGATTCGCGCGCAGCACCCGAACGCGCGCTTTTGCATCATGGGTCCGGGCGCGCGGCAGTCGGTGCTCGATCGCGCGGGCAACGGCATCGAAGTGCTGGGCATGGTCGACGAAGTCGGGCCGTACATCGATCGCGCGGCGGCGGTGGTCGTGCCACTTCGGCTCGGCGGCGGCACGCGGCTCAAAATCGTCGAAGCGCTATCCAAGGGAAAACCGGTGATTTCGACGCGCCTCGGCGCGGAAGGCATCGATGTCGTTCACGATCGACATCTGTTGCTCGCCGACGAGCCGGAGGATTTCGCGAACCAAGTCGGCCGCGTGCTCTCGGATCGCGAGCTCGGCGCGCGTCTCGGTCGCGCCGGACGAAAACTGATGGAAGACAAGTACAGCTGGCAGAGCATCGTTGCCGGGCTCGAACGCTTTTACGAAGCGCGCATCCGGACGCGCTGACGGCTGAGCACCGGACAATTTGCCGCCTGGCGCGCGTCGCCGCTTGCGACTTTCGGGGCTCGCGCATAAAAGCGAGCCACGATGCGCTGTGTGATCCTCGCCGCCGGCCGTTTCGACGACGCACTTCGAGCGGACATCGCTCGCGGGCGAGAACCGCGCCTCGACGTGTTTCAACTCGCAGAGACGCTCGACGCCAAAGTGATCGACTTCAAAGACGTCGAATTGTCGCGCGATCCAGCGGTGAAGCTCGCCGCGCGGGCAGGCGGGAAATCCGCGGCGGTCGCGCTGCTCGGTTTTCGCGAGCGCGCGCAGTGCGACGCTTACTTCACCACGGGCGAAGACATCGGCTTGCCGCTCGCGGCGTTGCTCAAGCCGACCTTCTCGCGTCACTCCCACACCATGATCGCGCACACGCTGTTCCCGCCGAAGAAGCAGCTCTTCTTCAAGCTCGGCCGCGTGCAAAACATGTTCGATCGCGTGCTCGTGTATTCGACATCGGAAGAGCGACTCGCGATTGACGAGCTCGGGCTGTCGGCGAGCCAAGTGCAGCGCATCTATTATCACGCGGACCAAGAGTTCTTCCGCCCTGACGACCGCGCCACCGAACCGAATACGATCTGCGCCGCGGGTCAGCTGCTCCGCGACTACGATTGTTTGGTGGACGCCGTGCGCGGCTTGCCCGTGCGCGTACAAATCGCTGCCGGCAGTCCGTGGATCGATCAGGCGCTGCGGCCCAAGCAAGCGCTGCCGGAGAACGTGATTTGGGGCAAGCTGAACCGTTACGAGTTACGGGAGCTCTACGCGCGCTCGGCGATCGCGGTCGTGCCGATTTTGCAGAATCACTATCAGACCGGCATCGCTACGATTTTGGAAATGATGTCGATGGGCAAATGCGTGATCGCCACGAAGACGCACGGTCAGACCGACACGATCGTGGACGGCGTGACCGGCGTGTACGTGCCGCCGAGCGATCCCACGGCGTTGCGCGCCGCAATCGAGCGCATGCTCGGCGCGCCCGAGGAAGCTCGGCGCATCGGTCAGGCCGCGCGAAAATTCATCGAAGAGCGCGCCGGGCTCGATCTGTTCGTGACCAAAGTTACGGAAGCGATTCGAGCAGGTCACGCCGCGCGCTTCGGCAATTGATTTGGCGAATCGCTGCACTGCCGCGATGCGCGGCATTCGGCCCAGCAGGGTTGTGCTAGCGTCCGGGCCGCCGCTCATGTCGCCGCTTTTGGGGCCGATTTTTGCTCAACTCGTCACATTGAGCGTCGCTGATCGGACCGAAGCGCGTTACATCGTAAGCGACGAAAAGTACGCCGAGGCAGCGACTTCGCCGCGTGTCGGGCTGAACTTCGGCTGGAAGCACACGTCGCTGCTGGTCGGCTACGCGCCGTCAATCACGGTGACGCCGCTCGATTCATCGTCACAGCTACTCGTATTCCACACCGGCGCAGTCTCGGTTTCGCACGTTTGGGCCCGCACCACGGTCATGCTCAGCCAATCGCTCGGGTACGGCGAAATCAATTTCGAGGATCAGGCGCTCGCGGGTCAAGCGCCAGCGCCGAACACCGGCATGAACTCGAACGCAGCCGCCCCCGGCACCACCACGGGCAATCAGCCGCCGCCTGCGTCCATGCCCGGCGCCATCTCTGGCACGACCACTACTCCGGGCAGCGCGGGCGGCATGACACCACTCGCGGCCAACCAAATTCGCTCGTTGAACCGCACCATTACGTTCATCACTTCGGCGACCACGCTTTCATTGACCAATCGCTACTCCGAAGTGCTCACGCTCTACGGCGACGCGGGCTACGTCGAGTCGGGCAGCGTCGGAGCGCGGTCCGACCCGCTCAATTACCCTTTGGTCAAAGGTCCGCGCGGCCAAGTCTCGGCCAGATATCGGATCAGTCCGCACGATGACTGGAATTCGACGGTATCGACGGCGTTCGCCACTTCGTCGGCCAACGACGATCGTGCCTGGTTTTTGGTGGCGACCGAAGGCTACGCGCACGCTTTCGATCGCAACACCAAAGCCGGCTTCGGTGCAGGCCTCAGCATCAACCGCAACTCGCTCGCCGATGGCACCATTTCGTATAGTATCTATCCCGCGTTCAACGCGAATCTCAGCAACCTCAGCAAGCTGGCGCGCGGCACTTTGCGCCTCGAAATCTCGGCCGCGGCGGCACCGTACTTGGATCCGGTGCGCGTCGTCGTCGATCCACAGCTCGGTTTCGGCGGCGGAATCGGTTGGGCGAAGGATGATTTCACGTCGTCATTGGCTGGGGGCACGGCGCTTTCGCTCGGAAACGCCAACGCCAACGCGACCGGCGCGTTGAATAGCGCTGCGGGCTCGTTCACGCTCGGTTACCGCTTGAGCCAGGTTTGGTCACTCAGCACGGGCGTGCGTGCCGCTTGGCAGACTTACGGCGGCGCAACCACGATCCCGCTGAGCTACAGCGCGTTTTTCGGCATCAACTTCGCGCTGCTCGCGCCACTCAACGGATGAGCACGACACTCGAGCTCGATCTGGTCGTGATTGGCGGCGGCGTCGTTGGTCTGGCCGTGGCACGCGCGTGCGCGGTCGCCGGGCGCGAAGTGACGCTGCTCGAGGCGGAGACTCAACTCGGTTCGCATTCGAGCTCGCGCAACTCGGAGGTGATTCACGCGGGCATTTATTACCCGACCGGATCGCTGAAGGCGCGGCTGTGCGTCTCGGGTCGCACTGCGCTCTACGACTATTGCGAAGCGAGCGGCGTGCATCACGAGCAGGTCGGCAAAATCATCGTGGCCACGCGCGACGAAGAAGTGACGACGCTCGAGCGACTGAAAGCGCAAGCCGAAGCGAACGGCGTGCTGGATTTGACCTGGCTCGATCGCGCGCAGATCCACGAGCTCGAGCCCGAGGTCTCGGCCGTGCGCGGCTTGCTCTCGCCGTCGACGGGCATCATCGATAGCCACGAGTACATGGCCGCACTCCGGCGCGACGCCGAAGCGCGCGGCGCAACCGTAGTCAGCGCAAGCCCGGTGCACTCGGGGCGCGTGCTCGCGCGCGGAATCGAGCTCGAAATCGGCGGTTCCGAAGCGGCAACGCTCCACTGCCGCAGCGTCGTGAACGCGGCCGGCTTGCGCGCGCAAGAGGTTGCTCGCTCGATTCAGGGGCTGCCGCCGAGCAGCATTCCCGCGCAGCACTTCGCGAAAGGGCATTACTTCGTGCTAGCCGGGCGCGCGCCGTTCAAGCGTTTGGTGTATCCCGTGCCAGTTCCGGGTGGACTCGGCATTCACCTCACGCTCGATCTCGCCAAGCAAGCACGCTTCGGGCCCGACGTGAGCTGGGTCGAAAGCGTGGACTACACGTTCGACGAACGCCGCGCTCAGATGTTCTACACGGCCATTCGCCAATATTACCCGGCGCTCGCGGAAGATAGTTTGCTGCCCGGCTACACCGGCATTCGTCCGAAGCTCGGGCCCGCGTCAGCGCCCGCGCAAGATTTCGTGGTGCAAGGCGCGAGCATTCACGGCGTGCCAGGTCTCGTTAACTTGTACGGTATCGAATCGCCCGGCCTCACCGCTTCGCTCGCGCTCGCGGAGTGCGTGCTCGGCGAGCTCATTTGAGGAAACGCAGCGTTTTTCGATCGACGCGGCTGGCAATGCCTTCGCCGAAGCCGCGCAAGAACGAGACGATGCGCGTTACGCCGCGCGGTCTCCGCAAATGCAAAATATCCGCGACCGGGGGCCACAGCGCGCGCGCCGAGAACAGCCAGAGCGGTACCACGATCGCTTCGAAACGGCCGGCACGGAGCGGCTTTGCGCAGACCGCGCCGAGCGCGATCCAATCGCGTTGCGCGTGCAGGCGACCTTCTGCGAAGCTGCGAAAACCGTCGTGCAAGATCGACAGTTGCGCGGTTTCGAACACGTGGTGACCGCTGAGCAATGCGCGCAATGCAATGTCCCATTCGTCAGCCGAAGGGAAGCGCGCGCCCGGTCCGAAGGATTCGTCGAAGCCGCCCATTTCGAGCGCGAAATTTCGGCGCAAGGCCATGCCCGCGCCGATGCCGAGACCACTGCACACGGCCGAGACGGAGCGTAGCAAGCGATCCCGCTTCAGCTCGTACGCGGGCACGTAGCCCGCGGCATGATCGTGCGGCACCGGAATCACGCTGCAAAACGCGATCACCGCCGTCGGTTGCGACTCGAGTGCTCGCGCCATGCCGGAAACCCAGTCGGGCGGCGCCTCGCAATCGTCGTCCGTGCAGACCAAGATATCGCTCGTCGCGAGGCGAATGCCTTCGTTCAACGCGGCGCCTTTGCCGCGCGAAGTCGAGTGCACGTAGCGCAAACGCGAGTCTCGCAACGCCGATTCGAGCGCGCGCTCCGTTTCGTCACCGTCGCTTTGATCGATGACGATCAGCTCGAGCGTGGCGTCATTCGAGCGGAGCAGTGATTCGACCACACGAACCAGCGGCACAGCTCGGTTACGCGTACACACGATCGCAGTCACCGCCGCCACATGC
>DATATR010000093.1:0-9400 GCA_036268695.1 Polyangiaceae bacterium | reverse complement strand
TCGATCGCGCTCCCGAGCTCTGCGCAAATCAGTGAAAAAAGCACCCGCTTCGCGCTGGTGCGCGCGCGCTCGTCGCGCCGTAAGCTGCCGCTCGGCGTGTCGAGCCAGGCGCGGTGTTCAGCGAGCGCCTGCACCAATTCCGGAAGCCCCACGTCGCGCAAGGCAACACATTTTAAAACCGGAACGCGCCAGGCAGCGGCGGAAGCTTCGCGCGAGGCGACCACGCGCCCCAATTCGAGCCGCTGTTCGAGCTCGAGTGCCGCGCGATCCGCGCCGTCGCGATCGGCTTTGTTCACGACGAATACGTCCGCTATCTCGAGCACACCGGATTTCACCGCTTGAACGTCGTCCCCCATGCCCGGCATCGTGACGACGATCGTGCTTTCTGCGACTTCGCTCACGTCGAGCTCGTCTTGTCCGACGCCCACCGTTTCGAGCAGGATCAAATCGAAACCCGCGGCCTCCAGCACGACGACGTGCTCTTGCACCGAGCGCGAGAGCCCGCCCTGCGCGCCGCGCGTGGCGAGCGAACGAATGAACACGCCGGGATCGCCGAAATGTTTTTGCATGCGCACGCGATCGCCGAGGATCGCGCCGCCGCTGAACGTGCTCGAAGGATCGACCGCGAGCACCGCGACGCGCTGCCCGAGCTCGCGATATTGCGTGACCAGACCCGAGACGAGCGTGCTTTTGCCCGAGCCCGGACTGCCGGTGACGCCAATCACGCGCGCTCGGTGCGTCGAAATCCGGAGTGCATCGACCAGCTCGCCGATAGCCGCGCCGCGGTCGTCGATCAGACGGCACGCCTGCGCGATCGCGCGTTCTTCGCCGCGCAGCACCGCAGCCGCGAGCTCTTGGGTCATGCACCCAGTCTAGGACTACACCGGAGACCCACATGAGCGGATCGAGAAATTTTTGGTCCCCAAGCGTGAGGACCCAAAATTTCTCGGTCCTTTGCAGTCCTTTTGTCTCGGATGCTTTTCTTGTTCACCATCCACCCAAGCGAGCTTGGGTGCAGTGTCGCGTCTCAGAAGTAACAATCGTTTTGGGTTGGGGCCCAAAACGCTCCTTTAAGAAGCCTGGGGCCCCGCTCGATTCACTTGAATCGATGCACGTCGAGACAGTCAAGTTCTCGAGTCAGATCAAGGCGAACTCGAGGGAAGTTCAGTACCCTCACCCATGTGCGGGTACTGAACTTCCCATCGTTTCAACGGACTCGAGGTACTAGTTGGCCTTGGCGCGCGCTGCCACGAAATTCTCGACGGTGCGCGTGGTCATCGTGCCGTCCATGACTTCTGGCAGCGCGAGCAACTGCTTGTGGAGCTCGATGTTGGTGCGGATGCCGCCGATGATGTACTCGCTGAGCGCGCGCTGCATGCGGGTGATCGCTTGCTCGCGCGTCGCCGCGTGCACGATCACCTTGGCCAACAGCGAGTCGTAGTGCGCGGGCACGGTCCAGCCGCCGAACACGCCAGAATCCACGCGCACGCCGGCGCCTCCGGGCGGATGATATTCGGTGATTTTGCCGGGCCACGGCGCGAACGTGCGCGGATCCTCGGCCATGATCCGGCACTCGATGGCGTGCCCGCGGAACTTCCACGGTCGGGTGTCCGGCAAACTGAGCTTCTCGCCGGCCGCGGCGCGGATCTGTTGCACGACCAAATCGACGCCCGTGACCATCTCCGTCACCGGGTGCTCGACTTGCACGCGAGTATTCATCTCCATGAAGTAGAGCGAGCCGTCCTCGTCCATCAAGAACTCGAGCGTGCCGAGCGAGGTGTAGCCAGTCTCGAGCACGGCGCGGCGAATCACTTCGCCCATTTTGGCGCGCTGTTCTTCGCTCAACACCGCGCTCGGCGACTCTTCGACGAGTTTTTGGTTTTTGCGCTGCAGTGAGCACTCGCGTTCGCCGAGCGTCCACACTTGGCCGTGCTTGTCCGCAAGCGCTTGGAACTCGATGTGCTTCGGACGCTCGACGAAGCGCTCCAAATAGAGCTCGGGATTTTTGAACGCGTTGGTCGCTTCAGCCGTCGCCGATTCGAAGGCCCGGCGCACCTCCGCGACCGAGCGCACGACGCGCATCCCGCGGCCGCCGCCGCCACCGCGCGCTTTGATCATCACTGGAAAGCCCACGCGTTTGGCTTCGGATTCCGCGTGTTCGGCGCTCTTCAGCGCTTCGCTCCCGAGCAAGAGCGGAAGGCCGAACGTCATGGCGGCCTCGCGCGCGCGGAGTTTGTCGCCCCAGCGCGACATCGCTTCCGACGATGGGCCGATGAAATTCAGCCCGCATTGCTCGACGACCTGCGCGAACTTCGTGCTCTCGGACAGAAAGCCGTAGCCCGGGTGAATCGCGTCCGCAGCGGTGATCTCGGCGGCGCTGATCAGCGCTGGAATGTGTAGATAGCTTTGCGCGGCAGCTGCCGGACCGATGCACACGGCCTCATCCGCAAAGCGCACGTGGAGCGCGCCGGCATCCGCTTCCGAAAACACGGCCACGGTGGCAACGCCGAGCTCGCGGCAAGCGCGGATCACGCGGATGGCGATCTCGCCGCGATTGGCGATCAAAACCTTACGAAACATGTATCGCTTCAGCTCTTACGAATCTTGAATAGCTTTTGACCGAATTCGACGCTCTTGCCGCTCTCGACCAATACTTCGAGCACCGTGCCGGCGAATTCGGCTTCGATCTCGTTCATCAGCTTCATCGCTTCGATGATGCACAAAGTCTGACCCTTCTTCACCGAGCCATTGACCGCGACGAACGGCTCGGCCTCGGGTGAAGGCGACTTGTAAAACGTGCCGACGAACGGCGAAGTCACGAATACGACGTTCGGATCGAGCACGGCTTCCGATGCGCGCGGCGACGAAGGCGACGGCGGCGCGACGTGAACCGGCGCCGCACCCGCGTGCGTCACGATCGCCGCTTGACCGCGCGCGAGCGCGACCTTCACGCGCACTTTTTCGTCTTCGTATTCGAACTCGGAAACGCCACCCTCTTCGAGCGTTTCGAGCAAGCTCTTCAAGTGATCGAGCGGAAGCTGCATCATAATGATTCCTGGAACAAGGCTTCGGGGGGCGCGAAGTTAGCCCACACGATTCACGCCTGACAACTCGCTTCCACGCGCCTCGGCCAAGCTCGGATTTCGCGTCCGCCGCGAAAGGAAATGCGCGCCTCGACGCGCTGCGACATGTCGCAGTGAAGTCCGCGCCGAGCTCAGCTCGCGAATCGATCCAGCAAGCCCAAAAGCGCGAGACCGTAGGAGGCTGCGCCGAAGCCCGCGATTTTGCCGACGCAGGCCGGCGCGACGAGCGACGTTTTGCGAAACTCCTCGCGCGTCTCCGGATTTGAAATGTGCACCTCGATCGTCGGCAAAGGCGAACCTTTGATCGCGTCGAACAGCGCGTAGGAGGAATGCGTGAGTGCGCCGGGGTTGAGCAAGATGCCGGCAAAGCCGTCGTCGCTGGCCGCGCCGATCCAGTCGATCAGCTCACCTTCGTAGTTGCTTTGACGGCAATCGACTTGGGCGCCGCGCGCCTCAGCCGCGTGCTCGAGCTGCTCGTGAATTTGCGCGAGCGTGGTGCGTCCGTAAATTTCGGGCTCGCGTTTGCCTAGGCGATCCAGGTTCGGACCACTGAGCACCAAAATCCGCAAGCCGCCGGCCGCGCGCGCGGTTTTCGGCGCGAGCGCTGCGCGCGCCTTTCGTTTGGTAGCCATTCACCTTTTCTGTCTTGCAGAGCGATGACTCGAAGAATCACCGCTCTACGAAGCGAGCTCCTGGGCGAGCTTCGGCGCGAGCACGCGCAAGAGGTAGCGGCCTTTGCCGAGGTTCGCGTTCGGCGCGAGCGTCAGCGCGACGAAGTATCCTTTGTTGATCACGCGGATCAGCGTGATCATCTTTTCGCTCTTGAAGGAGACTTCGCTGGTCTCGCCCGCGTCGAGCATTTCGGTGGCGCGCTGAATGCCTTTGACCACCACGCTGACTTCGGCACCGACGGTCTCGATGTCGATCCCGGCATCGGCCTTGGCGTAGCTCTCGAGCGGGATGCCTTCGAAGTCCATCAAGAGCCCCGCGATTCCACCATCCGTGCCGTCGACGACGCCCTGCAACGCCTCTTTGAACATTCAGCGAGATTAGCCTGAATCGACGGGTTCTGTGAATTTTCGAAGCGCCGCGTGAGCGCTCTCCCACCCAAAAAACCAAACAAATCTGACCAGTGGTGCCTTTGGCCTGCCGGCCGACTCTGAAAATGCGATCGAAATCCGGCCGTGTGACTTGCGGCCGCGATAAAGCCGAGCGATCGCCGGGCAGGCGGGGCGCCGTGTCGCCGACCTTGACCCTGCTCGGGGCGAGCGGCTACTTTGCTCGCCACTCCGATGCGTGCGCGAGCGGGGGATCCGCCCCGCACCATGACCCAGAAGATCCTCGCCGGGCGCGCGGATGATCCGAACCTCGCGGGCGATCTCGTGCGGGTGAAGGTCGACCAAGTCGTCTTGGCGAGGGAACCCGATCGCACCTTGGCCGAGCCCGGGCTTGCCGGCGCGAAAAAGTGCGCGGTCGAGGTCGGGATCGTCTACGACACGCGCTGTGTGACCGCGCTGTCGGACACTGCGCCGGGGCTCAGCGCGCGCGGTTCGAAGGACGCACTGAACCTCGGCATGTTGATCGCGCGGCCGGGCATCGGCTTTCCGGCAGCGGTGCATCTCGAGCGCTTCGGCAGTCCCGCGCGGCTCGCGCTCACGGACGAACCGCGGCTCGCCTCCGTCGGCGGCGCGGGCATGCTGACTTTGGTCGTGCCGCCATCGCAGCTCGCCGAAGCATTGGTCACCGGCAGCGTGCTCGTGCGACCTCCGCGGAGCGTGCAAGTTTTGCTTTCGGGCCGCGTGCGCCCGTTCGTCTGCGTGCGCGATGTCGGGCTCGAGCTGATGCGCCGCGGTCTGGGCGAAGCGATTCGCAAAGTCGACAGCGAGCATCAAGCGCCAGTGGTGATCGAATTCGCGGGCCCGAGCGCGCGGCTCTTGTCGGTCGCGGATCGCGCGGTTTTGGCCGCGCTTGCTCCGCAGCTCGGCGCTTCCGCCGCCGTCTTCGTCAGTGACGAGAAGACCGAAGTCTATCTGCGCGATCAGCGGCGCTCGAAGGCGCACCGCGGCCTCTTGCCCGACCCCGGCGCGCCTTGCGACGACGTGATCAGCGTCGATCTCTCGGCGGTCGATCCGCTGGTTTTGGACGAAGACGGCGTGGTGCGGCCCGTGCGCGAAATCGCCGGCAAACCGGTGAGCCAAGTCATCCTCGGCGGCGACTCCGGCGCGTCGCTGCGCGATTTGCTGGCGGCGGCCGCGCTGCTCAAGAGCAAGCGCGTGCCGCCGAAGTTGGATTTGTTGGTCGCGCCGCCATCGCGACAAGCGCTCGAAGTTTTGGCGCAATCGGGCTCGCTGGTCGATCTCGTTGCAACCGGCGCGCGTTTGCTCGAGCCCGATCCGCGGCTCGTCACCGGCGAGCTCTATCCACCGCCGAACGACGGCGGACTGTCGCTGCGCACATTCGATCCCGAGCCGAGCTTCCCGCTCAGCGCGCAGCGCTTCGTGGTGGCTTCGGCCGAAACGCTGGCGTTTTCCGTCGCAACCGGCACGGTCGGCGATCCGCGTTCGTTCAAGCGCCCGGTGCGCGTCACCGTGCCGCGCACGCTGCCGACTGACGACGTTTTGATCGTGCGCAAAGCCAAAAGTAAATCGAAGGAAGCCGAAGCCGCGAAGTCGAGCGCGAGTGAAGCGCCCAAAGCCCACGCGTTCAACAACGCGCAAACGCTGCCCGTCGTCTCGAAGCGCGGCAAACCGACCACGCCGAGCGCGCTCGTGCTCGAGTCGCTCGACGACGTGCGCTGGTTCGCGCGCCGCGCGCCCGAGTTGAGCGACACGGTGCGCGCGATCGTCGCGCCGTACATTCCGAGCGGCACCGTGCCGATGCTCGCCGGGCTCGGCATCTTGGCGCTCGAAAGCGATTTGCCCGGCATCGAAAAGCTGCGCGCCGAAGCCTCGCTTTCGTTGCCCAATCCGAGCGCCTGGAACGGCGAGCGCACGATCACCGCCGAAACCGCGGGCGGTCCCGTGTCGCTCGCGTGGCTCGCCGTCGGCAGTGAACGCGAGTGGACGACCGCGGGCAGCACGCGCGCAGGCAAACGCTAGGTTTTGGGGCCCTGCGGGGACTTTAGCGCTCGGCCGCCCGCGCGTTTCGTCACGCGACGACCGCCTGTTCGGTCAGGTCTCGTTGGCTCCCGCCCCTCATTCTAGAACCGTGATCAGCCCGGCGAATCAGCTGCTTTCTTTTATTTCCGGGCAGCTGACCCGAGCCCTTCGCGCGCGCTCCGACGCGAGAGAGGGAGAGAACGCGCGGACGCGAGAGGGCATGAGAAGTTGGCTATTGTGGGCGGCCATCGACGGCTTTCGGCGGATTGGCAGATCGTTTATCGTCGGCCCATCTTGAATACGAAAATCGTCTTCGCGTTTTTGGGCTGCTCGGCCTTTTGGACCACGGCTTCGTTCGCCGCGAACTCGGAAGACGACGCGAAGAAAGACGATTCGGCCGTAAAAAGCGAAGACGGCGACAGCGACGCGAAGAAGAGCGCGGTCACCACCGACTCGGCGAAAGAGCCGGCCAAACCGGAAGACTCGAAGTCACCGGACGATCCGACCTTCGGTCATCATTTTCAATTCGGGCTCCGCGCGGGTTTGGTCGGCGGTTACAACATGATCTTCCGCTACGACCAATCGCCGTTCTGCACCGCGTACGATCCGGCCAAAGGGGTCAAAGATCAGCAAAAGTTTTGCGGCCACGCCGCGCCGCTCGCGGTCGACGTGGCGCTGAGCTTCGCGCCGCTCGACTTCGTCGAGCCTTACATTTTCGGGCGCTTCGGTTTGAAGGGCGAGTCAGAGACCGACACGAATCCGGTCAGCATCTTCGGCGTCGGCGCGCGCATCTACACCATGAGCGACTCGGCATTCAAAATCTTCGTCGAGCCCGCGGTCGCGTACGAGTTCGAAGGCGGAGGCGGCGATCCCGCGTTCCAAGCGAATAGCCCGCAGTACAAAAAGGATCTCTTGTTTCACCTCGGCGCGGGGCCGCAGCTCGATGTCGCAAAGTTCGTCGGATTTTATGTGCATGCGGGTTTGACCACGGGCATTTTGCGCTCGATTCACAGCGAGCTCGAGCTCGAAGGCGGCGTGCAAACGCGCTTTCCGTGATTCGATGCGAAGAGCATGAGCGGGCGCCCATTTCGCATCCTCGGTCTGCAACAAGTCGCGATCGGTGCGCTCGACAAACAACGACTGCTTGATTTTTGGGTTACCTTGCTCGGCCTTCCGCGGCGCGGAGACTTCGAGAGCGCGGCAGAAAACGTGAGCGAGGCGATCCTCGAGCTCGGCGCCGGCCCACTCGCCGTAGAGATCGATTTGATGCAGCCGCTCGACGCGAAGCAGAAGCCGAAGGTGCACGAGCCCGCGCTCAATCACCTCGGTTTGTGGGTGGACGATTTGAGGGCGGCGCACGGCTGGCTTCTGGCGCGTGGCGTACGCTTTGCGCCAGGCGGAATTCGCCCAGGCGCGGCCGGCCACGACGTTTGTTTCATTCACCCCAAAGCGAGTGACGACGCGCCGCGCTCCGGGGAGGGCGTATTGATCGAGCTCGTGCAAGCGCCCGCAGAAGTGATCGCCGCGTTCGATGCGCTCGCTCGCGCAACCACCGCCGGCTGAGTGTGCCGAGTTCGGCGCGGCTCGGAGTCGGCCGGCGCACTCTCTACACGAAGCTCGAGGAACACGGTCTGCTGTGAGCGTTCAAGGCGCAACCAGCGCAGGCGGCTACGCTCGCAACCGGCTCGTCCGCCGGCTTCACGCGCACTCGCGCAACCTGCACCGACAAGAATGCCCCGCGGGTAGTCAGTCCTTCGAGCGTCAAAGCGCGGCCACGGTGGCATGCCGAGTGCTCCCAGTTCGAACGAGACAAGGAGCCGAAACAATGCTGAACACGAACGACATCAAGCCGCACATGCCCGTCGTATGTTCGAAGAACAAGCAATTCGCGACCGTCGATCACGTCGAAGGCGACAAAGCCATCAAGTTGACGAGGGACGCGAGCGGACAGCACCACTTCATCCCGATGAGCTGGGTTACGACCGTTGACGACAAAGTGCACGTCGATCGTCCCGGTGATCAAGCCATGCGTGAGTGGTCGACCAGCGCGCCGAGCTGATGCGTTGTGGCGCGGCAGCGGAGTCACGGTGTCCGCTTTTGCCCTGGGCTCCGCTGTCGCGCCGATGCGCCATTCGTTGCCGCGAATGCAAAGAGAAGCGCTGAATCGTCGCGGTTCGCCGCGCAACGAAATCACCATCGAGTTGGCACGCTGAGTGCTTGCTGCCTCGCGGTTGTAAAATCGCGAGAAACTAGACCTTCGATCCGGCAAGATTTCCCAATGAATTCTCTTCCCTCTTCCGACTTACCGCCTACCGACTTGGTGACTTTTTTGGCGCAGCGTAGCGGCCTATCGAACGAAGCCGCCGCGCGCCGATTGGAGTCCTGGTTCGGCGAATATCAAGCGAGCGTTGCCAAAAAGCCGAGCCGCGCGGTGCCCGAGCAGCGCGTCTCCGTCTCGACGCTCACGTCTTGAAACATTTTTTGCTCGCATCAGCGGCGAGCGAGCAGATTCGCGACGAGGCGCTCCGCGGCTTCCGGCGCGGACAGCGCGCCTGATTCGACCTCGCGCAGCGCCGCTTCACGCGCGCGTGAAAGTTCCGAGTCCTCGACGAAGACCGCGCGCAGCGCGTCCTCGAGTGCCGCCTCGAACCACGCGCCACGCTGCGAGCCGCGGCGCAGCAAGAGCTCGCCGCTGTGCGCGGCGTCGTCGTGCTGGCGTAGTAGCGACTGCCAGAGCTCGTCCATGCCGCTGTCCTCGAGCGCGCTCACGCTGAGCACCTCCGGCACGCGACCGCCGCGACTGATGCCGAGGTTCGCGCGCAGGGATGCCGCGTCCGCGTGCACCGCGGCGGCGCGTTCGCCGTCGGCTTTGTTGAACGCGATCAGATCAGCGGCTTCGAGCACGCCCCGCTTCATGCTCGAAATTTCGTCGCCGGCGCCCGCGAGCAAAACCAACAAGACCGCGTCGACCATGCTCGCCACGCGCTCTTCGGATTGCCCGACGCCGACGGTTTCGACGAACACCACGTCGTGACCGGCGGCTTCGCACAGCGCGATCACTTCGCGCGTTCGGCTCGCGGTGCCGCCGAGCACGCCGCGCGTCGGGCTCGGCCGGATGAACGCGGCGTTTTCTTGGGCGAGCCGCGTCATGCGCGTCTTGTCGCCGAGCACGCTGCCACCGCTGTCGCGACTCGACGGATCGACCGCCAGCACCGCGAC
>DATATR010000092.1:0-12666 GCA_036268695.1 Polyangiaceae bacterium | reverse complement strand
CCATGCAGGGCATTGCGGCAACGTGCGAGTCATTCGGTGTATTCCAGTGTAGGTATTGCATGGGGCCCAATGTTTTAAAAGGGAATGATTTTGTCGCGTTGACAGAGTTCAACGAGCCAGGAGCACGTAGGCCAAGAGCAGGGCAGTAGCGAGTCCGAAGATGGTCGCGGCGACCAGAGTGCCGGTGCGCGCCCGCGATGGGTGCGGCCGGGTTCGCGTGCCTTCGAGTTTGGCCAGCGCGACGATTGCGACTCCGGCGAGCCTTTTTTCGGCGACCACGCCGCGATCGCGGTCGCCCTTCATCCCGCGGTAGCGAGCAGCGGCTGAAGCGAGTTGGTCAGTCGCTTGGCAATGCTCGAGGAATGCGCCGTGCGCGCGATCGTCGTCCCAGTGATCGAGCACGTTTTTCCACAATGCTTCGAACGCGGCGTCGACCATGGTTCAAAGTTTGAGCTCGCGTGCCAGGCGTTCGGTGAGCGCGAAGTAATCGCGGCGCTCGTAGCGCTCGTTCAAGACGTGAAAGTCTTTGCCGCTCAGGCCGACGCAGCCGAAGCAGTACGAGCAATTGGTGAGCGCCGTCGAACGGATCACGTACGAGCTCGCCGAGCAATTCTCGCTGTCGATACAGTGCTGGCAATTGTAAAGGTTGCGGCAGCCCCGACAATGCAAGCTGTCCGAGCACTGCACGCAGCGCACGCAGAAGTTACAACGAATGAGCTGTTCGGAATCCTTGCAGAACGTGCACGAGTCGCAGGCTGCGCAGCGCTCACATGCGACACAGGCCTCGTTTTCACGCGCTTTGCCGAGCCCGCTGAGCAGCTTTCGCAGCCTGAGTTCGAAGGCGCGCGCGGTCAGTTTCGACTCTTTGGCCATGGGTCGAAACTCGCGTCTCAGGTTCGGAGCACGCGGCGCAACTCCGCAGCGCGCGTGCGAGTCTCAGAATTCTCTGCGCTGTCTTCCAACCGCTTCAGCCGTTGTTCGAACACCGGCAGCTTGATCGGGCTTTGGCGATCGAGCAGCGAGGCCAGCACGCTCAAGGCCGTGCAGACTTCGTTCTCGTCCGTGTGTTCGAGCAGCTTGAGCTGAACCGGCTGCTCTTCGGGGAAATCGAAGCCACCGCGACGATAAGCGTTGGCGGCTCGAGTGATCGCGCTCGGTCCTTCGCTCTCGAGCAAGCGTGACAAGAGTTGCCGGCGCTCGAGCTCGATGTCGTCGAGCTGCTCGCTGCTCGTGACGATTCGCGCGGCGCGCTTCGGCGGCAGGATTGCTGGCTCTGCGCTCGCCAATTGCGCCTCGGCCAGCGGCGCGAGCGCCGGACTGGCGACTGGCTCGGCTGTCGCCGGTCGAGGTCGGCGCGCGAGCACGACCTCCGGCGCTGGCAGCGTGCGCCGGCGTGGCGGTCGCGCGTGCTCCGCTTTGTCGGACTTCGTGTCCGGTTTCTTGCCTCGTCGGGACATGACTGCGCAGACGATGCCCGAAATAGCACGACCTCGCGGCTTGCTGTTTCGAGAAATCGCCGGGGCTCGACCGCGTTCGCCGAGCCCGATACTGTGCCGCCCGGACCCATGCTTTTGCCCCGCATTTTCGCTGTTTTGTTGCTGGCGACCGGGTGCGCGCCGCCGCCCGCGCGCGAACCGCCGAAAGTGGCGACCGCGCAGCATGCGGCCGAATCTGCTCCCGCGAGTGGCGTGAAGTCGGAGCGAGTGCGTTCTCGCACACTCGATTTGGCGATCGAATTCCTGCTGCCGGAAAAATCGACGTGGCAAATCACGCATGGGCAAACTTGGCTCGAAGCCAGGCAGAGCTCGAGCGCGTCGAGCTATGCGTTCCGTACTTGGCGCGCAGCGCGCTTGGTGAGGCAGAGCGAGTGTGAAGAGCAGGCGCGCCTCGTGCGGCCGGCGATCCCGATTGCAGAACCTGAATCGATCGTCGAGCAGCGACCGTTCGCTGCGCCAGCTGGCTTCGACTCCAAGCTCGTCGTGGGTGTGGAACCGACGATGCGGGGTGTCGAAGGTTACGCATTGGTTTTTGGGTCGAGCGTGGGTTTCTGTTACGCGGCGGTGTTCACCACCGTGGCTTCGGGTGGCGACGCCGAGCAGACGGTCGCGACGCGCTTGGGCGTCGCGGTCGACCGCGTCTTCGCTAGCGTCAAGGCGCGCAACGTAGACGACCGCGTGCCGCGCCGGCACCTGGTGTCAGGGCCGAAATCCGCGCCCGCTGCGCCGAGTCAGTGACGAGTCGGAAACCTGGACGCAGTGCGCACGCCACCTTCGCGCTACGAAGTCTCGGCGATCTTGGAGCCGAGGCTCGATGTCGTTGAAGTCAGATGGCGCTCGTTCGCTGCGGCCACGTGTAGCCGAAGAAGCGCCGAAACCTCGTGCAACCGATTTGGCGCTGCGCTTGGCGGAGCAAGTCCGGCAGCTTCGCATCCAGGCCGCGCTCACTCAAGCAGAGCTTGCCGCACGCGCCGGCGTCACGGTCGAAACGGTGGCACGACTCGAGCGCGTGCTGCGCGGTCGGCTCTCGGCGAACGCGAACCCGTCGCTCGAAACGATGGAGCGGATTGCAACGGCGCTCGGCGTGGACGTGGCCGAGCTCTTGTCGACGCCGGCGAAGAGTAAGCCGCGGGACGATCGGCTCGCGAGCGTGCTGCGCGGCGTGAGCGCGGCGACGCGCCGGCGCGTGATTCGCGTCGCGGAAGCGCTGGTGCGCGAGGATCGCGTGGAGACGAAGCCCGCGCTGCGTCGACGCTAGCCGCCCTGTTTGGCAGGAACGCCGAGCAAAACTTGCGCACGCGAGTCGTGCGAGGCGACCCAAAATCAAAAAGCGAACGTCGCGCGCTGCAAGCGATCGCGCGTTTTGGCGGCAAGCGGGCCGACGATCAGCACGTTCAACGAGTCGCGCGAAAACAAGCGCTCGGCCGCACGTTGCACTTGCTCGAGGCTGATCGATTCGAGTAGCGTTTTGCGCTCGCTCGGCGTGCGCGCGATGCCGGTGAGCTCGCCGAGGCCGTAAAAGGCGGCGAGCGCGGCGGGATCGTCGTCTTGTTCGTCGAGCTGCCAAGCGAAGCGTTTTTTGGCTTTTTCGAGCTCGCCTTGGCTCGGTCCGCGATCGCGCAGCGAAGCCATCACGGCGAAGATTTCGCCGAGCACCGCTTCTGCGCGTTCGGGCGCGGCGTCTGCGGCGATGTCGAATAAGCCGGAGTCGGAGTACGCTTCGTAGGCCGCGGACACGTCGTAGCAAAGGCCGAGTTCGTCGCACAGGCGTTCGTACAAGCGCGTGGCCATGCCGTCGTCGAGCACGCGCAAGAGCAGCTCGGTCGCGGGTTCATCGGGATCGCGTTCGCCGGGCGCGCGGAATCCGACGCGCACCGAGGCTTGGCTGCCGGCGTAGCGAATGTGTGAAAAACGCGCTTTGGTTTGCGCTCCGGGCGCTTCGGCGAGGGGCTCATGGCCGCGCGGCATCGCGCCAAACGCCTCGGCGAGTCGCGCCAAGACCTGTTCCGGATCGAGCGGACCAGCGGCGGTGATCACGGTGCTGTCCGCGATGTAATGCGCGCGGTGATGCGCGCGGAGCAGCGGCAGATCGAAGCTCTCGAGCGTCTCGAGCGAGCCGGTGATCGGGAAGCCGAGCGGATGATCGGGGAATGCGAGCGCGCGGAGCAGATGATCGGCTTCGACCGGGCGCCCGTCTTCGTCGAGGCTCTCCAAGATTTCTTCGCGCACGATGCCCTTTTCGACTTCGAGTCCAGAGTAGATTGGATCGAGCAGAACTTCGCCGAGCACCGGCAAGAGTGCGAGCAGATTCTCGGGCGGCGCAGCCAGGCTGATCGCGCCGTGATCGACGTACGTCGCTGCCGACAGCGCGCCGCCGAGCGACTCGAACGCGAGCGCAAGCGCGTGTGCCGAAGGATGCGACGCAGTCCCGCGGTGCAGCATGTGCTCGAGGAAATGGCTGATCCCGTTTTGCGCCGGGTTCTCGAAACGCGAACCGATGCGCGTGTGCACGTCGAGCACGCTGCGGCGTACGTGCGGCATGCGCACCGCACTCACGCGTAGGCCGTTGTCGAGTTTGGCTTCGATACGCGCTGGAGCCGAACTGCGAGCGGGCGATTTCGTCACTCGTCGTCGTCCCGCCCGGTCGCTTTTTGCTCCTCGGCGTAGCGCTGGTCGATTTTCAATTTGTCTCCGGCTTTGCGACGTAGCTCGGCGACGTAACGCGCGAGCGCGTCGTCGGCCTTGGCGGTGGTGAGCGGACCGAGGATCGCGTCTTTGTTCTTGTCGAACTCCGCTCGTTGCACGGGGTTCTTTTCTTTGAGCTGCATCACGACCGAGCCGTCGCTGGTCTCGAGCGGGGTTTGCCAGAGATCGCCCGGGTTTTTCAGCTCGAAAGCGCGCGCAGCCAGCGGCTCCTTCGGCGTCACTTGCGGTAGCGGATTGCCCGAGATGCTGAACGGCGAAGAGATGTCGACCTTGGGGCGATCGCTCGCAGCCAGTGCCGGGACCGAGGGAGCTTGATCGCCGCTCGGCTTCTTCGCGGATTCGGGCAAAGTCGCGGCGAGCTCCGCGTCGAGCGCATCCTCGAGCTTTGCGCCGGCTTGAGCGCGCTTGATCAAGCTTTCACCGAAGGCTTTGACTTTCTCATCCGCTGCAAAGCGCGTGTAGAGCTTGCGCGCGACGAAATGCCTGCCGACGCTTTCGAGGTTGTTCGCGTCGAGCTTGGGTTCGACTTCGAGCAAATGAAAGCCACGCGGGGTTTCGATCAGTTGCGACAGCTCCTTTGGCTTGAGCGCGGCCGCGGCCTTGGCCAATTCTTCGTTGCCGACGCCGTAATTGGCGCCGATGCAACCGAGCTCGCCACCACTGACGGCGGTTTGGCCTTCGCTCATTTCGCGCGCGACGGCGCTGAAGGATTCGCCTTTGGCGATGCGCGCGCGGGCGTCTTCGAGCTTCTTGCGCAGGTCGGCGCGATCCTGATCGTTCGCGCCGGGGCCGACCTCGAGCAGGATCTCGCGCGCGGGCGCGCAGCCTGCGGTGAAATTGGCCTTTTCGCTGTCCCACGCAGAATCGACCTGGGCTTTGTTCGCGAGCGCCCACTTGTCGACCGCCGCATCGCTCGAGTCGATTGCGTATTTGCCGAACCAATCCCGATTGAGCACCACGCTGCGCACGACCGCGGTCGCGCGCCGCTCTTGATAGATCGCGAACGCTTCGACGTCCGAAACGCGCACCGGTTCGCGAATCAATTCGCGCATGCGCGCGGCAAGCAGCTCGCGCTGCTGCATTTCCTTGAATTCCTTCGGGCCGCGGTTGGCGAGCATGCGCACCTCGCGCTCGTACACGGCGTAGTCAAAGGGCTCGTCCGCGGTGCGCTTCACGTGGAGCTCGCGCACCATCGTGTCGGCGCCGGTTTCGCAACCACGGCCCTCTTCGTCGCGGCGACATAGTCCGAGTTGGTAGCTGAGCTGCTGGCCATCCTCGGCGGGCAGCGACACGTGCGCGCGACCCGTGTAGAGCTCATTCTCCACTTCGCTCTCACTCACGCTGATGCCGAGGCGCTGCGCCTCGTTGACGAGCAGTTCGCGCTCGACCAGACCATCGAGCGCCTTCTTGTGGAGTCCAAGCCGGCGCACGGCTTTGGGATCGGCGCCGCGCGGCACGATCAAACCAAGCGCGGCGTTGTACTCCTTCGGATCGACGCAATCGCCGCGGAGCTCGAAGGCGCATTCTTTGCGCAGACTCGCGGTGGGGCCGCTTCGGCCCGCCCGGAACTCGAGCGCGAACACCAAAATGATCGCGAAGGCGATGCCAGCGACGACGACTTGGGCGGCACCGCCACTTCGAAAAAAACTCAACATGGTCTAAACTTTCGCGCGAAGGGCGCGGCAAATACCACGCTCGCTGCGGCGGGTCCATCCGGACCCGCGGCAAAGTTCGCCGGAAAAAACTGCGGCGGCGGGAGCTTGGGCTCAGCGCCGCGATTCGTTGGGCGCCGTTTTCTCGAGCGCGAGGGCGTAGCGAAGCTCCGCCACCAAGTCCGCATGGTTCGACAGCTTTTTCTCGAACGCGACCTCGTGCCAAACATCCAGCGTCTTCGAGCTGTCACCGGGGTCGTGCACTTCGACGCGGTTCACGGACACTTCCGTGTAGTCGCGCGTCAGCGCGTCCGTCGCCAAGCGACGCGCGCGGTCAAAAATTTGTTCAGTGGAATCGGCCGGAAAATCGCTGGCTTGCGCGCGCACGACGAAACGCACGCACGGCTCAGCGCCGGCCCGCGCCGAGACGCCGCTGTCCATGATCAAGTTGTCGCGAACTCGGTCGGCGAGCACGATCTGATCGCTTTGAGTGCGATAGACCTCGAAGCCTTCGGCGAGCAGTAGCTTTTTCAGCTCACTCGGGGTTGATGAAGACATTACTGCTGCGGGAGACCCTCATGTGGGAGGTCAATGACTTCAGGCGACCTCGAGCTCGGCGAAACCCGGTAAGATTTCTTGGAACTCGACCCTCTCGCCAGCAGGAAAAACACTACGAACCGTATGCGGAACCGCGGGTCACCGTCAAGGATCGAGTCGTTCCCTCGTTACTCCCGTCACCGTCTTCCTTGCTCGTGCTACCCTCGCGAACGGTTACACTGTGACAAGTACACGCGACAAGCCTCGCCCCAACTCCGAGCCAGATGGCCTGCGTGCACCGCGGCGTCACGCTGGCGGGGCACGTCGTGAGGCGTCTGAGCGCGTGCGACTGCGTGCCGCCGGCTTCGAGACCAACGGCTGGACACTCAACGTCAGCCGCGGCGGCGTGCGCGCGATCGTGGAAGATCCGGTGCGCCAAGGCATCGAATACGAGATCGTGGTCGGCGACGAGGAAACGGTGAAGCCGCGGCGCGCGAGCGTCGTCTGGTTGCAAGAGGAAGCCGACGGACAAATCGTCGGCCTGAAATACCTGGACGGCGAAGACGGCTCGATGCCGCCGAAGGACGGCTGACGCCAGTCCGAATGCCGTCCGCCTCCGAGCTGCTCGGCCCCGATGGGCCGCTCGCGCAGAGTCTTCCCGCTTACGAAGCGCGCCCGGCTCAACTCGAGATGGCACGCGCAGTCGAGAGCGCGCTCGCCAGTGAGCGCGTGTTGATCTGCGAAGCCGGCACCGGCACGGGCAAGAGCCTCGCGTACCTCGTGCCGGCGTTGCTCAGCGGTAAGAAAGTGATCGTCTCGACGGCGACGCGGGCGCTCGAAGAGCAAATCTTTTGGAAAGATCTGCCGCTGATCGAGCGGGCGCTCGGTGTTCCGGTGCGCGCCGCGCTGATGAAGGGCATCTCGAACTATCTGTGCCGGCGGCGGCTGGCCGAATTCAAAGCCAGCGAAGACAGCCAGCGCCCGCGCTACGCGCGCTCGCTCAACATGCTGGACGAATGGCTCGGCGAAACTGCATCCGGGGATTTGGCCGAGCTTTCCGGCATGCGCGAAGACGACCCGCTGCGCCGCGAGATCAACTCGTCGAGCGAGACGCGCATCGGCGCGAGCTGCATGCATTTCTCCGAGTGCTTCGTGACGCGCATGCGGCGCGAAGCCGAGGCGGCGCAGCTCGTCGTGGTGAACCATCATTTATTTTTTGCTGATTTGGCCTTGCGCGGCCCGCACCCGGCGCGGGTGATCCCGGATTACGACGCGGTCATCTTCGACGAAGCGCACCAGCTCGAAGACATCGCGACGGATTTTTTCGGCATGCGCGTGTCGCGCGCGCGCATCGAGCGACTGCTCGGAGACGCCGAGCGCGCTTTGACCGCAGCCGGCGCGGGCGACCCATTGTTCAACCCCAAAACCCCGACCATCGGCGACGCGCGCGTCGCGGCCGAGGCGCTCTGGTCCGAACTCGGTCGGCGCGGCCGCGGCGAAGAGGCGCGTTTCACGCTCGAGCGGGACGTCTGGGTCGGCTCGCTCGAGCAGCGCTATCACGCGCTCGACAACGCGCTCGAAGCCGTCGCGGCCACGGCGACCGCGGCGTCCGGGCGAGTCTCGCTCGCGCCCGGCGGTGCTGGCCGTTCTCGCTCCGGGCTCGCCGCGCTCGAGGCGTTGAAAGTCGTGGAAACTCGCGCGGAGCTCGTGCGCGAAGATCTCGCTGCGATCGTCTCGGGCGCGCCCGGTCGGATCACGTGGTTCGACATGGGCGGGCACGGCGCCGCGCTCAGCTCGACTCCGGTCGATCTGTCGCACGTGTTTCGGGCGCGCATTTTCGAGACCGTGCCGTCGGTCGTGCTCACGAGCGCCACGCTCGCGACCGCGCCATCGAAGAGTGAGCCGAGTGCGGGCCCATTTTCGTTCTTTCGTTCGCGCATTGGTTTGAGTGGCGAGACCGTGCCGGTGACCGAGATGGTGCTCGAGTCGCCCTTCGATTTCGCGCAAAACGCCTTGCTCTACACGCCCAAAGATCTGCCAGCGCCGGGCACCGAAGCGTTCACGGAGCTCGGCTCGGAACGCATTGCGCAGCTGATCGAAATCACCCGTGGGGGTTGTTTCGTGCTCACGACCTCGCTGCGCTCGATGAACGCGCTGCACCAGCGCTTGTCGAAGCGTTTGCCTGGGCGGCGTATGTTCGTGCAAGGCGCCGCGCCGAAGGCTGCGTTGATCAGCGCGTTCCGCGCGGCTGGCGACGCGGTGCTCGTCGCGACGATGAGCTTTTGGGAAGGCGTGGATGTACCGGGGCGCGCGCTGCGTCTGGTCGTGCTCGAGAAGATCCCGTTTTTGGTGCCGAGCGATCCGGTCGTGCAAGCGCGCTCGCAGGAACTCGAGAAAATGGGCGAAAATCCCTTCATGCGCCTGCACGTGCCGGCTGCAGCGATCACGCTCAAGCAGGGCTTCGGGCGACTGATTCGCACGCGCGACGACGCGGGCATCGTCGCGCTACTCGATCCCCGCATTCATCAGAAAGGTTACGGCGGACGTTTGCTCGCTGCGCTGCCACCAGCGCAGCGCACGACCGAGCTCGACGAAGTGCGTCGCTTCTGGGCGCGCGTCCCAAACGCGTTGCGTGGCGACGCTTAGCGCCGCTCGCTCGACCGAGCGGCACGCGGATCACTCCGCCGTCGGCTGCGGCTAGCGCTTCTTAGCCGATTTCTTCACGGTTTTCGTGGCTGGCTTTGCCGTCGTCGATTTGGCTTTGCTGGCTGCGGGCGCCGGCTTCTTTGCGGTTTTACTGGCTGCCGTTGGCTTCGATTTCGACCCCGCTGACGACTTCGCCGCAGCGCCTTTGGACGGCGCTTTCTTAGCCGCTCGTGTCGCTTCGACCTTGGCTCTCGTTTTCGCGACTGACTTGGCGGGCGCGGCCTTCTTCGCCGGAGCTTTGGTGGTCGCCGTCTTCGGCGCGCTCTTTTTTGCCGCCGTCTTCGGCGCTGCTTTTGCTGCTGCCTTCGATGCGGACTTTGCTGGTGCAGATTTCTTTGCCGACGCTTTGGCCAAGGTTGGTTTCGCTACAGCCTTCTTTGCGGGTGCCTTGGCAAGCTCCGGTTTCGGGGCAGCAGCGGCCTTCTTCGTCGCGGTTGATTTCTTCTCCGCCGCGGGTTTTGCCCGCTCGAGTCCGGGTTTTTCGGGTTTCGGCGCCGGACGCGGAGCGGCCTTCGCGAGCGCGGGTTTCGGACCGGTCTCGGTTTTCGCAGCTGCTTTCTTTCCGGTGCGCTCGACCTTTGGCGCTGCCGACTTCGATTCGGTTTTTTCCTTCGCCGGTTTGCGTCCCGTCACCGCGCGCAGCGTTTCCTTCACGCGCTCGGCGTCCCTCGCGTCGTCGTCGTGATCTTCATCGTCCGCGTCATCATCGTCCGCGTCATCGTCGTCGTCGTCCTGATCGTCGAGGTCGTCTTCGTCATCGAGATCCGCTTCATCGTCGGAATCATCGTCTCCGTCGTCGGGGCGGCCCAGCGTGCCCGCGCTGCGACGCTCCAGCGTTTCCGCTATTTTCTCGTCCAAATCCGAAAATTCGAACGGCTTGTCGAGGTAGGCGTCCGCGCCGTAAAGCGGCGACGTCATCTCGTTCAGATTTTCGCCGATGCCCGTCAGCATGATCACACCGGTGTGCGCGAGCGAAACCGCTTCGCGGATCTTGCGACACACTTCCCAACCGCTCATGCCCGGCATCATCACGTCGAGGATCACCAGGTTGGGTAAGTGTTCGTGTGCGAGCTCCCAGGCTTGGTCGCCATCAGAAGCTTCGAGCACCGTGTATCCCTTCGTACGCAAATGACTCGACAACATCGCAACCGTGCTGGGCTCATCATCGGCGACGAGCACGACGGGCTTTGATTCATTGGGCATGGCGGCAAAAGCTCCGGGCTAAGGCAATGGACTCACGCGAATTCATTGCCATTCGAGACCAGCGCATGGTGATGGGTCAAGCCCCGTGACGCAGTCGGCGCTGCCAGCGCAGCCCCAGGCCTCTCGCCCGGGGTCGAGTGTGACACGCAAAGCGACAAAGCGCCGAGCCAAGCTCCGACGCCGCCGATGCATCCATACTCGAGTGGTGAACGCTGTGCGTCGTGCCCGCCGGGTGCTTAACTTGGACTCAATGGCCTCGCGCGATGGCATCGACACATTGCGACGCGCAGCGCATCGAGCGTCGCGACGTGCGTGGTTGCGCCTGTTTCTTGCTCGCGCGGTCTCACTTTTACCGCTTCCCCTGAGCTACGCCGTCATCGCGCTGACGCTGACCAAGGTGCTTCGCCTGTCGGAGGCGAGCCAGCGACCGCTGTGGCTATTTGGGATTTTGCCGTTTGCACTGTTCGTCGTGGGCGTCGCGCGTGTGCTCTTCCGCGCGCGCGCCGTTTGGGGTGGGTCGCTCGCGCTCGACGAGTTCCACGCACTGCAAGATCGCGTGACGACCGCGCTCGCTTTCAGCGACGTGCCGGAGGCCGAGCGTACGCCGCTCATGAAAGCCGCGATCGAGGACGGCATTGCTGTCGGCAAAAAGCTCGATCCGAGTCACGCGGTCCCGCTCGAAATTCCGCGCGAAACGCTGCTGGTGGCGCTGCTTTTGGCCGGGCTCTCTGGCCTGTCGCTGTTCGAGGTTCGGGTGCAGCGACAGCTCCCTGCGGCGCCCTCGTTCGAACCGATGATGATGAGCCAAGACGACATCGATCTATTTCGCGACGTGGCCAAAGAGCTGCAGGCGAAAAACGATGATCCCGACGCGCTCGTCGCAGTACGAAAGTTCAATCAGCTGGTCGAAGACATCGCGCAGCATCGGCTCGATCGTCACGAGGTGTTTCAGCGCATGGGCGATCTCGAGCGCGATCTGAAAGACAACGTGGATCTAAACGCCGACGCGCGCGACGAAGGTTTGAAGGGACTCGCGCGTGAGCTCGAGAAGAGCGGGCTCACGAAGCCAGCGTCGTCCGCGCTCGACGAGAAGCGTCTGGCCGACGCCGAGAAAGCGTTGCGCGAGCTCGCGGAAAAATTAAAAAAGAAAGACGGCCGTCCGAGCGCCGCCGAACTCGATAAATTGCGTCAAGCCTTGGAAAAGGCGGCGCGCGTCAGCGAAGAACGGCTGAAAAACATCGAACAGCGCCGGAGCGAACTCGAAGAAGAGCAAAAGAGTTTGCTCAAGAAGAAAGGTGCCGAGCCCGATGCAGGCGCGAACACCGATCCGAAGCTCGCGGACAATCAACGCCGGCTCGAGCACCTCGATCGTGAACGCAGTCGAACCGAGCAGAGCCAAAAGCAAATGTCCGAGCTGGACAAGCAATTGGCTCAAGCTGCGCGCGACCTGATGAAGGACAGCGGCCAGAGCGCGGAGGATCTGCAGCAAGGCGCGCAAGACATCAACCGCATGGCGCGACAAGAAGCGAGCGAGGAGCAAAAGAAGGAGCTGCTCCGCAAGCTGCAAGAGATGCGCGAGTTGATGCGCCAACAAGGCAAGGGCGGCAAGGAGCAGATGCAGCGCTTGCAGCGTTTCGGACAACGCGCGCGCGGCCAACCGGGTTCGGGCGGCGAAGGCGCGGGCGAGCAACCTGAAGCCAAAAATGGCGGGCAAAAGCAGGAGGGCCCGCTCCGTTTTGGAAACAACGCGAGTGGTCCGTCGGTTGATATTCCGGTGCCCGAGCAGGTGAGTGGTCAAGGTCCGGGCCAATCCGGCGACAAGCCAGGGAGCGGCACCGAACCCGGCGGCGGGATGCAAGCAGGCACCGGTCACGATCCGAACATCGCCGGCAACGCGACGGACTTGAAAGGCAAGACGATGGACGTGACGGCCGCGGGTGTGGACAGCGGTCAGGGTACCGCGTCGTCGCAGGTGATTTACGGCGCCGCCGAGCGTGGCTTCGTCGGTCGCGGCTACAAGCAGGTGTTTACGGACTATCAAACCGTCGAGGAACGGGCGCTCAGTCAGGATGAAATTCCGTCTGGCTATCGTTTCTATGTGCGCCGCTATTTTCAGCTGATTCGGCCGCGTGAGTGACAATTGGGCTGATTTCCCTGAATCGAGGAGAACGAGATGACGGATGCCGAGCAAGCGCGCGAAGAAGTGAGCGAGTTTCAAAAGCGAATCGGCGCGCTGCGCGAAGAGATCGGGCGCGTGATCGTCGGACAGCGCGAGGTGATCGACGGCGTGCTGTCGTGCGTGCTCGGTTCCTCGCACGCGTTGCTCGAAGGCGTGCCGGGCTTGGGCAAGACGATGCTCGTCCGCA
>DATATR010000091.1:0-5181 GCA_036268695.1 Polyangiaceae bacterium | reverse complement strand
TTCACTTCCGCGACGATCGTCATGGCGCCGCGGCAAGTGCCGTCACCGCCGATCACGAACAGCACTCCGATGCCGAGTTCGACCAAGCGCTCGACCACGGCCTTCGGATCTTGGTTGCCGCGTGAGGTGCCGAGCACGGTGCCGCCCTCGTGATGAATTTCGGCGACCGATTCCGGCGTGAGCGCGAGTGGCTCGTGCGCGCGCGAGACGAGTCCCTCGTAGCCGTAGCGAAAGCCGAGGATTTGCCGCACGCCGTAGCCATGCGTGAGCTCGACCACGAGCCCGCGGATCACGTTGTTCAAGCCAGGACACAGGCCGCCGCAGGTGACGATGCCGCAGCGCAGTTTCTCGGGTTCGAAGAACACGCGGTGGCGTGGCCCGGCGAGTTCGAACGCGGGCGCGCGCCGGAAATCTTCGCGATGTTCGGCGACGCGTGACAGTCGATCGTCGAGCAAGACGCGATCGGCTTGACCGACGTAGTGCACCGCGGCCTGGCTCAGCCGATCCGCGAGCGGCGACGGATACTCGCATTGGCCGAGAATGCCGATTTCGAGGTCGGAAGCGACCACGCGCTGCGCTCGCTCCGGCACGGTCAGCGCGATCGACATAGTCGCGATTTTCCGTGCTCAGCGTTTCGGCGCGCTTTCCGGGCGATTGCGCCAAGGCCGCGCGCGCTCGCGGGTCGAACTGCGGCATGGCGAACATCGATCTCCGAGCTCGGTCGAAACGGCGTCTGACGAATCACGATCTCCCCTTGGTACCGTTCATCGATTTTTTGTTGTGCCTGGTCAGCTTTTTGCTCGTGACGGCGGCGTTTTCCGACTTCGCGCGCTTGTCCGGCGCTGCGAACGTTCCAGGTCGGCTCGTCAGCGAAGTGCCGGAGCTGCACCCGAAGCAACTTCACGTGGAGATGCAAGAGCGCACGTTTCGCATCACCTGGCGCGACGGCAATACGGTGCTCGAGAGCGCCGAAGTGCCGCTCGCTCCGGTCGAGAGCGCGCATGGCCGCCGTTACCCGGCCCTGTCCGAATTTTTGGAACGCGACTTTCGCGCCAACGGCACTCATCGCGATGCGAGCGATCCCGCGCTCGACCTCGCGGTGCTGCACGTTCGAAACTCCGCCGAGTACGAAGACGTGGTCGCGGCGCTCGATGCAATCCATGCGCCGCAGCGCGCCTATCTGGGCACAAAACAAACCTCGGCCTTTGCCGTCACGCTGGCTGCGGATTAGCCGCGCGGCCTGGAAATTACGCGGCTTTTCTCGCTACTTTTCTCAAGTTCCCATCCCTTGCCGGCGGTGCTACTGACGCGGCATGAGTGGTCACTCCAAATGGGCAACGATCAAGCGCAAGAAGGGCGCGACCGACGCCGCGCGCGGCAAAGTCTTCACCAAGCTGATCCGCGAGGTCGTGACCGCGGCGCGCATCGGCGGTGGTGACATCGACTCGAACCCGCGCTTGCGCAAAGCCGTGGCCGATTGCCGCGCGCAGCAAATGCCCGCCGACAACATCAAGCGCGCGGTTCAACGCGGCACCGGTGAAATCGAAGGCGCGCAATACGAAGACGTTTTGTACGAAGGCACCGGCCCGCACGGCACGCTGTTCTTGGTCGAAGGCACGACCGACAACCGGAATCGCAGCGCGGCCGAATTGCGCAAGATCTTCGAGAAGGGCAACGGCGTGATGGGCGGCGCGGGCAGCGCGCAATGGGCCTTCGATCGCCTGGGCACGATCACGCTCGACAAAAATGCCGTCAGTGAAGAGCAATTGATGGAAGCCGCGCTCAGCGCCGGTGCCGAGGACTACCGCGACGAAGGCGACGTTTGGGTCGTGTACACGCCGCCGAACGACGTCGATGCCGTCGCCACCGCGCTCGAGGCCGCGAAGCTCCCGGTCGCGTCGAGCAAGGTCGCTTACGTGCCGAAGAACAAGAAACAAGTGTCGGGCCGGGACGCCGAAGTTTGCTTGAATTTGGTGGAAGCGCTCGACGACCACGACGACGTCGCGAACGTCTACGCCGACTTCGACATTTCGGAAGAAGAGCTAGCGAAGCTGAGCGGCTGAGGTTCGCGTTCGTTCATCGTTGAGCGGGAGTTCAGGATGGATTACGCATCGGCGATCGCGGAGTTGCTCTCAAGCCACGGGTTCCGCCGCTTCATCATGTCTCGGACCCCGGTCGGACACCTGAAGCTGGTCGGGCACCTCGACGGTCGGCCAATCGACATCGTGCTCGACACCGGGGCTTCCAAGACCTTCGTTGAACTGAGCTATTGTCGATCCGAAGGAATTGCCGTGAGCGACACCGGGCAGCCGGGGCATGGGGGCAACGTTTACACGCTGGGCGATGTTCGGTTGACTCTCGAAGGCCTAAAAGTCCGGTCCGATGGCATATTCGCGCTCGATATGACCGCCACCAACCAAAGGTTGATGATGAAGGGGGTTGACCCCATCCGCGCGGTCATCGGGCAGGATGTCCTGCGCTATCATCAGGCGGTGATCGACTATGCGACGTTGGCTCTTTTCCTCAAAGAGGAACCTGGCTAGCCATCGAGTTCGAGCGGACACGCCGAAGCGCCTTCCGCGTTCGAGGTTTCTCAGAGCCCTGGCAAGCGAAACTGCACGATCGTGAAATAAGTGAACGCCATGTGCGAAATGATCACGGGCGCGAGGCGGCCGAACTGAGCGGCCAGAAAGCTCCACACGAGCCCGCAGCCGACGGCCGCCGTGATCAAGAGTGGATTCAAACCGGCGTCGGGATCGCGCAAGAGCCAGAGCGTCGGCAAAGTGGACGCGCCGTAGGCGAGCGCGGAGAGCGGCAATGCCGCGCGCGGACCGAAGCGTTTGCTCAAATCATCGAGCACCATGCCGCGCCAGACAATCTCTTCGGCCGCGCACACGGCCAAGATCAAGAGCGTGTACGCCGTCGAACGCTGCAGATGCTCCGGGTTTCCGAGCTGCAAATAGATCCGGAAAAGCCAGGCCTGCCGCGCGGTGCCCGCGGGCGTGAGCACGCGCCGCGCGGCCCACGAAGCAAACAGGAGCACGATCATCGAGACCGCGCCGATCGACAGATCGCCCCAGCGCGGCGTGAGCAAATCGACGAGCGTGCCGTCGTTCCACATCTTGTGAAGAGCGAGCGCGAGCAAAACAACATACGGCAGAGTCAGGCCGAGCCAAAACTTCGGTTGGCCGGCGGCAGCCTCGCTGAAGCTGTAAGCCATGCCGATGAAGGTGAGCGCAATCGTAACGAGGACGCGCATCAACCGAGCTCTCCGAAGCGCGCCGCGAGCCAAGCCAAGATGCGATCCGCGGCTTGTTCCTTGCTGAGTTCGGGCAGCGGCTCGCAATCGGTCGGCGAGACGAGCATGACGCGGATGTCGTCGCGACCGAGCGACTCGGCCGCGTGATTGGCGACCACCAAATCCACGCGTTTTTCCGCCAATTTGCCGCGCGCGAGTTGAATCACTCTTTCGTCCGTGTCGGTCTCGAGCGCAAAGCCGATCAAAACCGGTTTGCGATCGCGCCGTGCATGGCCGATTTCGGCGAGCAAATCTGGATTGGGCACGAGCTCGAGTTCGAGTGAGTTGGGGCTGCGCTTGAGCTTCGTGGAGTGGCTCTGGGCCGGGCGATAGTCGGCGACCGCGGCGGTCATGATCAGCGCGTCGGCTTGCGAGAAGTCCGGCGCGAGCGCTTGCCACAGTGCACTTCGCATCGACATCGCGCTGCGCACGTCCACGCGCTGCACGCCGGGCGGAGTCGGCAACGTGACGGGGCCGGCCACGAGCGTCACGCGCGCCCCGAACGCCGCGGCGCGCTCGGCCAAGGCAAACCCCATCTTCCCGGACGAACGATTGCCGATGAAGCGCACCGGATCGAGATCCTCCGCGGTCGGCCCCGCGCTCACCACGATGTGCTTGCCGCTCAGCGAAATGCCCGCGAAAATTGCCGAGATTTGCGTCGCGATTGGTTCCGGCTCTGCCATGCGTCCGAGCCCGGAATCGCCCGATGCGACTTCGCCCACGACCGGCCCGACGAAGCGCACGCGGCGATCGGCGTGCAGCGTTTCGACGTTGCGCAGCGTCGCTGGGTGGCTCCACATGTTCGGGTGCATCGCGGGCGCCGCGAGCACGGGGCAGCTGGCAGAGAGCGCGAGCGCGGTGATCAGGTCGTCGGCGCGGCCGCTCGCGAGTCGTGAAAGTACGTCCGCGCTGGCTGGCGCAATCACGATCAAGTCACTTGTTTTGGCGAGCTTCACGTGCACTTCGCCCGGCTCTTCCGCGTCGAACATGTCCGTGTACACGCGTTTACCGGTGAGGCCGGAGAACGTCGCGGCACCGACGAACTCGCGCGCCGCACGACTCAGCACGACTTCGACCACGGCGCCGTCCTTCAGCAGCGAGCGCACGAGCAGCGCGGCCTTGTACGCGGCCACGCTGCCGGTCACGCACAGCGTGATGCGCTTGCCGGCGAAACGCTTGCGCGCGACTGGGTTCGCGGGCACACCGGTCACCGCGGCGAGTGCGGGCCTTGAAGCCGTGCGAGGCGGAGGCGGGCGATTGGTCATCCGAGCTCGGTTTTATCAGGGACGCGCGCGCGACACGTACCGGCTTTTGGGATCGCTGAAACGCCAGGTTTTTTTGGCCCAATCCTGGGCATATTGCACGCCGATGCGCGCCGAACGAACGGCCTTGCACGGCGGGCCGTCCGCGAGAAATAGGCGCGAGCCACACAGGTCCGCGCCGTAGTCCGAGCGATTGATGCCGAAGGCTTGGCAGAGTTTGCCCGGGCCGCTCGTGAGCTCGCGGCTGTCTGCCGGCAGCTTGCGGCGCTTCGCCATCCAGTCCGCGCCTTGCACGGGTTCGACCGCGCGCACCAAGACCGCGTGCGGATCGCCTTCGCGCGTGGTCACGATGTTGAATTGGTAGTGCATGCCGTAGACGAAGAAGACGTACGCGAAGCCGGGCGGGCCGTACATCACTTCGGTGCGCGCGGTGCGACGGCCGCCGAACGAATGCGCGGCGCGATCTTCTGGGCCGCGATACGCTTCCACCTCGACGATGCGCCCGACGAGCTCGGCTTCGGGCGTGCGATGCACCAACAATTTCCCGATGCACTGCCTTGCGACGGTCAAGACGGGGCGCGCGTAGAACGCGCGAGGCAGCGGCGAAAGTCTCACAAAAAC
>DATATR010000090.1:0-8374 GCA_036268695.1 Polyangiaceae bacterium | reverse complement strand
CGCCTACGTTTGCCGCCCGGTCGCGGCCGTCGTGGTGAGCGCGATCGCGAGAACGCGCATCACGCCGAATCAAATCACGCTCGCGGCCGTGTTCGTGGCGCTGATTTCCGTGGCGGTTTTGCTGCTCGTCCCGGGCTACGTCGGAATCGTGCTCGCCGTGGTCGTGTTCGAGCTTTCGTACGTGCTCGATTGCGCGGACGGCATGCTCGCACGATGGCGCGGCACCGCGTCGCCAGCCGGACATTTACTCGATTTCTTGATGGACGAGCTGAAAGCCTTCTTACTCTTGGCCGCCGTTTCCGTGCGCTTGTTCCGCGATCGAGGCGACGTGCGCTACTTGCTCGCGGGCTTGTTCGGCTTGGTCGCGCTCGCTTCCGGCATCGCGCTCACTACGTTCGTACGCCGGCCCGAAATTGTGGAGCCACGCACGAGTCGCGAACCCGCGCCGTCCGCGCCGAAATCGCTCGTTCGGCGCGCGATTGGGCTCGTCGAAAGCGCCGCGAAATTCTTGATTCACTATCCTTCATACCTGCTTTACGTCGGGATTTCGGGGCACCTCGAGTGCTATTTTTTGCCTTACGTCGCCGTGAACGCGCTCTACGCCGCGCGCGCCTTCGCGGGCGTCGCGTGGCGCTTCGGGCGCGCGTGACGGCGTCTTCGCGTTGCTCTCGCGCTGCGCGGCGGCGCTACGGCGTGCGGCGCGCGCGTTCGAGCTCGGCGAGGCGCGTCACGACGCCGCGAGCCACGATGTCGAGCACGTGTTCCACGACTTTTTTACGCTCCCGCAGATCGCCGCCGAACACGATGTGACTCTTGGCCGACTTGCCCTTCGGCAAGCGCCCGAGCGCGGTGCAGGTCACGTGCAAGACGCCGCCGTCTTCGCGTAGCTCGAGCTCTTCCACGAAAAAGCGATAACTGATTTTGCTGCCGGAGCCCGCGCCCCAATCAGCGCGCCGGGCTTCGCGTTTGAGCGTGCCGCGGAGGTGCGATTCGTAATCTTTGGCGTCGTTGAAGCTGGCCGGAAAAGTCAGGCGATCGAGCTTCACTTTGGGCCGAGCGGCGGCGCTGAGCGGCGCTTCGTCGGTCGCAGCGCGGAGCGCGCCTGGCGGCAGCAACAGCCCGAGCGACAGAACGCTCGCCCACAGTGCGGAAGCTCGTGACACGCGCTCGGCTTAGCTGGGTGTTCCGCGCTGGGCCAAGTTTTGTCCGGGCGCGCTTCAGCGTGCCTTTACCTAAGCGGTGTGAGGCGCTATCGAAGAGGCATGGCGCGCGATCTCGAAGAGGACCCGAGCGGACGCGCGCTCGATTGCGACGTGATCGTGATCGGCGGCGGTGTGAACGGCGTGGGCGTTGCGCGCGACGCTTCGCTGCGCGGGCTCAAGGTCGCGCTGTTCGAGCGCAACGACATCGCGTTCGGCGCGAGCGGTAACTCGAGCGGCATGATCCACGGCGGCCCGCGCTATCTCACTTACGATCCCTCGGTCACGCACAGCTCGTGCTTGGATTCGGGCCACATTCAGCGCATCGCGCCGCATCTCTTGTTCCGCATTCCGTTTCTGATGCCGATTTTCAAGAGCGGCGCGTTGATGTCCAAAATCGCGCTCACCGGCTTCGACGCGTTCTTCGATTTGTACGACGCCTATCAGCCGCTCAAAGCCGGCAAATCGCACGTGCGGCTCAGCGCCGAGGAAATCCAGGCGCTCGAGCCGGGGCTCGTCGGCGGCGCCGCAGGCGGCGTCACTTTCGACGAGTGGGGCATCGACGGCGCGCGTTTGTGTATCGGCAATGCGGTCGATGCGCGCGAGCGCGGCGCTGAGATTCGCGTGCACGCCACCGTCACCGAGATCTTGCGCCGTGAAGACGGGCGGGTTTACGGCGTGCGCTTTCGCGACCGCGTCTCGGGCGAAATCGGCACGCGGACGGCGCGTTTGGTCGTGAACGCGACCGGCGCGTGGGCGCCGATCACGGCTTCGCTCGGCGGACTCGCGCCGACCACGACGCGCATCCGGCCGGGTAAGGGCATCCATATTTTTTTGGATCGCCGTTTGACCAACTATGCGGTGATTGCAAACGCCATCGACGGCCGGCAAGTCTTTCTCTTGCCTTGGCAAAACATGAGCGTACTCGGCACGACCGACGACGACTACTACGGTGATTTGGATCGCGTGGTCGCCACCTCCGATGAAGTGAATTACTTGTTTCAAGCGGTGGAGCACGTGTTCCCGGCGGTGCGGAATGCGCGCGCGATCGGCACCTGGGGTGGCGTGCGCCCGACGCTCTACGCCTGGGGTCCGAACGAGGATCAGCTCTCGCGCGAACATCAAATCGTCGATCACAAAGCGCACGGCGCGGACGGCCTGTATTCGATGATCGGCGGCAAGCTCGCGAGCTACCGCTTGTTCGCCGAAGAAATGACCGATCTGATCGCGAAGCGCTTGCACAACGGCGCCGAACGGCGCTCGCACATTTCGCCTTTGCCCGGCGGGGACGAACAGATCGATCCGATGCAGCTCGTGGTGCGCGGCGGCATGGAAGCCGTGACCGCGACGCGGCTCGAATACCGTCACGGCAGCCGCAGCTTGCGCGTGCTGGAGCGGATGCAGCGAAATCCGCGCGAAGCGGCGGTGGTGTGCAGCTGCGAGCCGGTGACCGAAGCCGAGATTCGCTACGTGATCGAAAATGAGTTTGCGCACGACGTGGACGACGTATCGCGCCGCACTCGGCTCGGGCTCGGCGCTTGCGGCGGCATGCGCTGCGCGCTGCGTTGCGGTCGCATCGTGGCGGACGCGACCGAGCGTTCGCCGGAAGCTGGCCAGCACATGGCGATCGAGTTTCTGGCGCACGCCGCGCGCCGCCGCGCGGCCGCGGTGGGCCCAGCGCAAGCGCGGCAAGAGGCGCTCGCGATGTCCGCGCTGCGAGCCGAAATCGGCTCTGGGAGCGAAGATCCGTGAGCATCGCGGTGATCGGCGCGGGCTGTGCTGGGCTGGCCGCGGCGCACGAGCTCGCTCAACTGGGCGAGCGCGCGACGGTGTTTCATCGCGCGGCCGGCGCGAGCGCGCTCTACTCCGGCGCCCTCGACTTCGAGCTTTGGGATCGCGCGCGCGAGCTCTCGCCGCCGAGCAGCGAGCTCGCGCAGTTCGTCGCGGCGCTCGGCGTCTGGGAGCTCGGTTCGAACGCAACGCGCGTCGCGACTTTGGAGGGCAACGTGCGCCCGGCGCGCGGACGTGATCGAGCGTTGCTCGATCTCGAAGCATGCGCCGGCAAACGCGTCGCGGTGGTAGATCTGGAGCGGGACGACTGGGACGCGCGCTTGCTCGCGCGAAGCTTTGCCGAGAGTGCATGGGCCAAACAGAGCGGCACGAAGTTTCAGGCCGTGCGTGTGCGCGCGCTGAAAAATAGCTTCGAACGCCGGATTTCGCCCTACGATTTCGCGGCTGCACAAGACGCACCCGAGCGGTTTTCGTTCTTGCTGGATGCGTTGCAGCGCAGCGAAGAAAAGCCAGATGCATGGCTGTTCGGGCCGTGGCTCGGGATCGAACGCACGCTCTCGGTCGAGCTCGGTGCAAGCCTGCATGCATTGGTCGGTGAGACGACTTCGGCGCCAGGCGGCGCGGCCGGCGCGCGTTTCGAGCGCGCGCGCGATCGCTTGCTCGCGCAAGTCGCGGACGTGAAGCGCGAGAACCTGGCTCGAATCGAACCGGGCGCGAGCCGTTATCGCATCGAGACTGAAGAAGGTGCAGTGCACGAGTTCGAGGCGGTCGTGCTCGCGACGGGCGGAATGGTCGCCGGCGGCATCGCGCTGCAGCGTTCGTTCGAGCGACGCGGTGGCACGGGCTTTCGGCTTTCGTTCGACGCGCCGCTGGCAATCGAGCTGGGTGCTGAAATCGTCGAAGGCGTTTCTTCGCTCGCGAATCTGGAGTTCGTGGAGCGCGGCTTGAGCGCGCTGCTCGAGGTCGGGATTGCCGTGGATGAGCGGGGCGCGGCGCGTGGAAATCCAGGGCTTTTCGTGGCGGGCGATGCAATGGCCGGCCGTCCGCGCGCGGCGCTCGCCGCGGCGCAATCGGGCATCGCGGCGGCGCGGGGAGCGCTCGAGTTTGCGCGGAGCAAAGGCGGGGCGTGACGCGCTTCGCGTTCGCGCTGGGCGAGCTCGGTGTTTTGGCGTCGCTTTCGGCGAGCATGGCGGCTTGCCAGGGGGAGGGCAGTTCGCCCACGCCCCCAAACCAAAACATGGAAGCGGGCGCTTGCGCCGTTTCAATGCCGGACGCGGGTGCGAGCTCACACGCCGTGCTCACGCAGCACAACGACAACGCGCGCACCGGCGCCACGCTGACCGAGACAGTGCTCGACACCTGCAACGTGTCGGCGTTGACGAATCTCGGCAGCTACGCGCTCGACGGCGAAGTGTACGCAGAGCCGCTTTATGCGGAGCAGGTCGTGACGGCGAGTGGCAAGAAGAACTTGCTCGTGGTCGCGACGATGGCAGATTCTTTGTTTGCGTTCGATGCGGATGTGCCCGGAAGCGATCCGGTGTGGCAGCTCGGACGCGAGAGCGAGCTCGGCATGGCGGCGCTGTCTTCGCGCAATATTGGCGACAAAAACGGCATTTTGGCGACGCCCGTGATCGACCCGGACGCGGCTCGGATCTACTTGGTTTCGCGCGATTGTGATCCGAATTATCCGCCGGAGATGCCGCATTGTCAGCAGCGCTTGTTCGCGATCGAGCTCGCGAGTGGCAAGATTTTGGAGAACGTGAGCATCGCGGGCAGCGTGCCGAGCCCGAGCACGAATCTGCCCGTGTTCTTCGATCCCAGTTTGCATTGGAGTCGAGCCTCGCTCTTGCTCGCGCAGGGCAAAGTGTTCGTCTCCTTTGGTTCGGGGCCGAACGGCGGTGCACACGAAGAGGACTTTACGTATCACGGCTGGCTGTTTGGTTACTCGACGAGCGATCTGACTCTGGCGCCGAGCGTGTATTGCTCGACGCCGGATTTCGGTGGCGGCGCGATTTGGCAGTCCGGCAACGGCCCGGCCGCCGACGACAGCGCGATTTACTTCGCGACCGGCAATGGCATTCACCAGCCGACACCGGCGACGCCCGCGGATTTCCCGGCCACGCCGCAGGCAGACGAAGATTCGCTCGTGCGCTTGCCGCTCGGAAATCCGGCGATTTCGGCTCATTTTTGGGACGATCGGCCGTATCACGCGGACGGCGACGTGTTTCAGTACATGGAGAAGAACGACATCGATTTGAGCACGGCCGGGCCGCTCTTGATTCCGGAGAGTACGCAGCTGATCGCGGGCGGCAAATCCGGGATTCTGTATGTGCTCGATCGCGCGACCTTGAAGCTGACGCAAGATCCGCTCGAGGCGTTTACCGCGCCGCCACTCGCGGCGGGCCAAACCAAATACATCTATTCGTATGACGGCGGGCCGCACGTCCAAGGCTCGCCCGTATTCTTCCGCCCGAATGCGGCCGGCGCTAGTAACCCAGAAGGCTTATTATTTTATTGGCCCGAGCTCGAGCGGCTAAAGTCGTTTGGTTACGATTACGGCTCCGGCGTCGTGAGCGAGCTTCAAAGCGCGGATGTGCCGATGGTGACGAGTGGCGGCGCGTTGTCACTCTCGGCTTCGGGCGGCGAGGCGAGCTCGGCGATCGTGTGGGCTTCGACCATCGATAGCGACGGCGCGAGCGGGCACTTGTGGGCTTTTTCCGCGGTCACACTCGGTCGCTTGTGGGACGCGACGCTACCGGCTTGGTCGAAGTTCGCGGTGCCGCTGATCGCCGCGGGCCGCGTGTACATGGCGAGCACGTCGAGCAAAGCGGGCAGCGCGCAAACCGTGCAGGTTTTCGGGCTCTCGCGGTAATCGGACGATCGTGCTACATCGCGGCCCGTCATGACCGCTTTGCCGGGAACTCGGGTGCGCATCGGATTTGCCGTGCTCAATGCGCTCGTCGCGTTGATCCTCTTGGTTGCGGTTTTCGGCCTGCTCAGGGTGCGCTTCTGGGGCATCGATCTGCCGGCCGCGCTGATCTCACTGGCCGAGCTCGTGAGCGCGGTCGCGCTGTTCGCGCGCTTGCCTTGGGCGATGCGCGCGCTCGCCGTGTCCGCGTGGACCACGTTCGTGCTCGGCTTGATCCTGGTCGGATTGATCGTGCTCACGATGGTATTTTTGCGCAGCATTCACGGCGAAGACGGCCTAGCCGCGACCGCGATTTCGGGGCTGATCGTCGCGCTAATCGTGCCCTACACGCTCGTCTTGCCGGCGGCGCAGTTGCTCTGGCTCAAGCAGCAGCCGAGCGAGTCCAGCTCGTGACAGCGCGACAGCTCGCACGAGTGATGCTCGGCTACCTGCTCGGGCTCGCGCTGATCGCGATCGTGCTCTCGGCGACGCTCGGCCTCAATCGCAGGCACGCGCCGAACGGCACCAAGATCGTGAGCGTGTGGCGAGGCGGCGTGCGCGTCGCGCGCGCGGTCGTGACCGGTGATGCGACGCACGCGCTCGAAACCGAAGCGGCTCGCGGCGGTACGCGCATCGTATCCGAGATCCTGGATTCCGCGCCGATGCTCAGCTTCAATCGTTTGATCTTTGCGGCTGGTGTCGCGCCAGTGAAAGACGGCGTGATGGCGAGCTATGGCGGCCAAACCGCGTACGCCACGCCAGACGATTTGCTGAAGGCCGAAGCGTACGAAGCCAATTTGCAGCTTGGCCCGGCCGCGCTCGTGCTCGGCATCGATGCCGATAAAGTGCTCGCTTTGCTGGCCAAAGAACTCAAGACCACGCCGGATGAGCTGTTCCGGCACGGCAAATTCCGGCGCTTCGCACAGCTCGCGGAAGGGCGCGCGTTTCCGCGCCTGCTCAAAGACAAAGACCTCGGCATCGACGGCATTCGTTATGCGGTGCTGAACGCGGCGCGCTACCTCGCGCGCAACCAAAAGCGAGAAGGCTCCTTTCGCTACGAAGTCGACGCCACGACCGGCACCGATTCACAAGATTACAACTTCCCGCGTCACGCCGGCGCGACCTACTTTCTTGCTCGCAGCGGCAACCAGCTTCACGATGCGCACCTGTTTCGTGCTGGACGCCAAGCGGGCGCGTACATGAAAGATCGCACCACGCTGCGCTGCGGGGCGCACGCATGCGTCGGTCAGGGAGACGAAGTCGACGTGGGCGCCTCCGCGCTCGGGCTGCTGGCTTATGTCGAGCTGCTCAACGGCGGCGCAGGCGAATTCCGTGATGCCGCGTTGGACATCGCCGCGTTTTTGCGCTCGCAGCAGCTCGAAAACGGCGATTTCATGCATTTTTATTCGGTCAAGGAGCAACACCCGATCAACGTCCAAGTCGAGTACTACACCGGTGAAGCGGCGTTCGCGCTCGCGCGTGTTGCGCGCATCAGCGGCGATCCGCGCGATCTCGAAGCGGCCAAACGCGCGCTTTCGTTTTTGGTCGCGCGCTCGCCGTTGTTCATCGGCGCACACTACTTTTGGGGCGCCGAGCATTGGACTTGCCAGGTGATGGAGGATCTCTGGCAGCGCGCGCCGGACCAACGCGCGCTCCGCTTTTGCCTCGACTGGCAAGCCGCTAATCGCGATCTCCAACTCGCGTCGCCGCCCCAGCCGCCCGAGTACGACGGCGGGCTCAGCCGCGGTCCGTTCGTCTCACCGCGCCTCACGCCGCTCGCGAGCCGCCTCGAAGCCGCCGTGGCGACGCTCTCCGTCGCGCGCGGCGCTGGTGTCGACAAGAAAGAGATCGCGCTTCTCGAAGACGAGATTCGGCGCGGCTTCGCGTTCTTGCTGCGCTATCAGTTTTCGCCTGGACCGACCTATTTAATGCCGGATCCGCGCGGCGTGACCGGCGGAGTCCCGGGCAGCCCGGTCGATCTGCACGTGCGCATCGATTATCCGCAGCACGCAGGCGATGCCTGGTTGCGCTGGATCGAGCTGAACGACATTCGGCATTGAACGACGACGTTCGGCATTGAAGGAGCGCGCGTTGCGACGCCGCGCGGCAATGCTCGCGACGCACGTCTGCGCGTTGGCGAGCTGACCGCATCGTGACGGCGCGTGTGCGCGCGCACGTCATAATCCAGAAGAGTGATGCTCCGTTCGATTTCGAGTTACGCTCGTGAATTGCGGCCTGCGCTCGGCGCCGGGATCTTTGCTCCCGCGCGTTCGCGCCTTTGGTGGCTGCCAGTGCACGCAATGGTGATTGCGTCGGGTATTCTGCTACTCGCACGTCACGCGCTGCCTTGGCCCTTGATCCCCGCGATTTCGCTGTTGATTGGCTTGAGTTTTAGCGGCCTAACCTTCCTCGGGCACGAAACCTTGCACGGCGCGATCGTGCGCGGCCGGCACTTACGGCGGCTAGTCGGCTGGCT
>DATATR010000089.1:0-11757 GCA_036268695.1 Polyangiaceae bacterium | reverse complement strand
CCATTTCTTGGGCCATGGCTTCGACGTGCACGCCGGTGGGATGGATTTGATTTTTCCGCACCATGAGAACGAAGTCGCGCAAAGTGAAGCGGCGCATCCCGGTCAAGGTCCGCTCGCGAAATTGTGGATGCACAACGGCTTCGTGAACGTCGACAAAGAGAAGATGAGCAAATCGCTCGGCAACTTCGTGACCGTGCGCGACGTGCTCGAGCGCAATGACGCCGAAGGGTTTCGCTGGTTCTTGCTCGGCGCGCAGTACCGCGGCCCGATCCAATTCGACACCGAGCAGCTGCCATCGGGGCGCGTCGTGTTTCCGGGTGTCGACGAAGCCGAGCGACGCGTCGACTATGTGTACGGCGCCGTGCAGCGCTTGCGCGAATTGGTTTCAGCGGGGCTCACCTCGCCCGGCAAGTTGCCGGCCGAGTTCGCGCCGTTCCGCGAACGGATCAGCCAGGCAGAGGCTTCGGCCGATGCCGCGCTCGACGACGACTTGAACACGCCGGTCGCGCTCGCCGCGCTCGGCGAGCTCGCGCAAGTCGCGAACGAGGTCGCGGATCTGGCGAAGAAGCGCAAAAAGGACAGCGCGTTTCAGGGCGCGGCCGGCGTGTTCGCGCGGCTCGCGCTGACTGCGATCGGCAAACTCTCGCGCGACCTCGGCTTGCTCGGCGCGACACCGGAAGAATATTTCGCGCGCGTGCAAGCGCGACGCATGGCGCTCCGCGGGCTGACCGCGCAGGCGATCGCGGCGAAAGTGCAAGGCCGCGCCGACGCGCGCAAGAACAAGGATTTCGCCGCTGGCGATCGCATTCGCGACGAGCTCGCCGCGCTCGGTGTCACGTTGATGGATACGCCGACCGCTACCGAGTGGTCGATCGTGCAGTGACGTGCTCGGCGCTTGGCGCAGTTTCGCGCCGAGCGCTCAGGGCAACCCAATCAAAAATCAAACGCCGATGAATAGGCGATGCGCGAAGTTGCGCTCGAGCTTCGCGCGGAGGACCTTGTCCGCCGCGGTCTCGATGTCGTATTCGACGCGCTTGAACTCGAAGCGTTTGCGCTCTGAATCGTAGAGCGTGAAGCTCGCGCGGTTGTCGTAGTCGCGCGGTTGCCCGACCGAGCCGACGCTGACGATGTACTTGCGATCGGGCTGCAAATCGAAGTCGATTGGCGGCAATTCCTCGACCGTGGTTTTGGTCAGCGCGAACACTTTGCACAAGTGCGAGTGCCCGATCAGCGTGATGTGACCGAGGTCGTCGTAGATCGGCAAACATTCGCGCGCTTGCTCGGGCGCAAAGATGTATTCGAACTCTTCGAGCCGAACTGGCGAGCCGTGGCACAAATGCACGCCGAGTTCGTCGAGCTTGAGCTGATAGGGCAGGCCCTTCAGCCACTGCATGTTCTCTTCGCTGAGGAGCTGCGCGTGCGTGTCGAGCGCGTGGCGCGCGGCCTCGTAGTAATACGAGTAGTCCATGCGACCGGCGACCGCGGCGTCGTGGTTGCCGAGGATCGTGGCCTCGACCAAACCGCGAATGATGTCCGCGCACTCGTTCGGCGAGCCGCCGTAACCGACGGTGTCGCCGAGACAGTAGTACTTGTCGACCTCTTCACGCTTGAACGCTTCGACAACGGCACTCAACGCTTCGTAATTCGCGTGGATGTCGCTCAAGATGCCGAGGCGCATGGGAGACTTTTGAGAGTAACACGCTCCGAAAGGAACGTAAGACATCGTCATCCCTCGCTCCGCTTTCCGGCGCAAGCCCGAATCCGCGGACTTCGGGCGTCTGGCCCGAGCCTCCCGCCTTTTTAGGCGCTGCGCTCTCTTCAATGATCGGCCAAGGGCCGTTCTTCGAGCTTCGGCCGACGCGCTTTCAGCGCGCACCGTACCGCTCGGGCGGCTTGCGGCGACCAGTGATCTGCGCGGCTTTTCAGTGTTACTTTGGTCTAGATTTCAGTGCCGCGCGACTCGGCGGCGGATCGCGCTCGCTTTCAACGCGCCCAGGTCGAAAATTCGGCAGCCGTCGGTCCCGCGGGTCGTCGTGCTAAGCCCTAGCGCCGACGCGATGACCGAGTTCCAACCGCCGCCCGAAGCGATCGCCGACTACGTCAGTGCCTGCCTCGAGTACGTGCGCCGCGCGCTCAACGTCGAGCTCGACTTCACCCCCGAGACGCTGCCGCTGCTCGATCACTATGGCACGCTCGCGCGCGAAACGATCCGCGAGCGGCCCGAGCTCGAGCCGCTGATCACGCGCGCGGCGGGCGCTTACTTCGGTGAAGTCGTGCGCGCGCGGCTCGGTGGGTTTTGGCGCGTGCCGACGATCAACGTCCACGACTGGGCGATTTGCTCGAACGTCGTTTTTCTTTGGTTCAATCCGATCGGCATCGCGTACGACGCGGTCTTTTCCGGGACGGAACATGACGGTCCGCGCTCGCAGCTGCGCGTCGCGCCGGAGGATCACGAGTTTTTGGCGCAACGCTTGGCCTCGCTGCCGCCCTTGCCCGAAGACGAATATTTTTCCTTCTCCACCCGCTTCGAGACGATCGAAGTCGCGATCGAGGCGCTGCACGCGCGGCTCGTCGAAGGCGGCTACGGTGACAGCGAGTTCAGCGAAGCAGACTACGAAGCCGGCGGCCGCGGCCTCAACTGAGGATCAGCGGCTTTTTTCCGGATCATCCCCGAGGGTGAAACGAGCCGGCACTTCGACCATCCTCGGCGGCGGATCTTCGACGCCGAAAAAATCGCGCGCACCGATTTGATACTTGCCGCTGCGAACCCCGCTGAGCTGCTGCTCGGCACCAGGAGGTAGACGCGCCACGGGCGTGCCGTCGAGGCAAATGTAACGCAGGCTTTCGCCGTGGTTCACGGCGAAAAGTCCGCTCTTCGGTGCGAATGGCTCAGGCTTTTCCGTGCGCGCGGCGGCGCGCAAGCGCAAATCTTGCTGCTCGCTGTCGGAGAGCAGCGCGGTCGGCGGTGGTGGCGGCAGCTCACTCTGGCGAAACTCGGCGCCGTTCGGCGGCATTGCCAGCGACGGCGGATTCAAATCGCTGCGCCGCGTGATGCGCGACACTTCGAACGCGAAGCGCGCGCCACTCGGCCAAGTGTAGAGGGCGCGCAGCGGCAGCAGATCGGCGCGACACGCCGCGCTGGCCGGCGAGGCACCCACGAGCTCCAGCAACAGGTGGCAAAGCGCGGCGCCGCTCGGTAACCCGCCGCTCGCGGGCGGCAGAACTTGTGCCTTCGCCTGTTCGAGCTCGAGCTTGCCGGTCGGCGTGGAGAGCTCGACGCGCTCGGTGCCGAACCCGAGCAGCGAACCTTCCGGCATGGTCGCCACATGCGCTCGAGCCAGCGGCACGACGTCCGCGCGTTGCTCGCCGAGCACGCTCCGCAACGTGCCCGGCGAAAGGATCGTGTACGTGATGCGATTGGGCCAGAGCAGCGCGTGGCCGTACAGATCGTCGCGCGCGTGTAGCTCACTGCCGGGCGGCAAACTGAACGCGCGCGACGCAAACGCGAGCCGCATGTGCGCGCCAGCCAGATCAATCACGACGTCGAACGCGACGGCATCGCGCAAGTGCTGCACCGTGTCCGGGTTCACATCGGGCGTGCGCGCGACGGGCGCGACATCTACCCAGCGAAAGCGCGCGACGAGCGTCACGCCGCTCGACTCGCGCAAAAACTCGCTCGATAGCGCTTGATCCTCGCGCAGTGAACGCGGCTCGGGCGGCGCCGCGTCCGCGCCCGCGTCCACGATTGGTCGGCCCGCGTCCTCGGGTTTTCCGACGCCGGTCGTGTCCCCGACGCTGGCCAGCGGCGCGGGTAAAATGCTCGCGTTCGGGCTGGGCTCGGTGACTCCGGCGTCGTGGGTATTTGGGGGTTTGCGCTCTTCGCAACTCACGACGGCCAAGCCGAGGCACGCACTGGCGCCGAGCACGAGCGCGCACGCGAAGCGTCGAGGTTCGCCGTGACGAAGCACGCGCCGAGCTTAGTCCGATTCCGGCACGATTGCGCCGCTCGTTGGGTCGAAGGTGATGCGCATTTCGAGCGCGTCCTCGTTCGTGTCCGAGTAGTAGCCGCGGCGGACGCCAGTCGTGGAAAAACCGATGCTCTCGTAGAGCTTGATCGCGGCTCCGTTCGAGCGGCGTACTTCGAGCAGCAGCAGCCGCTTTTTCTCGGCGCGAGCGTGCTCGAGCAAATGCTCGAGCAGCGCGCGCGCGAAACCCTTGCGGCGCTGTTCGAGACTGACCGCGAGCTCCAGCAAGTGGAGCTCGTCCGCGACGCTCCAAGCCAAGAGAAATCCCGCGACGCTGCCGCCCTCGGCGCGAACCACCCAAGGCAAGGCGATCTCGCGCTCGAGCTCCGCCTCGAGCTCGACGTGCAGCTTGCTCGGTTCGAGGATCGCGCGGACTGCGTCGAGGTCAGCGAGCGTGAGGCGCGCGATCGGGCGCGGCGAGCTCATGCCGCGTCCGTCGAACGCAAGGACCACGCGCGCGCGGCGATCAACGGCGCGTCGAGCGCGAGACAAAGTGAACCGTCGGCTTGCAGCACCGCGCCGCTGTACGGCCCGCGCTTCGCGATCAAATCAGGTAGCGCGCGCAGCCCAACTTGCGCCACGTCGCCGACCGCGTCGACCCCGACGTGAATCGGCGCGATGCCATAGACGGTGAGCTCGAGTGAGACCGCGGGCGCTCGCTCGCTCGCCTGCCCGAGGCAACGCGCGAGCCGCACCGGTGGTTGCTCCGCCGAAGCGCGCTCGACGCGGCCCGTGAAGCTCACCGGCAGCGCGAAGCGTTGTCCGAGCTCCTCGAGCCACAAGACGTCGACCACGGTGTAATCGTTCGGCACTTCGAAGGCCGCGCTGAGTCCGCCGCTCCGGCGGCTGCGCAGGCGAATGGTGCCGCCGAGTCGGCGAATCGTGTCTTGCACCAAATCGAGGCCGAGCCCGCGTCCGGCGAGCAGATCGGCGCGTCCGTGCGTGGTGAGTCCGGGCAGGAACAAGAGCGCGAGCAAGTCGTCTTCTTCGGCGCGCACGGCGGCATCGCCGCTGACTGCGCCAGCTGCCACGGCGAGTTCGCGAATCCGCGCGACGTCCGCGCCGCGACCGTCGTCGGCCACGGTGATGCGCAGCCATTCACCGATCGGTTCGGCCGCGAGCGTCACTTTGCCGATTTCTGGTTTGCCGAGCTCGGCGCGCTGCGCCGGAGTCTCGATGCCATGCACGACCGCGTTACGCGCCAGCTGGAGCACGGTGTCGAGCAAGCGTTCGGCGAGCCGACGATCGATCGGCACTTCGCGCCCCGCGAGCTCCACCTCGACGCGTTTGCCTTCGCTCTCCGCGTCACGCGTCACTGCGCGCGCGACGCGCTCGAACAACCATTTCACCGACGTGCGCCGTAAATTGGCGAGCATGCCGCGCATCTCGTTCGTGCGCGCTTGCAAGAACTCGGCGTTGCGCCGAAACAACTCCGCGCCGCGACCGGCGTTGGCGGCGCTGGTCCGAAGCTTTTGCGTCGCGACTTCGATCCGCGCGAGCGCGTCGCTCGATCGAGGGTCGGCGATCGCGAGCTCGCGCCTCGCCTCGCTCAAGCTCTGCCCGATTTCGCGCAGCCGCGTCGCGAGCTTGCGCGCGGTTTCGCCCGTGCGCAGCAGCTCGTCGTAGACCAAGTCGACGTGCTCGAGCCGCTCGCCGAACGCGTCGAGCGTGTGCACCGGCACTTTGACGTACGCGTCCTCCGCGATTTCGAGCTCGGCACCCGGCGGCGCGCTCGGCGGACGACTACGCGGTCGCGCTCGCGCTCGCGGCGTCGGTTCGATCGCGCGGCGTTGCGCGAGCGCGCGTAACGTCTCGAGCCCGCGCGCTTGATCTTCGAGCAAGAGCGTGAAGAGCGCCCGGTGCCGCGCCAAATCGACGAGCGCGTCGACCGCGCTCCGAGTCACGCGCGGCACGCCGCGGAGCTTCGCTTCGAGGCCGTGGCAATACCATGCCGTGACGTCATCGCCGAGCGCCGCGGCGGCGCCTTTCATCGCGTGTACGCCGCGCTGCGCGCGCTCGAGGCCGGCCAGTGCGTCCTCGGTACTGGCGAGCGCGATGTCGAGCTCACCCAAACGATCGCGCATCGCCGCGCGATATTCCGCGCAGTAGCGCGGATCGATTTGCGACGCGCGCAGAAATGGCGGCGGCTCCGGCCACACGCTGGGGAAAGGCGATAAGTCGTGATTCAGCCGCTCGAGCACCGATTCGAGCAGTTGCTTGGTCTCGATGCGCTGTGGATCGAGCCCGTCGCGTAAGCGGTGGCTACACTGCGCGAGCACGAGCGCGAGCTCCGCGTGGCCAGCCATCGCCGCCGACCCTTTGAGCGAATGTAACGCTGCGCGCAGCTCGATCTCCGGCGTGCCCGGATCGGACAAGAGCAACACGCGGCGCGCGATTTCACTCGCCAAGAGTCGGCCGAGTTCGGTCGAAGACTCGCTCACAGCTCGCGTTCCGCGGGTTTGCGTGCCTCGACCAATGCGAGCAGCGGCTCGAGCAACTCGCGCAGCGTGTCCAGCCCGATCGGCGCGTGCTCGGAAAGCTCCAAGAGTAAGTCGGTGAGCGTTCTGACTTGCGCTTCGCTGCTCGCCATGAGCCGCGCGGCCTCGGCGTCCGTGCCGAACACTTCGCCGAGATCCTTGCGCAGCTCGCCCAGCAGTGCGTGCGTCAAGAGGGCTTGTTCTGCGCCGCGATTGAGCTCGCTCGCGAGCTTCGTTGCGCTTTCGGCGAGCTCGGCGAGCTCGGCCGTGGCGCGCTCGCGTTCGCGATCCATCTCGCTCAGCAGCGTACTGTGTTCTTCGAGCGCATCGACGCCGCGCGCGAGCAAATTGCGCACTTCGTCGCCCATCATCACGAGCGCCTTGCCGACCGGTTCGCCGAGGCGCGCGCCTTCGAGCCCGGCGTTGAGCGCCGTCAATTTCGCGCGCTCGAGCGATTCGCGCACCAGCTGCATGCTGTTTCGCAAATCGCGCCCGCGCGCGCCGAGCTTCTGCTGCGCATCGAGCGCGGCATCGAGCTCCGCCTGTTGGCGCGCACCGAGCTCGGTGGTCGCTTTTTGGTTTTTGCCGAGTCGCGCGCTCGAGCTCGCGACGGCGTCGAGCGCGGCGAGGATGCGCGCGGCTCGTGCTGGCGGAAGCGCGCGGACGTTCGAATCGGAGCCGTCTGTCATGGTGCGTCCTTTTGCTCGACTTGCTCGACCCGCTGAGTTTGGAACTGCGCGAGCGCGGCGACTAGATCGAGCGCGGGCACGTGCTCGCCGTTTACGCGCACGCCGCCCTCGCTTTCGGGCCAGAAACCGACCTCTAACGCCACGAGCCCGGAGAGCGCCACCGCTTGCCCCGAAATGTCGCATAAAACCAAAATCCCAGAAGCCTCGCTGAGTTCGACCACGGCGACGACCTCGCCGCCGACCAGCGCCATCTGCGCGCTGTCCCAGGGTAAACGGCTGAGCCGCGGCGAAGGCACGAGGTGCCGCGCGACGTGCGCCGCGATGAACAGCCGCTCACCGGCGCGGCGAACGAGCAGGCCTGCGCAGTCCTTCATCGCTCATGCCGCGCGACGGCGCACGAGCCGCGAGTTGAGGAACTGATACAGGATCTTGCACAGCTCGAACGAGCTGCCGCCGGTGAGGTCGACGATTTCACGGATCGTGCGTTCGCCGTCGATCGCGCCCAAGACCGCGCGCTCTTGGCGCGTGAGGTTCGCGTCTTCGCCGAGTCGCTCGATCGCGACCGTGTCGTGATAGAGCACTTCGTCGAAGTCGAAGCTGCCTTCGATCAAGCGCCATTCATCGACGCGCCGGAAGCCCTCCATCACCAGGCCGCCGGTTTCGATGCCGAGCGCGGCTTTGGTAGCGGCCGGAGTTTCGGCGCCGACCGTGAAGGCAAAGCGCCCTTTGTTCCAGCGCACGACTTCGTACACCAGATCCGTCGTTTGACGGACGAGAGCGCGCTTCACTTGCTCTTCGCTGGCCATGCCGAGCTGAATCAAAAGCTCGCCGAGCAAGCGCTTCGAGCCGGCGCGATTGTCGAGCACGGTGTGCAACTCTTCGCGCGTGATCGTCGCGTCTTCGACGAAGTAACGGCCGATGCGAAACTCGGCGCGAAGCCCGCGCGAGGAAGCGTAGTCGAGTCGGCCTTGTTTGATGTAGAGCGTGATCTCGCTGTACTTCGTGAAGATGCTGAGCACGCCGGATTGCCGCTGCAGATCGAGCAGCTGCAAGACTTCGGCGATCGAGATCACCGAGATGTCGCCGGCCAGCGCGTCGCGCGTGTTCTCGCCGAAGTTCAGCGCCTTGAGTAACGTCGAGATCGCGCCCATCGAGTCGGGCGTGATCGCGCGCTCTACCGCGAGGCCGACGGCTTCGCTCAGCTCCGGCGTCAGCGCGGGAATTTTGGCGAGTTCGGGCGTGACCACGGTGCTCAGCGCTTGCCCGAATTCCTGCGCGGCTTGCACTTTGCGCAGGCCGGGATCGTCGCTGAAACTGGTGCGGCTCGGGCGCAGACTTTCCGGGCTCGAGTCTTCGTCCTCGACCGGCATCGCCTCGGGCACTGGGCGGCCGCGGCCTTCTCCGTGCTTCTTCAGTGCGCCTTCAATGACGGCAATGAGACCGCGCGCATCGAAGGGTTTGGTGATGGCGTCGATCGCGCCGGTCTGCTGCACGAATTGACCACGAATTTTATCGCCTTTGGCGCTCATCAGCACGACAGGCAGATTCTTCAATTCCGAGTTCGCGCGGAGCTCGCGGCAAAACTGATAGCCGTTCATGCGCGGCATCACGAAGTCGAGCAGCACGAGATCGACTCGCTCCTTCGCGAGCACCTCGAGCGCCTCTTGGCCGTCGCCGGCGAGCACTGGTTGATACGCGCGCGTCTCGAGGATCGACCCGACGACCTTGCGGATGGTCGGGCTGTCGTCGACAACCAGGATGCGCGCGCTCATCGGAGTTTCCTCCGAGTTTCGCCGGGACTCGAGCTCAAGTCGAGGACGGAGAAGGGCCCGCGGTCCGTCGCGAACGCGGCCGCCTAAAACGGCCTGAGTTCAGCGCGGGTCACCGCCGTTTGCCCCCTTCGCTCGCGCTCAGCCCTCGGCGACGGTGCGAATGCGGAGCTCGGCGAGCTGGTTCGGCCCGACCGTGCCGGGCGCGTCGCTCATCAAGTCGGTGCCTTTTTGGGTTTTGGGGAACGCGATCACGTCGCGAATGCTCTCGGTTCCGGCGAGCAGCATCGCGATGCGATCCATGCCGAGCGCGATGCCACCGTGCGGCGGCGCGCCGAACCGGAGCGCAGACAAAAGAAACCCGAACTTCTCTTTGGCTTCTTCGTCTTTGATGCCGAGCGCGGCGAACACGCGCGCTTGTACCTCCGGATCGTGCAAGCGGATCGAACCACCGGCGATCTCGAAGCCGTTCAACACGAGGTCGTAGCGGTAGCAGAGCACCTTGCCCGGATCGCTCTCGATCAGGTTCACGTGATCGTCGTGCGGGCGCGTGAAGGCGTGGTGCGCCGCGGCCCAACGCTTGTGCTCGTCGTCGTATTCGAAGAGTGGCGGCTCGACGACCCACAGGAAATTCCATTTCCCGCCGTGCCCGACTTCGGGGATCAGCCCGAGCTTCTTCGCCAAATGCACGCGCAAATTCGCGAGCACCATGTGCACGAGCGAAGTCTTGCCGAATTGGAACAAGATCAGATCGCCCTCTTTGGCGCCTGTTTTCGCGTTGATCGCGCGCGCCATTTCGGCCGTCACGCTCTTCGCGAGCGGCGACTGCACCCAAGTGCCGTCGGGACCGATCTTGGCGCGCGCGAGTCCGCCCGCGCCCATGCCCTTCGCGAGTTGCTCGAGCTTCTCTTGATCCGTGCGCGACAGCGGCGCGCTTGCCGGCACCACCAAGGCTTTGACGATCTCGGGTGGCAAGTCGCGGCGATAGGCCTTGCTCTTGAACTTCTCCGCGATTGGCGTCCAAAACGGCACGCCGCCACCATCGTGCTCGATCACGACGTCCGTCACGTCCACGTGCGGCAAGTCGAAGCGCAGGTCGGGCTTGTCGTTGCCGTACTGGTCCATCGATTCGTCGAACTTGACGCGTGGGAAGTGGCCGCTCGGGTAAATCTCCTTCAAATCGATGCCGAGCGCGGCTTTCCAAATCGTGAACACCAAACCTTCGACCAAGTCGAACAAATCATCTTGGTTGATGAAGCTCATCTCGATGTCGATTTGGGTGAATTCGGGCTGGCGATCGATGCGCAAGTCTTCGTCGCGGAAACAGCGCACGATCTGAAAATAGCGATCGAAGCCCGCGACCATGAACAGCTGCTTGAAGAGCTGCGGACTCTCCGCGAGCGCGTAGAACTTCTGCGCGTGCAAACGCGAGGGCACGAGGAAATTGCGCGCGCCGCCCGGCGTGTACTTCACGAGAAACGGCGTCTCGATCTCCATGCAACCTTGCGACGACAAGTAGTTGCGCGTCGCGAGGTTCACGTTGTGCCGCATGCGCAGGGCCTTCTGCAGCGGCTGGCGGCGCAGATCCAAATAACGATACTCGAGCCGCACTTCCTCGCGCGTGTCGAGCTCGTCTTCGAGCGCGAAGGGCGGCGTTTCCGCGCGATTGAACACCGTCGCTTCGAGCACGCTGATCTCGATTTCACCGGTCGGGATGTTCGGGTTGGCGGCGCTGACGAGCTTTTGCTCCTTCTTACTGAACTGCTCGCCGCGCGAACGCACCGTGCCGCGAATGCCGATCACCCACTCAGGCCGCAGCGTGTTGGCGATCTCGTGCGCCTGCTTCGAGGTCTCGGGGTCGAACACGATTTGCGTCACGCCCGCGCGGTCGCGCAAATCCACGAACACGAGCGAGCCGTGGTCGCGGCGATTAGCGACCCAGCCGAAGAGCACGATCTCTTTGCCGATGTCGGAGGCGCGCAGGGCGCCGCAGTCGTGAGTGCGTTTGAGCTCGTCGATGAAGCGCGCCAAAGTCGTCGTCCTTTGTGCCGGCCGCGAGGCGGACCGGGGAGCCGGGTTCTAGCGCTTCACCCCGGCCTGCTCAACGATTCGAACCTCCGCCCAGGGCAACCCAACCAAAAAATCCGCGCATTCATCGGTGATGGTCACGGTTTCGCCGAAAACTAGGCCTAAATCTTCGAACATGGCACCGAGAGCGAGTGACCCTCGAAAGTCGTCCGCGCGCGCCTGCTCCGAGGCATTGGCTCGACTCCGCGTGCCGGCGCGTGGCGTTCCTCGCGCCGCTGATCGTCACGATTTTCCGCGCCAGCCCTGCGCCGCTCTGGCGCGACGATTTGCCGCTCGTGCGGGCGCTCGGGCTCGTGCCGGCCGGCAGCGAAGGCCGCGTCACGACGGTCTTGGTCGAGCTCGCGTCGCTCGTGCCGCTCGGTGGGCGCTGGCTGCGCGCGTCGTGGATCGGCGCGCTCGCGCTCGCGCTGTGCGCGTACCTGATCTATGTGCTGGCGCGGCGCGTGCTCGAACGCGCCGTCGACACGCCGCGGCTCACGCCTTCGCTGTCGCTCGCCGCCGCGCTAATCGCGACGCTCGCGCAAAGTTTTCAGCTCGAAGGCACCGTGGCGGGTGGCGCGCCCTTGGCCACGGCGCTCGTGCTCGCGGGTTTGATTTTGGGGTTTGAAACCTTGCGCCGCAAAGACGCGCGCTGGTCTCTGGCGCTCGGCGGCGTGGTCGCGCTCACGCTTTCGGAGGCGCATGCCGCCGCGCTGATCCTCGTCGCGGC
>DATATR010000088.1:0-3548 GCA_036268695.1 Polyangiaceae bacterium | reverse complement strand
ATTGATTCGCTCGACCATGCGATCACGCTGATTGGCAATCGCGGACTCGAATCCGTGCTCGTCGATTTGCTCGATGATTTGACGATGTTCGAGTCCAAGCTGGATAACACATCAGCAGTAACAGAGCTTGGCGCGCTTCTTGTGGTGCTTGTCACCGAGTGGCTTCGGCGATTCAAAACATCAGCTTCGGTTTGCCACCAACGTCGACAAACGAAGCCGCGCGCAGGCCAAGCCCGCGTTCGCTGCACTCTTGACGGCGCGCAGCGAATCGGCGCCAGAAACGCCCGGCTTCGTTGCGCCAGAGCGCGCGCGAAATGTTGCGTCGCGGCCTACGCAAGGGCGTAAAAGAAGCCGCCGTTGTGGTCACGAACCCGGTTACGACGAGATCGCGCAGCAGATCAAAAGCTCGCCAAAGAAGAGGGCATTCCGATGATCGAAAATGTGCGGCGCGCACGCGCCATTGCCGAACGCGTGCGCGTGATCCCAACCGATTTGTATATCGTGGTGGCCGAGCTTTTGGCCACGGTTTATCGCTTGAAGAATCGCACTCTGCGCGGCATTCGCGCGTAGTTTCTCAGTCTGGCTGCGCGTTCGGGATTGGGGTCTTAGGGCTTTCGCGCTGCGCGTCGCGTCACTCGCGTGCGAGCGCGGAATCGGCGCGCGGACCGCGAAATCGGGGCTTTTCGCGACGGAAGTACGGCTCGATTGGCCGAGTGTTTGTCGCCGCTAGCACGGCGGGTGAGTACCTTGCTTTGACGGACGAGATCGGAGATAAAGCCCGCCGTGCTGAAAATCGACCTCACTTCACGTCGTGCATTCGTGGTCGGAGTCGCCGATGACGGCGGCTTTGGTTTCGCGATCGCAAAAGCATTGGCGGAGGCTGGCGCCAGCGTGTGCGTCGGCACTTGGCCGCCTGCGATGGGCATTTTCGAAAAACTGCTCGAACGCGGCAAGCTCGATGCATCGCGTAAAATGTCGAATGGCGGCCTGCTCGAATTCGAGCGCGTTTACCCGGTCGACGCCGCGTTCGACACGCTCGAAGATGCGCCCGCGAGTGTGCGCGAAAGCAAGCGCTACGCGAGCCGCGGCGATTTCAGCTTGGCCGGTGTCGGCCAGCGATTGGTCGCGGATTTCGGCGAGAAGCCGCTCGACATCGTGATTCATTGTTTGGCGAACGGCCCGGAGGTGCATCTGCCGCTGCTCGAGACGAGCCGCAATGGCTACCTCACTGCCGTGAGTGTGAGTGCGTATTCGCTCGTGTCCATGGTGCAACGCTGGGCACCTTTGATGCGTCCGGGCGGCTCGTTCTTGTCGCTCACCTATTTGGCGAGCGAGCGCGTGATTCCGGGCTACGGCGGCGGCATGCATGCCGCGAAAGCCGCGCTCGAGAGCGACACGCGCGTGCTCGCCTACGAAGCCGGGCGCAAATTCGGCGTGCGCGTGAACACGATTTCAGCCGGCCCGTTCGCGTCGCGCGCGGCCAGCGTGACCGGCATCATCGACGACGTGGTGGCGTACTACGAGCGCAACGCGCCGATTCAGGAGAAGCTCACCACGGCCGAGGTCGCGAACGTTTCAGCGTTTTTATCGAGCCCGCTCGCGACTGGCATCACCGGCGCGACCATCTACGTGGACAAGGGTTACCACGCGATGGGCAAGGGCGAAGACCCGCCGAAGAACCAGTGAGGGCGCGCACGCCGTCCAGCAAATTCTCGCTGCCCGCCGAGCTCGATCGCTACGGCGCGTTCATCTTCGATTGCGACGGCACGCTCGCCGACACGATGCCGATCCACCAAATCGCGTGGATTCACGCGCTTCGAAAGCACGGCGCGGAGTTCGAGTTCGGTTGGGATTTGTTCATGAGCCGCGCTGGCAAGACCATCGAGCTCACGGTGCTGGAACTGAACGAACAGTTCGGCACCGAGCTCGACCCGGCGCGCGTCGCGGCCGATCAACGTGCGCACTTCGACACGCTCGCCGCGCAGATTTTGCCTTTGCACGAAGTCGTCGCGTTCGCGCGCGAACGCGCCCGAGCCGGCTTTCCGGTTGCCGTCGCGTCGGGTGGCGACGCGCCCACAGTCAATCGCACCTTGCGCACGATCGGCGTGAGCGACTTGTTTTCGGTCGTGGTCACGGCCGAAGAAGTCGAGCACGGTAAGCCCGCGCCGGATTTGTTTTTGCTTGCGGCCAAACGCATGGGCGTCTCGCCCGAGCAGTGCCTCGTGTTCGAAGACGGCTTGCTCGGCATCCTCGCGGCGGAGCGCGCCGGCATGGCCTCCGTGCTGGTCGAGCGCGCGTCAACGCCGTGACTCGTCAGCGCACTGACTCGGATGGCGATCCACGCCGATTTGAACGCCAGCATGCGCGATCGCCGCAAAGGCTCGAGCGCGAAGCCGACTTTTTCGGCGCGATGGTGCGCGGACTCGGTTGAGACGAGCCGGCGTTACTTGGCGCACGGACTCGCGGGCGCGCACGCGCCACTGACGCAATTCTGGCTGTAACAAAGGCTGCTATCGCTGCACGTGTCGCCGAGCTCGTGCGGTGTGACGCAGATCGGTTTGGCGGGCGTGGTGGTCGTGTCGCAGACGAGATTGGCGGCGCAGCGCTGCAGCGCAATCGCAGGGCCGCAAGCTTCGTTCTCGAGCGGCAGCGCGCTGCAATTGGCGGTGTAGGTCTTGGCCACGAGCTCTGGCAAATCGATCGGGCAGTACTGGCCTGCGGGGCAATCGCTCGGAATACCGATGCCGCACTGCGCGCCCGCGGAGGCGACGCTCTGGCACTGCGAGGTCAGCATGCCGCCCGCGTCGAGCGACTGAACGACGCACGACAAGCCGCTCGCGCACCACGGTCCATTTTGCAGATCGCAGGTTTCGCCGGCGTGCTTCGCCAGCGTCTCGGCGGCGGTCATGCACGTGCCGGGTTTCTTGTTGGCGTCGTCGTTGCCCACGCAAATGAGCCCAGCCGAACAGTTGCCCGCAACGGTGCCTTTGCACTGTGCACCCTCGGCCGCCGGCGCGACGCAGCGCGACGTCGCGGGCGAACAAACCAAACCCAAATCGCAATCCGAGTCGTTCCCGCAAGCGACACCCGCAGACGCGCGCGGCGCGCACTTGCCGGGGCAAGTCCCGGCGCTCGTATCACAGCGCGCGAGCCCTTGGCATTCTTGATCGATGCTGCAATCGCCGCCGGTGGCGACCGTGCCGCTGAGCGCTTGTTGGCAGCTATCGGGCGTGTTGTTGTCGAGCACGGAGCAGCTGCCCGCGCCGATCGCGTCCGCGCACGTGCGCGCGAGATTGCCGTCGTATTTGGTCGTGCCGCCAGTCACGGCGACTTGAATGTCGTTGTAGCTCGCTTCTTGGAATTGCTTGGTGAACTGGGTCACGCAATCGGTGTTCTCGAACGCCACGGCATAGAAGAACGGATTGCAAGCCTGCTCGGCCGCACAAAAACTCTTGGCGAGCTCAGCCGGAATTTGATCGAGCGGAATCGGGTTCGAGTTGGTCGTGTTACTGCCGCCACAGCCGGCGAAGGCCAGCGTAATCATCCCG
>DATATR010000087.1:0-1615 GCA_036268695.1 Polyangiaceae bacterium | reverse complement strand
GGCTCACTCCGCAGCGGCGGAACTCGTGGCCGTTCTTCGCCAAAAGCTCAGCGCGAGCTGACCGAAACCAAATACGCGACGATGCCTCGTTCTTCGTCCGTCGTGAGATGCACGCCGTGTTCGTCCCGCATTTCGGCGACCAGCGTCGGCCAAGCGAGTGGCGTTTGCGAGCTCGGTTCGCGTAGCTCGTGGCAACCTGCACAGCGCTCGACGTAAAGCGAACGGCCGTGTTCGAGCCCCGCGACGGTCGCGCCGGGGTACGTCGCGTTCAGGCGCGCAGCGTCCGCACCGGTCGCGTGCGGCAGCGCGGCCGTGCAAGCAGCGAGTGACGAAAGGGTGAGGGCGACGAGTAATGCTTTGTTCACGACAAACTCAAATGCGAAAACCAAACAAGAGACGCGCTTCTAGGCGCTCGTTTTGATCCAGATCGAGCGAATGACCCGGAGTCGCGCCTTTGAACGCCGTGATTTGCGGCTCCGCCGCCAACGTCGCCCAAAAGCCTTCGGTGAGCACGGACAGGCTCGGCCCCAGGTACAAAGCCGAGCGATCGAGTTGATTCGAAACCGCGCTTTGATTGCGGAGCTCGAGGCTCGGCACGAACGTCGGTGTCACGAAATAGCCGGCGGAAATCACGGCCGCGAGGTCGACCTCGGACATCGTGCGCTGCTCCAAATGTTCGATCCCGTCCGCGATCAGGTTGCCCGCGAAGAGCCAAGAGCCGACTTGCTTGTCCAAGATCACGCGACCTTCGACACTAGTGAGAAGCGGGCCGAGCGTGCCTTCGAGGTAGAGCGCGCTGCCGATCGCGTCGGCGACCGGATCCGAAAGCTTGTATTTGAGGTCGAGCGAGAACGAATCGAACTCACTGTCGTTCAATCGGGAAGGCTGCGTCGAGCCAGGCACGAGCACGTCTTCCGCAACGCTCGAGAAGTTCCAATAGAACGCGCCCTCGAGGTTCTTCGCGATCCCGTAGTTGAACTCGATGCGTCCGTCGATCGCGCTGTAATAGTCGGCGCGACCGGCGCGGACGGCCGTCCAAGGTGCGAGCTCTGCGGTACCAGGGTTCAAGACGGAAGACTCGTAGCTGAAACCGAAGTGGCGTTCAGTGGCGCGCGCTGTTTTCGGCGCGAGCGCGAAGCAGATCAAAACGGACAGAAAGCAAAGCTTCGAATTCAAAGCGCGCCGAGGCGGTCGAGATTGAAATTGAAAGTCCATATCAATTAGCACAGTCTCTTGAACGGCACAGGTACTGTAATAAATTCAGTTATTTAGCTCGTTTGCGGCTGGCTATTGCCGGCGCTCGCCGGCGCGGGTTTTTGCGCCCGATCGCTTCCGCGTGAAAGGCCGAGGGGCACTCGCCATTCACGGGACAAGCGGCGCAGGCCGGCTTGCGCGCGGTGCACGTGCGCCGCCCGTGAAAGATCAGCGTGTGCGAAAGCATGTCCCATTCGCTCCGCGGAAAGAGCGCCATCAGGTCGCCTTCGATTTCCGGCGGCTCGGTTTGGCGAGTCCAGCCGAGGCGTTGGCTGATGCGCTGCACGTGCGTGTCGACTACGACGCCTTCCGGCGCTCCGAATGCCACGCCGAGCACGACGTTCGCCGTCTTGCGCCCGAC
>DATATR010000086.1:0-9890 GCA_036268695.1 Polyangiaceae bacterium | reverse complement strand
ACGAGCGATTTCGTGAACGATGGTTCGGCCGGTGGCAGTAGCGCCGGTGGTAGCGTGAGCCTGCTCGTGCCGGACGGCGGAGACGATCCGGACGGGAGCAGTGCCGGCAGCATGCAAGCCTTGCCGCCCGGCACTTTGCCGCCCGGCTTCATGATGGCGGATGTCGGTGGTTACAAACTCGGCGATCCGATTGCGACGGACGGCAGCGGTGGCGGCGACAGCAGCGGCGGCACGGGCGGCGCGAGCGGGACAGGCGGCAGCTCGGGCTCACAGACGTGTGGCACGACCATCTTGGCCGTGATTCGCGACTTCAAGGCCGACGGCTCGACGTTCGAGGGACCGACCATCGGTGATGACCGCATGGCCGTCGAACCAACCCTCGGCGCAGATCGCAAACCGGTGTTCGCATTCAGCGGGCCCTCGCACACGATCGCGAGCCCGGAAGTCTTCAACACGTTTTTCCACAACACGCCGGGCACCAATCTGCCGTTCGTGTTGTACATGTTCTTCGCGCCGAGCAACGGCGTGACGAGCTTCCAGAGCTCGGCGTTTTTCCCGCTCGACAACCAGGGCTACGGCAACGACGGGAACGACGACAGCAACCCGCCGGTGATGCACAACTTCCACTTCACGACCGAAATCCACACCGAATTCAAATACGCCGGCGGGGAGACGTTCAATTTCACGGGGGACGACGACGTTTGGGCGTTCATCAACAATCACTTGGTGATCGATCTCGGCGGCGTGCACTCGGCGGAACCCGCGTCAGTCGTGCTCGACGATCAAGCTGCGGCGCTCGGCATCACTGTCGGTAACGTGTACCCATTCGATATGTTTCAGACAGAACGCCACACCACGGGCTCGAATTTTCGCGCCGACACCGACCTCGCGTTCGTCGACTGCGGAACGATCGTGCCCGAGTCGCCGCCTAAATAGGCGCGGAGCGCGCGCGAATGTAGGCGCCAGAGTGTCGATGTGCGAGCCGAGCGCGAAGCGGGCCGCGAGGAAGACACGGCGCGCCACTCGCAACGCTCATATCCGTATGTTAGCTTTGGTAAGTTGTGGAAGCGCGCGCGGAGGCGACGAACAAGACGACGGCTCAGCGCCGAGTAGGTCGTTACGCTATCTTCGGAGAAATCGCCTCCGGGGGTATGGCGACGGTCTATTTCGGGCGGCTCGTGGGCGCGGTCGGTTTTTCGCGTTCCGTCGCGATCAAGCAGCTGCATCCGCAGTTCGCGCGCTCGCCGGAATTCGTCGCGCAATTCTTGGATGAAGCGCAGCTGACTGCGCGCATCCGCCACCCGAACGTCGTCTCGGTGCTGGACGTCGTGGCGCGCGAGGGTGAGCTGTTCGTGATCATGGAGTTCGTCGAGGGCGAACCCTTGTCGCGCTTGGTCCGGTTCGCGCGCGAGCCGATGCCAATCCCGATTGCCAGCGCGATCCTGATTCAGGTCTTGCTCGGGCTTCACGCGGCGCACGAGGCCACGACCGAAAACGGCGAACCGCTCGAAATCGTGCACCGGGACGTGTCACCGCAGAACATGCTGGTCGGCGTCGACGGCAGCTCGCATATCCTCGATTTCGGCGTCGCCAAGGCCGCTTCGCGTGTGCACACGACCGAGAACGGGCAGATCAAAGGCAAGCTGTCGTACATGGCGCCGGAGCAACTGCGCGGCGCGGATTTGGATCGCCGCGTCGACGTGTTCGCGGCCGGGATCGTGCTTTGGGAGCTGCTCACGGGCCAGCGCTTGTTCGCGCGCAACGATCCCGGTGCCACGGTGGCCGCGGTGCTGAACGGCGAGATCAAACCACCGAGCCAGTTTCGGCCGGAGATTTCGTCGCCGCTCGACGCGCTGGTGTTGCGATCGCTCGCGGCCTGCGTCGACGATCGTTTTGCCAGCGCTCGAGAAATGGCGATCGCGCTCGAGGCCTGCGCACCGCCGGCGAGTAGCTTGAAAGTGGGTGCTTGGGTCGAAAGCGTGGCCGGTGATTCGCTGCGTGAACGCGCGCAACGCTTGCGCGAAGCCGAAGAAAGCACCGGCATCAACGCGGTCGTCGATCTCGAGGGCCTGCAAAAGCGGCTGGCGGACGCGCGCATTTCCGCGCCGCCGCGCGATTCGGACGGGCGCATCCCGCTCGGCGACAAACGCTTTTCGCCGCTGCCCTTGGGCGAAGGCACCACGCAGCCGGCACGCCAGTCGAATTGGGTGAGGCGTGAGCAGCGCTCACCTTGGATCCAGCGCGGAGCGATCGCCGGCGCAGCGCTGGTCGTGCTCGTATTGTTCGGCTTGCTGCTTCACAAATCGGCAGCGCCGGCCGCGACCGCGGCATCGCTGCCCAGCAGCGAAGCGCCAGCTTCGGCGACTCCGATCGCGAATGCCGCGCAAGCGCCCGCTGCCACCGCCATGGTCGAAGCCTCTGATTTGCCGACCGAGCCCGAGGTGCCGAGCGCGAGTACCGCTGCCGCCGCGACGCCACGCGCGCACAAAAAATCCGCGGCCAAGCACGCTTCCGCGAATTGCGTGCCGCCCTACGTACTGGATGAACAGGGACGCAAACGCTTCAAGCCGGAGTGCTTCTGATGTCGAAGACCTTGCTCGGTTTCTCCTTGGGCTTGTGCGGCTTGTGTCTGGCGCAGCCGGCGTTCGCCGAAGCAAAGCGCTGCGTGGCCCAAAACAACGACGGCGCGCAGCAGCGCGACGAGCATCATTTGCTGGCTGCACGCGAGGCCTATCGCGCCTGCGTCGCCGAACCCGAGTGCCCGGAAATGGTGCGCGCCGAGTGCGACTCGGCACTCACCGATCTGAAAACCGCAATCCCGACGCTGCTCGTCGCCGTGGTCGACGAACAAGGCCACGACATCGCCGGCTCGACGCTCACGCTCGACGGCAAGCCCGTCGCGCTCGACGGTTCCACGATCGAGGTCGATCCGGGCTCGCATCAACTCGAGGCCAAAGGCGGCGAGCTCAGTTCCGAGCTGAATGTGGTCGCGATCGAGAGCGATTTGAATCGGCGCGTCGAAATCACGCTTCACGCGCCGAAGGCGGCCGAGCCGCTCAGCGCTCCCCCGCCCGCTCCCGAACCAACGAGACGTTCGAACGTGCCGGCGTATGTGCTCGGTGGCGTCGCCGCCGCGGGTCTCGCGAGCTTCGGCTACTTTGCCGGCACTGGCTACGCCGAGAAAACCGGGACACTCGATCACTGTAAGCCCTACTGCGCTCCGGACGACGTGAAGAGCGTGCGCACGCAGTACCTCGTCGCGGACGTCTCGCTCGGTGTGTCATTGGTTGCGCTCGCGGCTGCAGGCTATTGGCTGATCTCCGCGCCAAAAGCGCCGGAGCGCGCGAGCCAAAGCCGATTCTTCGTGGGCATGACGGCGCTCCCGCACGAAGCGGGCGTGAGCCTCCGCTGGATCGAGTAGCGAATCAGCGCGAGCTCAGCGCGTTGACGTCTCTTGCAGCACAGCGATATCGAGCCGTAGCGCGATCATCGGCGGACCGAGCGCGCGTCGCAATTGCCCAGCGAACTCAGAGATTGATCTCGCGATTAATGATGCAGATTATTACCGGCTCGAAGCGTTGGTCGCTGCAATGCGCCAACTAGCCGGCAAATCTGCCTCGCTACGTCACGACCAATCGGAGTCCTGAGGGCCGGATCTTCCGAGCCACAGAGCAGATCTGGGCCAAAGGACTAGCCCGCAAAAGAAACAACTAGTTGAAGGCCAAAAGCGGTCCGGCCATGCTGCGGCGGTGAACGGGAATCACTTCGTCTCGAACTCGGAGGGAAAAGCGCGGCGACGTTCCACGCGCTGCTGCGTCGCGGGTGGTGGCCCTGCGGGGATGATGCTCGGTTATTTGCTCGCGCGCGCCGGAGTCGAGGTCGTCGTGCTGGAAAAGCACGACGATTTCTTGCGCGATTTTCGCGGCGACACCGTGCATCCCTCGACCTTGCGCACGATGCAAGAGCTCGGCTTGCTCGAAGATTTCCTGCGCCTGCCGCATCAACGACTCGAGCGCTTGGACGGGCACTTCGGCAAAAATCGCGTGCACCTCGCGGATTTCGCAGGCCTCCCGAAGAGCTACGGCTTCGTCGCGTTCATGCCGCAGTGGGATTTTTTGAAATTCATCGCCGAGAAGGCAAAGCGCTTTCCACACTTCAGCGTGCTGATGGGTGCGAACGTGACCGAGCTTTTGCGCGATGGCCCGCGCGTGCTCGGCGTGCGCGCCGAATCGCACGATGGGCCGCTGGAAGTACGCGCGCCGCTCACGATCGCGGCGGACGGCCGTCATTCGACGGTTCGCGAGCTCAGTGGGCTCACGCTGCGCGATCTGGGTGCACCGATCGACGTGCTTTGGTTTCGGGTGCCATGTGGCAAAACGAAGATCGAACCCGTGCTGGCGCATGTCGACGCGGGGCGCATCCTGGTCACGCTCGATCGCGGCGACTACTACCAGTGCGCATACGTGATCGCGAAAGGCGAGGCCGACGCGATCAAAGCGCGTGGAATTGCCGCATTTCAAGCCGATGTCCGCGCGATCGTGCCCGAGCTCGACGAACAGCTCGGCGCTCTACACAGCTTCGACGACGTGAAGCTCTTGACGGTGATGGTCAATCGACTCGAGCAGTGGAGCGCGCCCGGTGTGCTCTGTATCGGCGATGCGGCGCACGCGATGTCGCCGGTCGGCGGCGTGGGCATCAACCTCGCAATCCAAGACGCAGTCGCGGCCTCGAATTTGCTGGCCGAGCCGTTGCGCCGAAATCGAGTCACCGAAGACGATCTCAGGCGCGTGCAAGCGCGGCGCGCACTGCCGACACGCGTCACTCAAGCGCTGCAAATTCAAGCGCACGAGCGCGTACTCGGCCCGGCGCTGGCTCGTTCGGACCACGACTTCGGCGCGCCGCTGATATTTCGGCTCGCGACGCGTTCCAGCAGTTTGCGCCGCTTACTCGGTCGCATCATCGGGGTCGGCGTGCGATCCGAGCACGTGCGAACGGCCGAAGCCGCGCCGATCGAGCATTCGTAAACTAAGGCGCTATCGCAGCGCTCATTTGTCGAAGCGGGATTTCGCCCAGCTGACGAGCGGCCCCGGCGGACGCGCAGGCAAAGCCTTCGCGAAGCGCTTTTTCCAGTCACCGTGGGCGAGCCGGCGTTTGCCGCGCACCGGCTCGGGCGCCATGACGTAGGCTTCCGCGTCCGTGCCGTCGGCGAGGCGAATCGGGGCGCGCTGGAACAGAAACGGAACTTGCCGAGCGACGTCGATTGCGCGACGAGTCTCGAGGCTGGCCGCGTAGAGCTCGCCGACGATCGCGACTTTGCCATCTGGGATCATCGCCGCGTAGACACCGAGATCGACCAGCTGAAAGCGCGCTTCCGTGAGGAATTCGCCGAGCAGCGTCGCTTCCTTCAAAAGCGCATGATCGCGCTCGCCCGCACGCAGCGTGCCGTAAATGAACAGCCGGCAAGGGTGAACCGCGAGAGTCACGCCGCGAGGGTGCCCGAGTTCGTGCGCCGTGCACAGCAATCTCGAAAGCCGTCCGCGACGCCGAAGGCTTTGACGCAGTTCGACTGACGCGTGACCATCAATAAAAAAATATCCGAGTCGCGGTGCGCTCGGGCGTGGGCTTGGCGCGCAAATTCGGAAGCCGTCGCTGCGAAGCACCCGCCGTGGCCGCCGCCGGCTGTGCGGAAAGTAGCGGAAAAACCGCGATAAACGGTGTTCAGCAAAGCTCACAAAGAGTGATCGCAAGTTCTGTAGTGCCCCACGGAGTAGAGATGCAGCGGCGCAGCCTTAGTTTGGAATTTTTCGGTTTCACTGTGGCGCTGGCGCTGGCGAGCAGCGCTTGTTCTTCGAGCGGGAGCAACGGGACGCCGAGCGGCGGCGGCGCAAACGGCAACGCCGGGAGCAGCACCAGCGCGGGCGCGAGCGGCGCGAACTCGAGCGGCGGCCAAGGCAACGGCACGTCGAGCGGTGGCGCGAACGCAACTGGCGGCGCTTCGGGCTCGAACGTTGGAACGAGCGGCAGCGCGGGCAGCGCCGGCAGTGCGGGCAGCGGCCCTGACACATCGCCGGTGGATGGGCCGAGCGGTGAGGCATTCGATCCGCAAACGGGCATGCTGAACGTGCACTACGACGAGTACCTGCCCAAGCACGACATCGTTTACAACAAGCCGAACACGAATCCGTTGTACGGGCTCACGGTCGGCAACGGGCACGTCGGCGCGATGGTGTGGAGCGACAATGGCATGACCATGCAAGTCGCGAACGTGGATGCCTCGCAGCAAACCGCGTTCTCCGCCGGCCTCGTGAATTTGTACACGACGCCGGGCATGGACACCGGCTTTACCAGCTTTCAGCAGCGGCTCGCGCTGTACGACGGTTCGCTCATCACTCAATACGACAAAGATCGCACCGTGACGATCATGGGCGTGCCGAACTCGGAAGTGATCGGCATTCACGTCGAAGACAGTCGCAGCAACGTGAACACCGTTTCGCTCGATTTGAGCCTGTGGGACCTGAGCATGCTGCAGAACTTCGGCAACGTGCCGGATTTGAACACGTGGAAGAACGTGTCGACGTACACCGATGCGAACGGCGCCGGAATCAGCCGCGGACAAACCGATGCGAATCATTTCGGTTACACGATGGCGGCCACGGTTTCAGGCGCCAACTTCACGACTCAGGTCGTAAGCGGCAGCAAAGTGCGGCTCTCGATCACGCCGAGCCCGAGCTACACGATTTGGCTCGCGGTGGCGACGCGACTCAACGCGCCGAACAACGACTCGGTCACCCAAGCGAAGATGCTGCTCAGCACCGCGAAGGCTTCGGACTATGCGAGCACACTGAGCCAATACCAGGATTTTTGGCATTCGTTCTGGGCCAAATCCTTCGTGCAGTATTCGAACACTGCGGGAGATGCGGATTACCTCGAGAATCTGTATTACCTCTCCACGTATCTGATCGCCGCAGGCGGCTCCGGCAATTATCCGTTCCATTTCATCAACGGCGTGTTCCGCGCGACGGAGGACAATACGAAGTGGAGCAACGCGTATTGGTATTGGAATGAGCGCGACGTCTACAATTCGTTTTTGGCCTCGAACCACGCGGACATACTCGCGGTGTTCAACAACATGTACAGCCGGAACTCGGCCGCGCTCAAATCGTTCACCAACACGCGCTACGGCATCGACGGGATTTGGGTGCCCGAGACGATGGGCTGGAACGGCAACGCGGACGGCACCGTGGGCAGCGATTACACGAAGAACATTTTCTCGACCGGGACTGAAGCGGCGGAAAACATGTACGCGCAATATGCGTACACGAACGACGCGGATTACCTGAAAAATACGGCCTATCCGTTCATGAAAGAGGTCGTGAAGTTCTACGTGCAGAAGCTATCGAAGGACAGCTCGGGCCACTACTACATGCTGTCTTCGAACGCGCACGAGACGTATTGGAACGTCGAAAATGCGATCACCGATCTCGCGGCGGTGCGCAGCTTGTTTCCGGTCGCAATCGCGACGGCAAAGAAGCTCGGGCTGGACGCGGACTCGACGCCCACTTGGCAAAGCGTGCTCGACAATCTCGTCGCGTATCCGACGGACGGCACCAGTTACTTGCCGTATCAGCCACCAATCGGGCAGGCAATGAACGGTGAAAACGTGGCTTGCGAGTTGATTTGGCCGTACAGCGTGACCGGCATCGGCGCGCCCGACTATGCCATGGCCGTCAGTACCTGGAACACGCGCCCCTCACCATATGGGAATGTCTGGGCGAACGACGCGATTCAAGCCGCAAGGCTCGGCCTCGGCGATCAGGCCAATCAGGGCATGAAGACCATGCTCCACAAGTATCAGAATTACCCGAACGGCTTCACCAACAACACGAACGGCGTGTTCGAGTATTTCGGCGTGCATTTGTCGGTGATGAACGAATCCTTGCTCCAGAGCTACAACGACAAAATCCGGGTATTTCCGGCGCTGCCGGCGGACTCGACACTCGTACCTCGCTTCACGTTGCTCGCGCGCGGCGGCTTCCTCGTGAGCTCGGAAAAAGAAGGCGACGAGATCAAATACGTCGGCATCAAGAGCCTGTACGGTAACCCAATCGACGTGATCAATCCTTGGGGCGCGACGGCGATCCAAGTGCGGAAGCTCGCCGACAACAGCATCACGCTCAGCTCCTCGGCCGCCGAATTCCAGTTCAACACCGAAGTGAACGGCGTTTACGTGATCGAACGCACGAGCAAGCAGCTCGATAGTTACACCTACTCGCATCTCACCGGCAGCCCGCAGACAGACGCGCGTTATCTCTCTGACGACACCTTCGTCGGCATCACCAACGGCATGCGCACGGACAATGGCAAGTACGAAGCGGAGCACGCCACGCTGAACGGCTGCAACGCCTCGAACGACGACGCGGCCTCGAATGGCTCCGAAGTGATCAACCTGAAGCAAGGCTCTTCACTCACGTTCAGCAACGTAATCGCAGGCAGCCAGATCGATATTCGTTACGCCACCATGAACAATCCGGGAAAGCTCGGGCTATATCTCAACGGCACTCACGACCAAGACATCACGTTCCCGAGCACGATGAGCTGGACCGGCACCTACGCGACGGTCACCGTCGCTGCGACCGTCGCGCAGGGCGCCAGCATCAAGCTGCAATACGACGCGGGTGGCTCCGGCGCGAACATCGATTTCATCCAAGTTCACTAGCGTTGGCGCAGATGAGCAATCACCATGAACCCGAGTGACTCGCTCGGATCACTCGCGACGCGATCGAGCGCGCGTGCTGCCACGGCGATGCTCGCCATCGTGAGCGCCACCGGCGGCAAGAGCCAGTAGCGCGGTCGCGCGCGCTGCGTTGCTTCGTGACCGAGCTTTTCGAGGCTCTGCGCGAGAGCGCCCGCACGCGCGACGCGGAACGCCAAGTACGAATTGAGCTTGTGCCCGATCACGCTCCAGAAGCTGCCGAGCGGCTCGCAGCGCTCGATTTCGAGACCCGCCTCTTCGCACAGCACGCGGAGCCCGTGTGGGCTGTAGCGAAAGTAATCGTGCGGTTCCTCGTGCAAGCGAAACGAAAACGGCGCCATCAATAGTAGTCGCCCATCCGGACGCAGCACCCGCGCGAGTTCACGGACGAGTACTTGCGGCTTCGGCGTGTGCTCCAAGGTTTGGACGCAAAGCACGGTCTCGAATGTGCCGCTGTCGAACGGCAAATGTTCACCGTCGTAAAGGACGTCCGGGCCGCGCGAGTGACCGGCACTGCTAGTTTGCTCGAACGATGCTTCGTGTTCGACGCCGATGTATTCGTCGACGAATGGCGCGAAAATCTCGAGATAGGGTTTGTCGCCCGAGCCCACGTCGAGCAAGCGGCCGCGCGCGAGCGGCGCCACGCCTTCGAGCGCCGCGATGATCAGCGTCCACTGCAAATCGACGAAATTTGCGGCACTCCGAGCGACGCGACGGAACGCGGAGGTACGGGGCGAAGCCATCCGAAAGCGCAGTTAACACGAATCCCCGAGACTCGGAATTCGGTTGGATTCGGCGTAAGCTCCCGCCGCATGGCTCAGCCGAGCACAGAATCTTCGATCGAAGCTCGCTGGGGCAGTCAAGCCGTCGATCCGCGCGGTTACAATTTGCCGGCGTTGAAGGCGAGGTATTTGCTTTCTCGTTTGCCGAAAAGCGGCCAAGTGCTCGAGGTCGGTTCGGGCGACGGCAAAATGCTGCGCACCGTGCTCGCCGAATTGCCGACGCTCAGCGTCTTCGGCTGTGACGTGCGCGATTCGAATTTGCGCCCCGAAGCAGCCGAATTCCGGACAATGAACGGTGTTCAGATCCCGTTCGACAGCGACGCGTTCGACGCCGTGTTCGTCGCGGACGTGCTCGA
>DATATR010000085.1:0-9708 GCA_036268695.1 Polyangiaceae bacterium | reverse complement strand
AGCCGCGGGCATGGACAGCTCGACCCCGCCGAACCCCAACCCGCCCGGCTACGAAAACATCGTCTGCCAAGCGGCGAGCGACGGTGGCTGCGATTGCGGCTACGACTACAAAGTCCACCTCACGGACAGCGGCGCATGGAGCTTCTCCGGCACCGTCATCACCGAGTCGAGCGCGCCGAGTCAGTACATGTACAACGGCAAGCTCGTCGGGACCGAGGCGGCGAGCGGCTTGATGGTCGCAGCCAGCTGTCAAAGCGGCGACACACTCACACTCACGGGTTATAATGGGCAAAGCCTCTCGAACGCGCCGGGCCTGCGCGTGCTCACGCTGACGCGGCACATGTAGCCATGATTTCGGGTTCGGGATTGGGTTTGGGGTTCAGCCTGGAACACGCGAAAGCGGCGCTATTTACCGTGCTTTTATGCGTGGCCGGCTGTAGCGGCAAAGGCGTGGCCGGAGATTGCCCGGATTTGCCGGCGTGCGGCGGGGACCCGACGGGCGTCTGGGAAATTCAATCCGAGTGCCAGTTCGACGTGCCGAAGGCGCCGCTCACGACCTCGCCGATCGCGTCCGCGTACATGACTCCGCAAACGCCCGCGCTCGCGAGTACGGGCAGCCCGCCCACGAACTCCGGCGATTGGTGCTCGGGCCTCGTCTACTTGCCGCCCAGCTCGACGAACACGAATCCGCTCGCCGGCATCGCGTTTTATCAGCCGCCGCTCGACTTCAAAGAGGGCAACGTCACGTTCACCGCGTCCGACGATCCCGCGCAGCAACTTTATCAGTTCACGGTCGCGATCACGTCGGGGCCGCAGCTCACGCACTTTACGCCGGCGTGCCTGCAAGCCTACGGCGCAAATCCGTCCTGCGACGATCTCACCGCCGGGCTGATCGCGGAAGGCACTTCGGTGAACTATCAAAACCCGAGCTGCACGCCCGCGGCCGACCAGGGCTGTGATTGCAAGTACATCATCGGCGACACGAGCGGGGACAGCGGCAACTGGCGCATCATCGGTAATTCGATTTATCTGTTCAATTCGCCGTCCGGCAATCCGCCCCAAACGATGGACTATTGCGTGCAGGGCGACACCATGACCTTGAGCGGCAAAGACGGCTCGCACTTGAACGGCTCGGCCGGCGTGCGCTCGATGGTGCTGAAGAACTGCGGCCCGAACGGCTGCGGCGCGCCAAGCCAAGATCCCGACGCTGGCGCTCAGTAGTCGCGATTCTCAGCGGGAAAGGCGCGTTGTTGTGCAATTTGCACGCGGTGGCATGCTGCGCGAATGAAGGCCGACAGCTTCGCTTCTCTGTTCTCGAATTCCGGCGGCGCCGATCGCGCCAGGCGCCGGCTCAGCCGCGGCGAAGTGCTCGACGCGAGCGTGGTGCAGATCGCGAGTGACTTCGTGTTCGTCGATGTCGGCACGACCAGTGACGGCCGGATCCCACGGGCGGATTTGCTGGACGCGGACGGTAAAGTGCGCGTCGCGGTCGGCGATCGCTTGCGCGTGAGCGTGGTCGAGCCGCGTTACGAGGGCTCGCTGTTGAGGGCACTCGGCCAATCCGCGCCGCCCGACGAAGCACCGCGCGCGGACGAAGTCTTGACCGGCAAGGTGACTCGTCTGGAAAAATTCGGCATTTTCGTGGCTACGCCGAAGGGCGATGGGCTCGTGCCGCTGCGCGAATTGCCGCTGCCGCCCGGCTCCGACCATCGGAAACTGTTCCCGGTCGGCAAAGAGCTTCAGCTCGTGGTGCTGGACGTAAATCCGCAGGGCAAATTACGCTTCAGCGCCACGCGGGTTTCGCGCGTCGAGGAAGAGCAGAACTTCCGCGACTTCGCGGCTGCGAGCGCCGCGCCTGAATCCAAGCCGGAAGAAGCCGCAAAAGGCCAACCCCCAAAAAAACCCAACGCGACGTCCGGCTTCGGCAGCCTCGGGGATTTGATGCGCGAAAAATTCGGACACGCGGTGCCAGCCCCGCAGGCGGAAAAAGCTTCGGCCACGCCCGCGAAAGGCGCGCCGCAAAAAGCCGCGCCGAAGCAGCCGAGCACTCCGCCTCACGCGGAGCGCAACGACGTGATCAGGCGGAAGCGCTGAGCGGCGAGCCTTCGGCGGACGCGGCTTCTAGCGCCGCGATGCGCTCGGGGATCGGCGGATGCGAGCGGAACAAGGCAAAGGCGCCGCCGCCGTTGATCCCGAAGGCAGCCACTGACTTCGGCAACATCGACTCTTCCTGCTTGCCGAGCTCGCGCAATGCCGAGATCATTTTCTCGCGACCGGCCAAGTTCGCGCCGCCGCGGTCGGCGCGGAACTCGCGATAACGGCTGAACGCAGCGACGATCAGCATCGCCAGGAAGCCGAGCACGATCTGCGAGACGATCGTGGCGATGAAGTAACCGATGCCGCCGCCGCGGCGGCTGTCGTCGCGGCCGCGCAACGCGCTGTCGATCAGGCTGCCGATCACGCGCGAGAAGAAGAACACGAAGGTGTTCAATACGCCTTGAAGTAGCGTCAAAGTGACCATGTCACCGTTGGCTACGTGTGTGAGCTCGTGACCGATCACGGCTTCGATTTCTGGGCGATTCATGCGCCCGAGCAAGCCGGAGCTCACCGCGACGAGCGAGTTGTTGCGGCTCGGACCTGTGGCGAATGCGTTCAGCTCCGGCGCGTCGTAAATCGCGACTTCGGGCATACCGACGCCCGCGCGTTCGGCGAGGCGCTGCACGGTTTGCAAGAGCCAGCCTTCCTCGGCAGTGCGCGGCGTTTGAATCACCTGCGCGCCAGTCGTCCATTTGGCGATCCACTTCGAGGCGAGCAGCGAGATGAACGAGCCGCCGAAACCGACGACGCCGCTCATCACGACCAACGGGCCCCAATTGCGCATGAATTCGCCGTGACCGAACACGCCAAGCGCGCCGAGCACGTTGATGACCACGGTGATCGCCAGCATCACCGCGAAGTTCGTTAGAATTAGGAGTGCGACGCGTTTGAACACGAAAAAACCTCCGGTCGGCGCGGTCTTCGATCGCGACAGCGCGCCTCGGAGTAAAACTAAGCATCGCCGGGCACTCCGTAAAGGAGCGGCGGTGCCCAGGAATATCCGAGTTTCTCGGACGTTTTAGGCGAAACCGGCGAGTGGCGCGGTCGTCTTCGGGAATACGACTTTGCGCTCGATCAAATCAGCGATGGTTTCGCGTAAGGTTTCGCCGGGATCGCGCGCCGTGAAGCCGAGCTGTCGCTCCGCTTTTGCCGCGCTGCAGTACCAAAAATACTGCGCCATCTCCACGCTCACTTCGTCCACCGGCGGCTCGCCGCCAATCGCGCGAATCGCTTTCGAAAACAAGCGATTGACGCCGATGGCGAGCGGCCGCGACTTCGGCATGCTGAGATTCGGCGCTTTCACGCCGGAGATGCGCTCGAGCCGCTGGAAGAATGCGGCGACGGTCATGTTCTTCGCGTTCAAGAGGTAGCGTTCGCCCGCGCGTCCGCGCAAGAAAGCGAGGTACATGCCGTTGGCTGCGTCGCGCACGTCCACGAACGCAATTCCGCCGCCCGGGATCGCCGGGATCGAACGATCCAAAAAGCGACGCACATCTCCAGTGGACGATTCGCGCGTGTCACCGGGCCCGAGGAGCAGGCTCGGATTGACCAAAATAACCTCGAAATCCGGGGGACTGTTGGCTTCGAGGGCCTCGCGCTCGGCATAGAGCTTGCTGCGGTAATACGGCCACATCGCGACCAGCTCGAGCGGAGCGCGCGCGCTTTCGTCCGCGATTTGTTCGGCGTTCCCGCTGACGGCAATGGTGCCACTCGTGCTCGCGACGATGACGCGCCGGACGCCGGCCGCGCGGAGCCCGGCAAGCGCCGAACGCGTGCCGAGCACGTGCACGCGATGCAGCTCTTCGCCCGCGTCGCGATCGCGTGTGACTTTGCCGGTTGCGAGGAACGCGCCGTCACAGCCGCGCGCACTTTCGGCGACCGCGTTTTCGTCGAGTACGTCCACGCGCTCGACTTGCATGCCGTCGACCTCGCCGCCCGAGCGCGCCGCGAGCGTGAGTTCGTGACCTTCGCGCTTCAAGATCCGAACTAGGTGACAACCCAAAAATCCAGTCGCGCCGCCGACCCAAAATTTCTTGGGCGCGCCGCTGTGATCGCTAAAAGACACGGTTCAGTTCCCGGTTCCCTGCAGCTGAAACGCTTTTTGGAAGGTAAAAAGCAGCTGAATATTGTTGGATTTGACCGCGCCCGCCACGAACTCGGCCGGCGATGGCGTGTACTTTTCACGCACGATGCGCGTGAACATCGCGGGCGTCGTTTTGAGCACGCAATCCGCAGGGCTCTCCACTTTGCCGGCGATCACCTCACAGGTGTCTTGCGTGATGCGCACGCTCCAGCGCTCGGTGTCGCCGAGCGAGAAATAGTAGCTGACCGGTTTTTCCACGCTGCCGGCGACGAAGCGCGTCTTCAATTCGTGGAATACCGGCGCGAGCGTGCGATCTTCGACCACTGGCGGAGGTGCGACGACATCGCGCTGCTCGAGCTTCGACAGATCCAAGACCGAACCTTTCGAGAGCTCGCTCACCGCGCGCTCGGCGAGCTTCGCGACGATGCGCGAGGCTTCGCTCATCGGCAAGCCCTTGCTCAATCGTTTCAAGTCGCTGATCAAGAGCGGCAAACCGATGCGCGCTTCGACGTCACGCTGGCGCGGCAAGGTGCTGCCTTTCGGCAACGCCGCGTGCGTGCCGCCGAGCCAAACCGGCAAAATGTCTTTGTCGTGGTGCAGCGCCAAATGGCCGAGCGAAGCCTTGAATTCCTGGATCGCGCCGTCCGTGCTGCGCGTGCCTTCGGGGAAGAGCAACACGGTTTTGCCCTGTTCGAGTAGATCGCCGGCTTGCCGCAACGCTTGGCGCAGCGAGCCCGAACGCGTCATCGGCACGAGATTCGTGAAATTTTCGAAGTAGGCTTTGCGAAAGCGGTTGCCCTCGAAGAAGTAGTCCTGCGCCGCGAGCGAGACCAAATCTTCGCCGTAACGACCGAGCGCGTATTTGACGAGCCCCATGTCGAGGTGACTCGCGTGGTTCGCGGCGACAATCGTGCTCCTGTTTTGCGGAATGAACGCGCGGCCCGTGACTTTGGTGCGGAGCACCTTGTCGTAAAAGCTCATCTGCGCGCGGCCCATCCAGTGCATCGCGGCTTCGCGGAGCACGGGCGGAATTTCTAGCGGTTGCTGCGCTTCCTTTTCGATCCTGCTCGTCGCGGCGAGTTTGCTCGCTTCGTGCGTCTCGCGCAGGATTGCTTCGACTTCGCCGATCGTCGCGGCCGCGCTGAGCCGCTCGGCATCGAGCGAATGCCCGACTTGAGCTTCGAGCGCAACGAGCAGCTCGAGCAGCATCAACGAATCGAACGCGAGATCACCACGCAGCGTCATTTCTGGCGCAATTTGCGCTGGATCGCGGCGCGCGATTGTCGCGGCCGCGGCGCGTACCAAGTTCGCGGCGCGATCGCGCTGCGCGAGGTTCGCGCGTTGCGGCGCGTCCGTCGCCGCGAGCGCGCGCTCGATCAAACGCCGCACTTCGCCGCGTTTGACCTTGCGCGTGGAGGTGCGCGGCAGCGGCGCGTCGAAAATCAAGGTCAGCGCTGGGCGTTGGTTTTGGGGTAAGCGCAAGAAGGCGCTGTCCAGCGCGGCGCGCACGCGTTCGTGGCGCTTGGCGCGCGGCACTCCGTCGTCGCTCTCCGGTACGGCGACGCAGGCTAGGCGTTCGCCGCCACGTGAGTCCGGCACGCCGAGCACGGTCAATTCCTTCACCTGCTCGAGCTGACCGAGGCGCGCTTCGACGTCGTCCGGGTAGACGTTCTCGCCACTCGAGGCGACGACCACGTCCTTGGCGCGGCCGACCAGCGTGAGTTGGCCCTTGCGATCGAGCTTTCCGAGATCGCCGGTGCGCAGCCAACCGCCCGTGAGCACGGCGCTGGTCGCTTCTTCGTCGCCGGCGTAGCCGAGCATCACGTTCGGGCCGCGCGCGAGCACCTCGCCCACGCCTTCGGCGTTCGGCGCGTCGATCTTCAATTCCACGCCGGGAATTGCCCTGCCAACGTGACCCGGCTTCGCGCGCGGACCGCCCGGCGCGACGCTCAACACCGGCGAAGCTTCGGTCAAGCCGTAGCCCTCGGCCAAATGCAGACCGAGCCCGGCGAACAAGTGATGCGTGCTTTGCGGCAACGCGGCACCGCCGCTGACCAAGAATTTGAGATGGCCGCCGAGCGCGTGATGTACCGGCCCGAACAGGAGCTTGCCCGTGTCCACGCCGAGGTTCTTGCCGAGTGAACGATTGAGCTCGATCGCGAACTCGAAGACTTGGGACGCGAACGCGCCGTGCTCGGCGATCCGCGCGGTGATGCGGCGCTCGAGCATTTCCCACAACGCCGGCACGCCGATCAGCGCGGTGATGCGGCCGGCTTGCAGCGCCTCGGTCAGCCGATCCGCGTTCAGCTCGTCCAAGTAAACGATGCGCGAGCCGCGCGATAGCGGGAGCAGCATGCCGCAGGTGAGCTCGAACGTGTGGTGCAGCGGCAGCACGCTGAGCACGCGGTCACCCTTGCCGAGCGGGAATAGCGGCGCGAGCGACGCAACCAGCGAAGTGAGGTTCTTGTGCGTGAGCTGCACGCCTTTCGGCCGCCCGGTGGTGCCGCTCGTGTAGATGAGCACCGCGACGTCGTCCGGCTCAACCGAAATCCCGAGGCCAATCGAGCCATTTTCGGCCATCACGAGCAGATCGCAGAAATCGATGCGGCCGGCGAGCGCCGCGCCGAGCCGCTCTTTGACCCCAGCATCGGCGATGAAAATGCGAGCGCCGGAAGCAGCTTGCAGATTCTCGGCGGCGGTCGCGTCGATGTTCGCGTCCAGCGGAACCACGGTCGCGCCGGCTTTGAGAATGCCGAAAAAATCGATCGACCACGCGGGATGATTTTGCGCCGCGAGCAGGACGCGATCGCCGGGTCGCACGCCCGCCTCGATCAAGCGCGCTGCGCACGCGGCCGCGCGCTCTTGCCATTCGCGGAAAGAGAGCCGGCTCAAGCCGTCTTTCTCGGTGCGCTGCAGCGCGATCGCGAGCTCGAAGCGATCGGCCATTTCGTCGAGCAGCGCGGGCAAGGTTTCGTGACGCTCGGGCGCTTTCTTCGGCCGGCGAATGCGCTCTTCGATCTGCGGGAACACCCAGCGCTCCAGGCCGGGCACGTGCACGTCGAGGAACCACTCGCGCCAATTGATGCTTTCCGGCGACCAATCGACCAGCGCTTGCTCGGCTTCGGACAAGCGCGCGTGCGCGGCGCGCGTGTTCTCGCACCGAAAAATATAGTGAAATTCGCAGGTAAACGGCACGAACGCGCCGAGCACGTTGCCCACTTTGCGTTGCTGTTCCGAAAATTCGTCGACTAGTTTGGCCGCGGGTTTGAACAGCGGCGCGGCCGGACCGAGCGCGGCTTTCTTGAGCAGCTTCGAGAGCGCTTTGCCTTGCTTGGCGATTGCGTGCGGACCATACGATTCGAATTGGCTCTTCGAGAGCATCGCCGCTTCCCAGTGCGATTGCAGAAACGAAATCACCGGGCCGCCCTTGCCTGTGCGCTGGAAGTATTTGCGCTTGTACAAGCCGCTGAGCTCGAAGAAGCGACGCATCGTGCACGGATTCGAATCGGTGGAGCCGAGTTGGTACACGGGCTTGGCCGTGCCTTCGAGCAACTCGCCGAGCGCGAGCGTGAGCCCAGCCGCGACCATGTCGCACGGAATCACGTCGAGGTAATTGTCGGAGCCGGGAATTTGTAAGCCGCCCTGGCGCACCACGAAGATCAGCGGCGCGCTCGTGTTCACACCTTCGTTCCAACCGGGAAACGGATAGTGCGAGGTAGATTCCACCACCGCGGGGCGCACGATCGTGAAGGGCAACCCAGAAGCAGCGGCGATCTGCTCACCGATCGCCTTGGTATAAGTGTAGGTGTTGGGAAAGCCCCAAAATTGCGCACGTTCCATGCCCATTTCGGCCAGGCGCGCTTCCACGAATTTGCGCTTCACGCGCCGCACTTCGGCTTCGAGCACCGAGCCGCGGCCCGGCTCGTTCCGTTCCAACAAATTCTTTTTGGCTTCGTCGAGGAAATGGCTCTGGCGAAACGCGTCGCTCGCGCGGTGCCGCGCTTGCTCGATCACGTCCAAGCACTCCGCAATTTCGCGATCCGGATCCCAATGCGAGCGTTCGAGCTCGTCGGCGCGCGGAAACGGAAACTGTCGTGGATCGGTCTCGGGCACGTGGCCCGTGCGGTTCCCCGCCACGTAACAAGTGCTCGTGTGGAGCAGCGGCACATTGCCGAGATCGCGCGCCAGCGCGACCAAGTTCTGCACGCCGAACGCGTTCACTTCGAGCGCTTCGTCGAGCGGCGGATCGAAGTCGACCACGCCCGCCACGTTGACGACTGCGTCGATGTTGGAGCGGAGATCGTCGCGCAGCTCGGCCGACATGCCGCAGAAAGGCTGCACCACGTCGCCCGCGACGACCGTCAATTTGCCGCGGATAAAGGCCTGGAAATGGTCGCCGTGCGCCGCGCGCAGTGGATCCAAAACCGCGTTCGGCTCGACTTCCGTTTCGTAACGCTGTTCGACGCTGAGCCCGGCCTTCGTGCGCATCACGAGATAGATGCGCTCGAGATCCGGAAAGCGCGACAGCAAGAACGACCACCAGACTTTGCCGAGAAATCCGGTGCCGCCGATCACGACCAGGCGCCGCCCGCTCAGCATCTTTTTCAGGTCGAGCAGCGGCGCGCCGCTCGACGGGCGAAGCGAACCTTTGCCGTTCGGCTTCGGCGAGCTCATCCCGCGCCTCCGTTGCCGCTTGCGTGCGCGTTCGGCAAACGCAGATCGCCCATCACGATCGGCGGCACTTTGAGCAGCGTGACGTCGAGCGAGCGGTTCTCGGCGCCCTTCGCGCGATAGAGCGCATCTTCCATGCTCGGCGACGTCTCCCAGCCGAGCAATTTGGGAATGTATTCGTTGTCCGCGCCGACGACGATCACGCGGCCCAAATGTTGGCGCCCATTTTCGCCCCAATACCACATGAAAAATGGGTGCGCGGGGTGATAGGCGTAACCCGTGCGGAACATCTGAATGAACGCGGGATCGGCGGCGAACTTCTGCTCGTAACGCGTGCGCAGCTCTTCCGCATCGCGCGTTTCCGGCAAGAGCCGGTGCACGAAGTCGATGTACGGCGCGTGCTGCTCGTGATCGAATTTGTCCGTGCACGGATGCGTGATGATCAGCGTGCCGCCCTTCTTCACGAGCGGCGCGTTGCGATACATGTTGAAGAGGTAACCTTGCGCAAGCACCTGCACGAGCAACGGATTCAAAAACGCGTGCACGTTGTACGGGCTGATGAACGGAATGCCCGTCACGAGCACGTCCGCTTGGCCTTCGATCGGCACGCAATATTGCTCGAAGTTGCGCGCGATCGTTTGTTCGTGCACCGCGTCCGTCGCGCCCGCCACTACGCCGGTGATCGCGTATGGCGCCGGGAATTTATCGAAGATCGCTTGCCGCGCGGATTGCGGCAATTTGCTGGTCAGGGCCACGAGGCCTTTGAGCTTCATGCGCTCGGAGCTCGTGAGCTCGTCCTCGTTTTTGGTCAGAAACTCGAGTGAACGATCGAACATGCGATTGTTCACCGTGGTTTC
>DATATR010000084.1:0-1610 GCA_036268695.1 Polyangiaceae bacterium | reverse complement strand
TAGGCGCCTAACGAGTCGGGTGGATTTGCGCGAGCGCTTTGCGATCTGCCTCCGCCTGCGCGAGCAAGCCGAGCTTGCGATAACATTCCTCGCGCTTGCTCAAGCCGACGGCCGTTTGGTTGATCGCAAGGGCTTGGGTGAGAGAGCCGACCGCGGCGGAATAATCCGCGCGGTGCATCTCCAACTCGCCCCGGTATTGCCAAGCGGTGGAAAAGTTCGGGTCCAATTCGGTGGCGCGCTTGATTTGCTCATAGGCCTGGTCGTCGCGACCGAGTTTGGCGAGCGCGTAGCTCGCTTCGGCGTGCGCGCCGGCGCATCTCGCATCCAGCGCGATGGCCTTTTCCGCATCGCCGAGGGCGAGTTCTGGCTGGCCGATTTCGTTTAGCTGCCACGCGCGGTTGACGCGCAGTTCGGCATCATTCGGGTCAGCCGCAATGCCGACGTCGAGCTGGCGCAACGTCTGCAGAAAATCCGGCGTGAGCGTTTCGAGCTGAGCGAATCGCACGCCGAGACGATCCGCTTCTGCTTCGCGACCGAGCGCGCGCAAAGCGAGCATCGCGAAAAGTTTCGGGCGGACGGCCGCGGGCGCGAGGCGGGCGGCGCGGGTGGCGTCATCGAGCGCGAGGTCGGGCGCTTTGGCGCGGAGGAAAAGAAGGGCACGGTCGGCGAGCAGGCTGGCGTCGTTAGGCGCAGCCGCCAGTTGTCTGTCGCAGTCCCGCACTTCGGCGACAAACTTGGCGAGCGTGGCAAAATCGGCGTTCGCCTGCTGCACCTTGGATTCGTTAGGCGCGAGCCACGCTGCCTGCTCGAGGTCGGCGCGCGCAGCTTCCCATTTGTGCAAGTGCCGGTAGCAGTGAGCGCGCTGAAGAAGGGCGGAGACGCTTTTGCGGATTTTCAAGGCTTCGGTCCAGGAGGCGGCGGCTTCCGGCCAATGCGCGGTCGCTTCTTCGACACGCGCGATCTTAACGAAAATGCGCCGTCTTGGATCTTTATGAGCGACGGCTTTTCGCCAGGCTGCGAGCGCTTCTTCGGGACGGCCGCTGGCCTGCGCAAGATCGCCGCGATACTCGTCAAACTTCGGCGAAGTCCGGTGCACGGCCTTCTGCCAATCCGCCAGCGTTTGGCGAAGGCCGCCGAAATCATGCAGGCCGCTCTGGGCCTGGGCCAGACGCGCCCAGGCGCCGTTATCACGCGGGGCAAAACGCAGGACCTTGCGCGCGAGCGGAAGCGCCGCGGCGAAAGAGTGGCCGCGCAAATCGTGCCGGAGCTGATCGCGGAGACCGCGTTCCTCGGCCGTGATCGTGCGATGGCAGCCGCTGAGCAATGGACCGCTCACAACCGCAAGCGTGGCAACGAGAATGAGCGGACGAGCGCAGGAAAAATTCATTTGGCCGGCGGGGCTGGAACGGGATAATGAAACTCGCCCGGTGCGCGGCGCGCAAATCCCAAGCGAGAACGCGCGGCGGCCATTTTTGCCATGCCATCATTCGATATCGTTTCCGAAATAGACAAACAGGAGATCGACAACGCGCTCAACCAGGCGCGCAAAGAACTCGCGACGCGCTTCGATTTCAAAGGCTGCGTCGCCGACATCGAACACGAGAAGGACA
>DATATR010000083.1:0-2427 GCA_036268695.1 Polyangiaceae bacterium | reverse complement strand
GGCGAATCTCGCGGCGCTCGCGCGTGGGATCGAGCGCCGCGCTCGAGTCTCGGTCGAGACTTGGTCGCCGATCGAGAAGCTTTCAATCGAGGCCAAGGAAGTGAATCCGACTTTGCTCCAGACGCGAGCCGCGCAACTGTCGGTCGCGCTCGGGCTTTCGCTGCGCAAGGAGCGGGAGGCGCGCGCATGATTCGCATCAATTTGATGCCGCAAAAGCGGCGCATGGAACAGAGTGACGGCTCACAGCTCTGGCTTGCGGTCGTGATGGTGCTGATGCTCGCGCTGGTCGCGGCGCTGTTCGTGTTCCACGGCTTCAAAGGCGAGGAACTGAAGGACCAGCTACGCGCGAACGCCGAACTTCAGGCTCGCATTGATCAGTCGAAGAGCGCGGTCGCAGACCATGCGGACGTCAAAGCCAAGCTCGAGCAGTTGCGTGCGCGCGAGGAGGCGATCGGCAAATTGCAGAGCGCGCGCACCGGCCCGACCGCGGTGCTGCTCGAGCTCGCGCGGCTACTCACGCCGGGCCGTGGTCCGAGTGTCGATCCGGATCGTTTGAGCCAGTTGCGCCGCGACGATCCGCTCGCGATGTTCAATCCGGCCTGGGACGCACGCCGGCTCTGGCTCAGCAAATTCGTCGAAGATCATCGCAAGCTGCACATCGAAGGCTTCGCGCAAGACGGCGAGGACGTGAGCGAGCTCGCTCGGCGCATGAATCTATCGAGTTACTTCGCGGACGTTCGGTTGCTGCCGGCGAGCCGCCAAGTCGATCAAACGACGCACCTCGAGGTCGTGGGTTTCGCGCTGGAAGCAAAGGTAAAATACTGATGGCACGCCAACCTTCGGCACTCACCAAATTGCCGATACTCGCCAAAGTGGGCATCGGCGTGGGCCTGCTCGGCCTGATCGCGATCGCTTATTTCGTGGTCTTTTACGGCGATATCGAGAGCTCGATCAAGGCGGCGCACGGCCAAGAACAAACGCTGCGCTCCGCGCTGGCGGATGCGCGCAAGAACGAGTTCGAATATCAAAAGGATCTCGCGGAGCTCACCGATCGACAGCAACGTCAGCGCGAGCTGAACAAAGTCTTGCCCGTCGAGACCGAATATCCCGCGTTTCTGAGCGCCGTTCAGACGGTGGCGAACGTGTCCGGCATTTCGCTCACGGCGTGGTCGCCGCAGCCGGAAGTGCCGGAGCAATTTTACGCGCGCGTGCCGATGAAAGTGTCGCTCGTCGGCCGCTATCATCAAGTCGCGAAATTCTTTTACGGCGTCGGTCAGCTCGATCGCATCATCAACATGGAAAACATCTCGCTGACCGATCCCAAGGTGCAGGGCGACGACATCGTCGTCAAAACCGAAGCACTCGCCACCGCATTCCGCGCGCTCGCAGAGACCAAGCCCGGGGCGGCCGCAGACAAGCGTGGCGCGGCGATGGGGAGCAAACCGTGAGCGCTCGATATTTTGGGCTATTTTCGCTGTGGATCTTCGGCTGCAGCAGCCCACCGGTGGTCAACGCGGGGCAGACCGTTTCGTCCGCCGCAACGACAGCGGCGCCGGGCGCCCTAGGCGCGCCCGTTCCTTCGGCTTCAGCTTCGGCCGCGACGTCCGATTTGTCGCCGCCGCCCAAAGTCGAGATTCAAGAAAATGAATTCACCGAAAGCGAGCGCTCGCGCGATCCATTCCGCTCATTTGCTTCGAAGTTCATCGAAGAATCGAAGGCGCACGTGCACTCGCAGCGTGAGGTCGTGCTCGGCCAATATTCGCTCGACGAATTGAAGCTGATCGGCATCGTGACGCGACTCGAGCCCGCGAAGGCCATGCTCGTCGATCCGACCGGCAAGGGTTTCGTGATTCAGCGCGGCCAATTCATCGGGCGCCCGGACGTGGTCCAGGGCGCCGGCCAATCCGGCACTACCTACGAAATCAACTGGCGCGTCGATCGCATTCGCCCGAGCGACGTCGTGCTCGTACGCGAAGATCCGTCGAACCCGGACGTGCCGAGCGCTACCCGCGTGATCCCGCTCCGGCCCGAAGAGGCCGAGGGCGAGGGCATCACCGAAGCCAAAAAATAGCGCGTTATTTGTTCGCCTCGGTCCGAAGCAGATACGCTTCGAGTCGAACCGTCGTGAAGGTCTTAATTCGCATCAATCCGGCCGGAGTCACAGCATCATGAGGCGGACCTCGTCCCGAACTTTAGCGACGACCTCGCTCGTCGCCTTGCTCGGCGCGCTCGCCATCGCGAGCCCGGCGAAAGCCGAAGAGCCGGTAAATCACGCCACTTCCGTGCGTATGACCCAGGACGACGCTCGCGATGTCGTGCGCATCGTGGTCGGCTTCAGCGAAATTCCGACGTTCAGCGCCAGGCTCGAACGAAACGGGATGCGCCTGGTCGTCGATGTGCCGGACGCCGACTTGAAGGGCGCTCCGA
>DATATR010000082.1:0-9139 GCA_036268695.1 Polyangiaceae bacterium | reverse complement strand
CGCTCGATTTGCCGTCTGGCAAAGGCGAGATACGGCTCGCGGAGTGCGCCCGAGCCGCCCCATTGCCGATGGGCCATCACCAAGGCCCAGGCGATGTCTTCGTCGGAGTCGGTCGCGCCGCCCAGGCCGAGCCGGCTTTCGCCGTCGGGCGCGATGTACCAATCCATCAAACCGTTTTTGTTTTCGAAGCTCAGCGCGTAGCGATAAAAATCGTCGAACAGCGCTTGATCGGCGATCATCACCGCGATGATCATGCCGTACGCGATGCCCTCGGAAACCGTCGAATTGGGCACACCGTCCGGCGTGTCCGGTCGCCGTGCGCGCAAGAAGCCGCGCGCGCCGTCAGCGGTGACGATTTCGTCGCGCCAGGCGTGGAACGCGCGGAGCGCGTCCGCCGGGTCGGCGTGGGTCGGATAAATGCAACCTTCGCTGCGCAGATTTCGCGGAAACGGATGGCGGCTCACGCGACCAGTCTAGCTGGTTCGGGCTCGTGCATCGCATCTGAGATGCGGCAAGTTTCAACGCCGAAATTCCGCGTCGGTGCACTAGGCTTGGTCGCATGCGAGCGACGAAAACGACGACGCGCCTGCCCCGAATCGCGCTCGGGCTCACGCTCACGCCGCTCGTCGCTTGGGTCACGGCGTTGCTCGCTCCGCGGGTTCACGTGGGCGCGATCTTCGGCAATGCGCTCGCCTTCGCGGGCGGCGCGATCTTGCCGATCGGCGCGCTCGCGCTCGCCGCAACGACCGAGCTCGGACGCCGCGCGACGTTCGCGATTGCCGGACTCGCCGCGGCGAGTTTGCTCGCGCTCACACTCACGCATCCCGCGCCGCTCGCGGCGATGCTGCTCGTCGATGCCGCACTGGTCGCGCTCGGGTGGGCGCTCGGCGCCTCGATTGGCCGGCGCGTGCAACACGCCGCGCATTTGTTGCCCGCGTGCGTGGTCGCGGCCTGTGCGGATCTCGTTTCGCTGCTCTCGCCCGAAGGTCCGACGCACGCCATCGCCCAAAGCGAACGCGCGCTTTCGGTGCTGGCAACTTGGTTTCCGGTGCCGGGCACGAACGCGCTCGCGCCTGCCCTCGGCGTCGGAGATTTGCTGTTTTCAGGCTTGATTTTTGGGGTTGCCGTGGTTCACGAGTTGCCGTACTTGCGAACGCTCTGCTTGGCGATCGCCGGCGCGAGCTGTGCCGGCGCGCTTTCGGCGTGGCTCGAAGTCGCGGTGCCCGCGCTCGTGCCGATCGGAGCTGCCATCGTGATCGGTTTGCCCGCGGTGCGCCGTGTCAGGCCGGCCGATCGCGCCGCGACCAAGTGGTCGCTGGTGATCGCGAGCGCGATCGCAATCGGCGTGCTCGCGCGGCACTTCGCGTCGCATTAGCCGCGAGCGCGAGGCGACCCCCAAAAAATCAAAAAGCCTGCTGGAGCGCGGGAATGCCGGCCAAGGCTTCAGCGCCCGCACCGAGCGGCGCGAGCGCCTGCAAGTTCAGCGCATCGATGCGGAGCGTCCAGATTTCGGTTTGGACTTCGCCACGCAGCGACAACGCACTGACGACGCGGTTCGGGCCGCTCAGCGTGACTTTGTCGAGCGAGATGCCGGATTCGACCAGGCGCGCTTTGACCGACGGCGTTTTTTCGAGCGTGTCGAGGATGCGGCCGGTGTCGAACCAGAGCCGGACGTGCGCGGTGTCTGGCAGCGCGGCGAGCGAGGCTTTGTGCGCGGCGTCTTCCTTGAGTGTGCCAGTGCCTTTGGAGAACGCGAGCTCGGCGCGATCGCAAAGGGTGTTCGCGCCCGCGGTGATGAACAGGTGTTTGTCGAAGAATTTGACGCGCAGGCTGAGCGGTAGCGGCGGGCTTTTCGGCGCGAGCGTGAAGCCCGGGCCGTCTTCGCTGAGCGTGACTTCGCGGGCGGCACTGGGCAGGATTTTTTGCTTCAGGCCAGCGGCGAGCTTTTTGAATTCGCTGTCGTCTTTCAATTCTTGGACGTACGTGATGCTGAAGTGTTCGGCCGCGGCCGGCCCTTTGCCGAGTTGATCGAGCCGCGTGTCCGTGGTCGCGGCCATGCCGAATACGGCTTGCCCGCCGATGCCGTCGAGCAATTTCGCGGCGGAAACGCCGAGCGCTTTTTCCATTTCGCGTAAACCCTGCTCGGCTTGAGTCTTGCCGCGCGGCTCGACCGCGCCGAGTTGATCGAACAAGAGCTGCTCGGTGTCCGCGCCCGAGAGCTTGCTGCGCGTGGACAGCGCGATGTACGCGAACGTCTCGGCTTGCAGTTGATCCGGCAGATTCAAAGCTTGCGGCGCTTCGTAGGCCGCGTCGTGCGGCAGCTTCGAGCCACTGATGTGGGCCATGAAGCTATTGACGAAGCCGGCGGAGGTGACGCGAAACGAGCTGGTGAGCGGGCCGGCGGGCGTGAAATATTCGCTGATGAGTTGCTTCACTTTGGGATCGGTGACGTTCGAGAGCGCGCCCGGATCGACGAAGGCGGTCATGCGCGAACCCGCCGGGAAATCTTTCTTCGCCGCTTGATAGGCGGGATTCTGCTCGATCGACAGCGCGCCCGCTTCGAGCACCTGCGAAAGGTCCGCGATCAATTGCGCGCTGCCGATGGCGAGCACTCTTTGCGACGGGAACCAAACCAATTGCTCCTTTTCCGTCGCGCCGATTTCGGCCTCGGCCAACGTTTTCAAGACGATGTCTTGACCCACGCTCGACGAGAGTTGCTTCCGAGTCAGCAAATAGCGACGACCCTTTTGCCCGACCGCGCCGGACGCGACGAAGCGCGGCGATTTCAAGAGCGCTTCGACGGGCGCGCCGCTGCGCATGCCGAACGCAATCACGGCTTCCGGAATGGCCTCCAATTTGCGCGCGGCGATCCCGCTGGTTTCGATCGACGTGAGCAGCGAGCTCGCGTCGCTCTGCGAGATATCGAAAGCTTTTGCGACGGAATCCGCGGTGCTGTCGAAGACTTTTTTGTCGTCGCGCAGCGACGTGTCGAGAAATTGCACGTCGTGCAGATCGAGCACGAGTTTGCGCACGCTCGGCAGCTCGACCAAGAGCTCGCAATCACGCGGCGCGGTTTGCGAAATCAACCGCGCGCCGCCACTCGAAAAGAAAATCAAGTACGCCCCGAGCGCCGCTCCGCCGAGCAGGACGAGCAGCGCGCCCGCGACCAACCCGATGATCAGCCCGCGGCCACCTTTCTTTGCCGTTGCAGCCGGCGCGCCGGGCGCGGCGTTCGCTGCGGCGTAGTTCGCTGCGGCGTAATTCGGTGCGGGAGCGGCGTTCGCTGCGGCGTAGTTCGGTGCGGCGTAGTTCGGCGCGGGAGCGGCGTTGGCTGCGGCGTAGTTCGATGCGGGCTGCGGTTGCGCCGCGGGAGGCGCGCCGTAATCGGCACCTGGTTGTGCTGGCGGAATCTGCGCGGCAAACGCTTGCGCAAACGCGGGAAAAGCGTTGAGCGCGAGCCACTGGTTTTGGCCAACCAAGCAAGCGCCGCCTTGGACCAGCTCGCCGCTTTGGATCATTTGCACCAGCCGAGCTTCCTCGAATGGGCCTTCCGGAGCCGCGCCGCGGCTCAGATAATACATCGCGCTCATGGCCAATCTCCCTTGGATCGAGCACGCTAGCCGCCTGAGGCTCGCGCTTCAACGCGGGCTTTCGCGCGAACGTATTCCTTGTCTTTCTGCGACAAACCCGAGACCATGTCCGAGATGGAGCAGCCGACGCGGGAACAGCGCGAGCTCTTGGCCAATTATTGGTGGCGGCGGGCGATCAGCGAGCTTACGTCCTGGGTCGGCTTTCAGCACGTGCTCGCGGACCTACGCCACGAAGACGCCGTGACGAGCGTGATCGAACTTGCGGAGCGCGCGGTCGACGACGAATACAAACACACCCAACGCTGTCGCGCATTCGCGCTGCACTTCGGGCACGCGGACGAGGCGTTGAGCCCGCGCGGGGAAAAGCCACTCAGCTTTCGCGGTGCGACCGAAGCGCAGAATCGGCTCTTGCGCATCACGCTGTGCGCGTTCAGCGAGAGCATCGGTTGCTTGGTGCTCCGCCATGCGCGCCCGCTGCTCGAATGGCCGGAGTTGCTCGAGTTCAATCGCGAGAACCTGGCGGACGAAGTGCGGCACAGCCGCGTCGGTTGGGGACACCTCGCCACGGTCAGCGACGAAACGCGCCTCGCTCTGCGCCCCTGGATCCCGGTCCTGCTCGGCATCTTGCACGCGAGTTGGTGCGAAACCGGCGAGCTCGAACGCGAAGACTTAATTCCGTTCGGCTATTTTTCGGCGCGCTTGCTCGAGGCCGCGTATCAAGAAGCGGTCGAGTCGGTGATTTGGCCGGGCGTGATTCACCTGGGGATTGGGAGGGCTGCATGAGCCAGAAAAGATCGTTCGATCGCGACGCCGATCATCCACTGTTTCGCGCGCTCGTGCTCATGGGTGGGAGCTTGGCGCTGAGCTGCGGCGGCTCAGTGGTGGTCGATCGCAACTCGAGCGGCGGTTCGAATTCCACGACCAACGGCGGCTCGACGAGCGCCGGCACAGTCGGCAGCGGCGGCGGCGGTGTGGCGTTGGCCGGATCGTCGTCCATCAGCGCGGGTGGCTCGTTCAGCGCGAGCGGCGCGACGTCGACCTTCGGCGGCTCGTTCAGCACGGGCGGCGAGATCGGCGCGGGCGATTCCGGCATTACCGCCGCGCCAACCATGTCCCCGAGCGGCTGTCCGTGGGCGCAGCTCGATTGTTCGTCGCTCGGAGCGCAGTGCGGCTACTACCTCTCGACGACCGAGCCGACGGCGGGCTGCGCGTGCGATCCCAAGCGACCGAAAACCGCCGCAGACTGCGCGCCGAACGAAGACATCGCTTGTGTCTCAGCAGAGCCGAACTCCCCGTACCCGGTCCAAACGACGAACTGGGACGACGCACTTCACATCCAATGTTCGTGCGTGCCCGGGCCGGCCGTCCCCGACAGCGACAGCTGCAACGCGGCCTGTCAAAAGCTATTTCCGCCCGCTCCCGGGGCTAACTCGGCGGGCTGCAGGCAACCACCCGAAGTCATCTGCGACGCGAGCGGTGTCTGCACCACGGTCAGCGACGAAGTGCTTCACCAAGAAGGCATCACCTGTGGCTGCGCGATCATCACGCTGAAGTAGCCGCACTCTTTCACCCAACGCGGTCGTTGGCTCAAATCGCAAACTGACGATGCCGCAGAAACGCAGCGCCGGGATCTTGCTCTATCGCCAAAGCGCGGAGCTCGAAGTGTTGCTCGTGCACCCCGGTGGCCCATTTTGGTCCAAGAAAGACGACGGCGCGTGGTTCTTGCCCAAAGGCGAAATCGACGGCGACGAAGATCCGTTCGCCGCCGCGCGCCGTGAATTCGCCGAAGAGCTCGGCAGCGCGCCGCCCGACGGCGAAGCGATCGAGCTTGGCAGCGTTAAAAACAAGAGCGGCAAATTGATCTACGCCTGGGCGCTCGCGGGCGAGCTCGACACGAGCGCAATTCAGAGCAACACGTTCTCGCTCGAGTGGCCGCCGCGCTCGGGAAAAACGCGCGAATTTCCCGAGGTCGACCGAGCGAGCTTTTTTTCTTTTGGGGTTGCCCTGACGAAAATGCATCCCGCGGAACAACCGTTCCTCGAGCGGCTCGCGGCCATCCTCGCAGGCCGAACGTGAACACCAAGACACGCGACGCGCTGCTCGGCGCGTGCTTCTGTGCGCTCGTCGCGGGCGCCGTGCTTTACGTGAACGTCGCGCATCCCGAGCGCCAAGCACGCTTCAGCTACACGCTCAAAGCGTGCTTCGAAGATCTGTCGCGCTGTCGCTCCGAGCCCATCGTGCGACTCAACGGCGCGTACGCGCCCGGCACGCTGATCAAAAACACACCAGGCTGTGAAGCCGAGTTCGACCTGCAATCACCGGGCGGCGATCCGCCCGGCAAAGTGCACGTCTGCGCCGAGCTAGGCAGCCCCAATCTAGAAATGAATTGCGCGAGCACGCGCGGCGCTTTGCACGTCACGGTCGAAGGTCACTTCGACGGCGCGAGCTTTCTCGCTCGGCGCACACTGAGCCGCGCCGCCGATCTCACACCCTGCACCGACACGAGCTCGCACTGACGCGCGACTCGAACTTTGGGCTTCGACCCGGCACGTCCCTTGCTGAACAGCGAGCTGAGTCAGAAAACCGCCGAATTTCAGCTGGATTCCCGAACGCGCCGGCACAATTGGCACAGACCATGGCCGTCCGATCATGCCGCGCGGTGTGAAACTAGAACTCTGAATCACGAATGCAAGCTAAACTCGGTGCTTGCTCCGAATCTCGATTCGAAGCCTTCAGGAGAAATGAACATGCGATCACGCAGAACAGCCATCGTACCTCGTCTCTTGGTCGGGACCGCAGTCGCCGGGATGATTCCACTCGAGCTCAGCGCCTGCGGCAGCTCGAGCTCGGACGACAGTTCGTCCGGCGGCAGCAACGCGAGCGGCAGCGGCGGCACGACCGCCAAAGCCGGCAACGGCGGCGCGAGCTCCGGCGGCACCGTCTCGGCGATCGGCGGCAGCTACATCGTGCTCGCGGTCGCGGCATTCGGCGGGGACTTCGGCGCGAGCGGCTCGAACGGCGCATCGGGCTCGACCAGCATCGCCGGCACGAACGGCTCGGGCGGACACGGCGGCGCCGAAGTCATGATGGGCGGCGCGTCGGGCTCGGCTGGCTCGCAGAGCGCGGGCTTCGCGGGTTTCATCGTTCTCGCCGCAGCGGCCTTCGGCGGTGGTGGCAAGCCGGCGCAATGACTGCGCCGATTTCGGACGTGAAGCTCACGCGAAAGCTGAGCCAAACTCCGCTCGCCGACGTCCACGACGACGCAATTCGCGGCGCCAGCGCGCGGAACGCCAAGCCAATTGCCTGGCAAGACTTCGATCGCTCGCGTTATCCAGAAGAAGCTTTGGCGTTGGCGCGCGATTTCTTCGTCAAGCTCGCGGGCGGCGAGTACAGCGCCGTCGCGCTGTTCGCGCAAATCACCTCCGCGCTCGCGCTCACCGAGGCGCCGATCGATTTCGTCGCGGCGTCCGCGCGCGTGAGCAGCGACGAAATTCGGCACGCGGACTATTGCTTACGCATGGCAAGCCTTTGCCAGGGCAGCGAAGTCACGATCACCGTGCCCGTCGCCACGCTCGCCACGGATATTCCACGCGCGCTCGAGATCGAAGAGCTCGACTATCTCGTGCTCAAATACGCGGCCGTCGGCGAAACGCTCGCCGCGGCGTTGCTCACCGAGTGCCGGCGCCGGGCGACCGATCCCGTGCTGCGCGCGCTATTCACCTCGATCGCGAGCGACGAAGTGCACCACGCGCGGCTCGGCTGGTTTTACGCGAAGCATCGCGCCGAGCGCTGGTCTCCGGAAATGCGCGCGCGCTTGACGGCGCGCGTCGCCGAGTTCGTGCGCGGCATCGAAGTCGAGTTCGCCCACGGCCGTGACGCACCCGCGCACGCCTCCGACGCAGCGCGCGCGCTCGGTGTGCTCGACTCGCTCACGCAACGCGAGGCGATCGCGGAATTGATGACCGCCGAAATCATCCCCGCGCTCGACGCAATTGGACTCGATGGCTCGGGCGCGTGGGCGACCCGCCGGCGCGCGTCCGCGGCATGAGTCCGAGCTTTCCGCTCACTCCGCTCGCTCGGCCGCTCTCGGAAGTCGAGCGAGCGTCAGTTCGCCGCACACTCGAGGATTTATTGGTTTGGCAGCGCGATTTGCGCAAATGGCCCGCGTCATTCACGGCGCCGGACGCGACGCCGATCGTATCCTTGTACGCAAAAGGCGCGCTCCGCGGCTGCGCCGGAATGAGCGAGGGTTCGCCGAGCGAGCGCATTCAGCGCGCCTTCGTGCAAGCTCTCGCAGACGGTCGCTTCGGCGGACTCGGCCCGGAAGCGCGCGCGGATCTGCGCTGTCAATTGTCATATGCGATTCGCGTCGAAGCGCTCGAGCTGGCGCGCGCCAAGGACACGATCGAAGTCGGTCGGCATGGGCTCGCCATCGCGATCGACGATCGCCCGGTCACGCTCTTGCCCGACGTCGCGCGCGACAATTCGTTCGACGCTGCTGGCATGCTCGACACGCTCGAGCGCAAAGCCGGCAGCGAGCAGAGTGCGTGGCCCGCGAACGGGCTCTACAGCTTCGAGACCGAATCGGTGGTCGCGCGTCAAAGCCCGACGCCCGAGCTCATTGACGATCCGCTCGAAGCGGCGGCTACTTGGCTCGCGCGCCGCGTCGACGCGAGCGGCAGCGTGAGCTTCGGGCTCGACCCGCGCAGCGGCGAAAACTACCTTCTTTCACCGATGTTTCACGGTCGCTGCGCGATCATGTTGCGCGCGCTGTTCTCGCAAGCGTCGGGGCGCGGCGCGGCCGTGCGCGCGCGGCGCTGGCTCGAAAACGAGATTCATCGCGCGCTGTCCGGTAAGCAGGTGGAGCAATTTCCGGAGCAGCCGTCGCTGATCGCCGGCACGCTCGCGCTCGCCTCGCTCGCCGGCATCGAGTTCAGCGAGCCGCTGCGCGAATACGCGGCGCGCACGGAAACCTCGGCCGTGCCGTGGCACGCGGCGCAGGTCGCGGCGGCGCTCGGCACACACACTCCGGCGCCGCTGTGGCAAACATGCGTGCGCAACTTGGAGCACGAACCCTGGGCGCCGTGGACGGCGATCGCCGCCAAAGCGCGCGGCGACGGCGAGACGCTCACGCGCACTGCGAACGCGCTGATCGCCGCGGTGCGCGTGTGCGAGCCACACCAGGGCGGCGTCGGCCCGGGGACTTTGCCAGAGCTTGCGCGCACCGCAGCGACGATCGAAGCACTGAACGGGCTCGATACGAGTGAGGCGAAAGCGGCTTGTGCCCGTGCACGCGCGTTCCTACTCAAACATCAATTGCGCGGCGATCGCTGCGCAAACGCCGCGGACGCAGCCGCCGTTCATGGCGCATTTCCCCAGACACCCGTCCACGATTTTCTGCAGATCGACGTGACGGGACATGCGCTGTTGGCGCTGAGCGGCTAAGCACTGAAAACCGCAACCGAGCGGTTGCATTTAAAATCGAGCCGCGCTACTCAATAGGCAACCAGGAGGTTGCACATGAGCAACACCAGCGATCGGATCGAAAA
>DATATR010000081.1:0-5609 GCA_036268695.1 Polyangiaceae bacterium | reverse complement strand
GCTCAGTTCGACCCAGACGTTCACGGCGCGCAACGTCGTGATCAGCATCGCGCGCCGCGATCAGCTGTGCGCGTCGCTCTCGAATCGACTCAATATGCCGGATCTGTGCGCGCTGTCCGTCGCGTTCCCGTTCTCGAACGGGTACACGGCGAATCCGAGCTCGCCGATCGAGATCGAACGCGCGGCGTTCCGCATCGCCGGCAGCTTGCCGGCCGACAGCTTCAGCCGCGGCGCGGAGAGCCCGGTCACGCCTTCGACGCCGACGTTGTTCTTCCGCGCCGCGAGCGAGATGTTGTGCGAAAACGTGGCGGCCAAAGTCGTGGACGTCACGGGCAGCCGCTACGCGAGCACGGACGTGGACGGCGCGATCGCGGACATGGTCGCCACGATCATGGGCTACCCAGCCAGCGATCCGCACCACGACATGGCAGTGACGATCCTACACAACCACTACACCGAAGCCGCCGCCGCCGGCACCGCGACGAACGCGCTTCGTTCGACCTTTTCGCTCGCCTGCCAATCGCCGACGAGTCTGGCGTTTGGCCTGTAAGCTCGAGGATTTGTCATGGACTTCAAACGACGACAAGCGCTCATGACGATGCTCTTCGGCGCGGGGGCAGTTGGCCTTCGCGCGCTCGCGACCGGACTACCGGCGTGGTTCATCGCCAATCCGCGCAAGGCCAGCGCGGACGATCTGAAGTGCGCGCTCGACGCGACCAAGACGCAATCTTTGATCGTCAGCGTGTCGAGCAACGGCGATCCGATCAACTGCAACTGCCCCGGCACGTACGAAGATGCGACCGCGATTCACCCGCAGCAAGCCGAAGTCGCGGCGCTAACGCTCGCGCTCGGTTCGAAGATGTACGGCGCGGCCACGCCTTGGAGCACGCTCGGAGACGCGCTCAATCGCGCTTGTTTTTTCCATCACGTCACGCTCTCGATCGTGCACGGCGATCAGCCCAAAGTGATGCGCTTGATGGGCGCGACCAGCGGCGGCGAAATGCTCGTCTCGGCCTACGCTAAGCACCTCGCGCCGTGCCTCGGCACGGTGCAAACCGAGCCCGTCTCGGTCGGCGCGCACGGTAACTCCAGCGAGCTGATCAGCTTTGCCGGCCGCTCGCTGCCGTCGGTTTCGCCGACGCAGCTTCGGCAGCTCTTGACCGGCTCCGGGGCGAGCGGCGGTTTTCAGGGCAAATCCGGCCAAAATCCCCTGGTTGCGCTGCGCTCGATGCGCGACACGGAACTCAACGCGCTGTACGATCTCGCCAAGAGCGACGGCACGAACGTGCAAAAAGACTTCATCGACGCGCTCGCCGCGAGCCAAACCCAAGTGCGCGAGCTCGCCGAAAGCTTGTCGGACACGCTCAGCAAAATCAACGGCGACGACATCGCCGGCCAGGCGCTCGCCGCGGCCGCGCTGATCTCCGCCAAAGTCACGCCGGTCGTCGCGGTGCACGTGCCGTTCGGCGGCGACAACCACAACGACAGCGATCTCCAAGCCGAGGCCGATCAAACCGTGAGCGGCGTCGCCGGCATCAAAGCGATCCTCGATGCGCTGACGATGATGAATTTACAAGACAGCGCCACGTTCGCAACGCTCAATGTCTTCGGTCGCAACCTGAACAAGCTCGACAAAGTCGAAGCGCGCACGGGCCGCGATCACTACGGCAACCACTCGGTCTGCGTGATGATCGGCAAAAACGTCGCGCCTGGCGTAGTCGGCGGCATCTTGCCGGTGAGCGCGCAAGGCTCGGACGGCGCACTCGGCGCGGCCGACATCGACTCGGCGACGGGCAACGCCGTGCCGATGGGTGACATCCCGCGCACCGAAACTCACGTCGCGATGGCGCGCACGCTCGGCGTCGCGCTCGGCATTTCGAGCGACGCGCTCAGCGCCGATTTCACCTCGATGTCCGGCGGCAAAGTCGTGAACGCCGCGCTCAACGGCGTGTCCGGCTAACCCCTAAAAAATAAAAATTGCTTCGCGGCACCGCTGAAACGGGCGCGCTCGCCGGCCGAGGGCGTCCGAAGGTCACGCGAACCCACGCATTCTCGCCGCCGCGGCCGCGCCTGCCCGTCCGGTAACGAAGCCGCGACAAAAGCGCAGGCGAAGGGTGCTAGAGGTAAACCCCCAACACTCGACCGAGGAGCGTGCGATGAGCCAATACGATTTCGATCCCGAGTACGTCTTCGAGCATCACCAGCCCACCCAAGAAAAGCTCGTCCACTACGACGCGGTGCACGCGGGCGCCAAGGCTTTCGCGCAAATCCTGCTCAAGCACACGCCGCCCTCCGAAGATCAAGCCGCCGCGCTTCGCCTCTTACGCGAAGCCACGATGACGGCGAATGCCGCGATCGCGCTCGACGGACGCTTGAAGTAGCGCGGTCGACCAAGAGCTGCTCTTAGTTGCAATTGCAACTACACCCGAGACGACATGAGCGGACCGAGAAATTTTTGGTCCCCAAGTGTGAGGCCCCAAAATTTCTCGGTCTTTTTGCAGCTCTTTTGTCTCTGGATGCTTTTCTTGTTCGCCATCCACCCAAGCGAGCTTGGGCGTAACTCCGCGGCGCGGGAAGCGTTCGCGCGCAGCTTGGTCGTTGCAATCACAGCTTGATTTGCTTGTGCAAATCAGGATTTTGCGAGTTCGCTCTCGATCGCTTTCGCCAGCAGAGGATTGCCGGGATCGACATCCGGCGCGAAACGACCCGCGACGTTGCCGCGGCGATCGACCAGGAATTTCTCGAAGTTCCAGATCACGTCGGTCTCGGCTTTCGGCGCGAGCCCGTGTTGCTCGAGCGTGTCGCGCAAGCTGCCACCCTCGTTGTTCTGGGCTTGTGGCTGCTGCGAAATCAGCTCGCGATAGAGCGGGTGTTGCGCTTCCCCTTTGACGCTGATCTTTTCGAACATCGGAAAATCGACGGCGAACTTGGTTTGACAAAATTCGGCGATCTCGTCGTTCGTGCCCGGCTCTTGCGCGCCGAAGTCATTCGCGGGAAAGCCGAGCACGACCAAGCCTTGCTCGCGATATTTTCGAAACAGTTGTTCGAGCCCTTCGTATTGCGGCGTGAGCCCACACTTGGACGCGACGTTCACGACGAGCAACACCTTGCCATCGTAGGCCTTGAGCGAGGTGTCTTTGCCGTCGATGCTGCGGAGCGGAATTTCTTGGAGTGCCGTCATTTTTGCCTCGTCCCGGTGCGGTTGGATTTGCGCCGTAATTTCTGAAACCCTAGCCGTTCACTGTCAAGACTCGCTGTGTTTACCTCAACCCGTCCCTTTGCAGGAATGAGAACCGCGCTCGGTTTCGTGTTGCTTCTTTCGCTCGCCTGCTCGTCGAAGGACGATCGCACGAGCGGACAAATCTCGAGCAACGGCGCTGCGTCGAGCGGGGGCGACGCGAGCGCCGGCGGCGCCGGCGGAACTGCGAGCGGCGGTTCAGCGAGCGGCGGTTCAGCGGGAGCGAGCGGTGCCAGCAATGGCACGAGCGCGATCTCGGGTCTGCCGAACCCTTCGACACCCAGCGGGATGATGCAGCCGGCCGGCAGCGCGACGAACTTGAAAGTGCTGCCATGGGCCGGCTTCAGCGCGGCCGTGAGCTACACGTTCGACGACGCGCAACCGTCCCAGATCGCGCATTGGCCCGAGCTCAAAGCCGAAGGCATTCGCGGCACGTTCTATTTGAACACCCAGCTCGAAGCATCCGAAGCCGGCTTCGACGCCACTTGGCAAGATGCCGAAGCGCAAGGTTGGGAGCTCGGCAATCACACCGTGCATCACTGCAACGCGGACGGCACTTGCGCGAACGGCGCGACCTTCACCACGATCGACGAAGAGTTCGACGACGTAACGACGTACATCAAGACCACGGGTCAGCAAGCGGACGCGTGGACCGGCGCGTACCCGTTCGGCGACACCGGCTACGAGCCTGCCGCGAAGGAGCGCTTCTTTTTGGCGCGCGGAGTCGCGCCCGGGTTCATCGGCGTGAACGCCACGACAGATCCCTTCAATTTGCCGTGCATTGCGGCGATCGCCGCGGGCGGTGAGCCCGCGAGCACGTTCAGCGCGGACATCGACAACGCGCACACTCAAGGCGCGTGGCTGATCTTCCTATTTCATTCGATCATGCCGACCGATCAAATGTGGTACGCGCCGACCGACATCGGTTCGATCACGGGCAGCATCGAGCACGCAAAATCGCTCGCGGACGTGTGGCTCGATTCGCTCGCGAACGTGGGCGCGTATTGGGTCGGAGAGCAGCTGGTCGCGGGCGCGACGCCAGCGCTGAACGCCGGCAGCACGACTTGGTCATGGACGTTGCCTGCGCACTTTCCGAGCGGCAAATACCTGCGCGTCACGGTCGACGGCGGCACGCTCACACAAGGCGGAGCTCCGCTTTCGTGGGACGACCACGGCTACTACGAGATCGCGCTCGACGCGGGCTCGCTCACGCTCTCGCCTTGAGCCGTCCGAGAAACTCTCGGAACCGAGATTTTCTCGAATCGTGACTGGAGGCAGGGGCGCCAAACGACTGACTCCGAGCGCGCGTTTTGTTCGTTGCGCGATGGAGTTTCGATGGCGCGATTCACTGGCTTGGTTTGTTCGGCCTCGGTTTTGTGGGTCATGGGCTGCGGGCAAGCCGCCTCGGATGGCGGTGGGCGAAGCCAGGGCGGATCGGCGAATGCTGCGGCGGGCAGCACGAGCTCGGGCGGAAATTCAGCCGCGGCCGGCAGCACGAGCTCGGGAGGAAATTCGGCTACGGCCGGCAATGCGAGCTCGGGCGGAAATTCGGCTGCGGCCGGCAATGCGAGCTCGGCCGGTTCGGGCACGGTGACGGGCCCAACCGGGCCGGTCGGACCCGCCGGTTCGTGCAGCATGCCGAACACGCGCATCACCGAGATCGACGTCGGTGCCGCGATCAGCCAGAACGAAGACGAAGCTGCGCTCAAGCCGCTCGCGATTTCCGCGCGGCCCTCGGGCGGCTCACGCGTGGCGTGGATGGGCACGGACAACATGATCCACGTGACCACGCTGAAAGCGGACGACACCGTCGACACGAGCGTGGGCACGGTGAACATCCCTGGCAACGACTACGGCGACATCTACGCCGACGACGCGGGCGGCGTGCTGATGGTCTCGCGCGAATCGGTCGGCGGCGGCACGCTCAACTGCGGCGATCCGACGAACTTGTGCGGCACTCCGCCGAGCCCTGCGATCCCTTGCTTCGACATGTACATGGTGCGCTTCGACGGCACGAGCGAGACCTGGGCGACCGAGCTCACGCAATCGAGCGCCGCGCACCCGCCGTACCTCACGGGCAAGATGGATCCGCAAAATGTCATCTTTATTTGGTGGTACGCGCATCATGCGCGGATTGCCTTCGATGGTACGAACTACGCGGGTTATTACGGCGCCGCGATCAGCGTCTCTCAAGACGGCTGCGTGAACATCCACCAGGGCGACGAAATGCGCGTCGTCGATCCGACCGGAAAAATGCTGACCGGCCACGATAGCTTCGATTGGGGCTGCAGCCACAGCGGCTATGAGCGCGTGGTTTGGGATCCGAGCACGAAGCATTTCATCACCGTGTGCAAGAACGACGCGCCGACCG
>DATATR010000080.1:0-6568 GCA_036268695.1 Polyangiaceae bacterium | reverse complement strand
TTCGAGTGGGCAACGGCGAGTCAGCGCTCGATCGAGCACATCAAGTTCACCGGTTGCGACGGACTCCCGGCGCACGGTCAGCGCTTGGTGAGTGATGGCGTGCTCGCCGCGACCGTGGTCGTGCCTTCGGTCGCGACACGCGCGGTGGACGAGCTGATGGCCATGACGCAACAGGGTCGCGTGCCCGCAGCAGAGATCTTGCTGCAAGTGTCGTCGTATCCCGATCTTCCTTCGATCGAACGTGCGACACGCCTGAAGCTGGCTGCTAAATCGTGAGCTAGTACTAGCGCGTGGCCGGCTGCGCACTTGGAGCGGTCGGCGCGCGGTCGACATACTTGATGATTTCGATTGGCTTCGCGCGCGTTTCATGCGCGGACAGAAAGCCGACCACGCCGCCGGCGATGAATAACCCAATCAGCGCCACGAACAGCAAGCCGATGCTGGCTAATCCGAAAGCGAACACGTTGCGCAGCGTGAGTTTGCTCATCGCGCGCTCCGATCGACTTCACAGAAGGTCGTGTTGCCGTTCGTTCCGGTGACCGTGCCGCCGGCCGCCGCGCAATCGGCCGCGCTTTCTTGGGCGCCGGCTTCGGAGACAGCGGCGTTGTGCTCTTGCGCGATGCACTTGCCCATGTCGAAGCCGGCCTTGAAAGCTCCGAGTAGCGCCAGCGTTCCAGCCGATTGCGCAGCAAGCGCCGCTATCACCGCGGCGTCGCTCGAGGCGCACTTGAGGAGCGTGCTCGCGGGCAAGTATGGTTTCTCGGGCGTGGGCAGTTCGACGCGCTGGTAGCTCGTCACGAGTGTCGCGACGGCCGGGTTCGGCGTTTGCGTGATGGCTTTCGCGCTCGGCTGCGGTGCGGCCAATGTCGCGGCCGAACTGGCTTCTGGGCTCAGTTCGACGTCGCAGGAAAAAGTGTGCGGCGCAGTTTGCGTACAAATCACGGAATCGGGCACGAGTCCCCCCTTTTTCAGAACATCGGTGCGGCGCGCGCCCGAGTTGCGTTGAAAGCGTTCGCGCCCGAAATTGACGGCGCGCCCCGCAATTCCGCGATCGGGGCGCTCGGTTCGCGCTGCCGCGGGCAGTACCATAACCCTCGAGAGTTATGGTGAGTGGAGGCCGTCACGGTGCATCGATCGCGCTTCGATCGCGGCGGCGATTTGCGGCTGATTCGCGCGCGCGACGGTAAAAACCCAATCGTTACTGTCGGCCTTGGTTGGCTCTGTTGGCATACGTTTACCCACTGACGATCGCTCGCAGCGCATGAATCTCGCGCGGTTCGTCGCTGCGCTCCACTCGCACTCTCTTGAGTGATGTTGGCGATGGCGTAGAAAAAATACGACCACGACGATATGTGAGCGAATGCCTGGCGTACGTGCGTCGAGTCACTATGGTGTTCATGATTCGTGGCCCCTAACCGCGAAACGCGCGGGCCGACTCCGGCGCGTGCAGACACCGCTCTTCTCGTAACGCCATCGAATAGGAAAATCCGAATGACATTGCAGCGACGCGCGTCGGTACTGGGCTTGCTTTGTTGTGCGTTCATCGCCGCTTGTTCGGCGCAGTCGCCAAATGCCGAGATTGACGTGAGCGCGACGTCGCAAGCCGTCACAATCCCGAAGAGTTACACGCGCAAAATTTACGCGCACATGATGCCGTGGTTCGAGGTGGGCGGGCAGCATTGGTCGATGAATCAACGCAATCCAGCGACCGGTGTGGCTTCCTACTATTCACCGATGATCGGCGAATACAGCTCGGACGACGGCAACGTGATCGAATATCAACTCTTGACCATGAAGTTCGCCGGCATCGACGGCGTGCTCGTGGATTGGCCCGGCCTGAACGGCGCCAACGATTTGCCCCAAAATAAAGCCAACGCGGACGCGATTATCAATCGCACGTCGCAGTTCGGCATGCAATTCGGCATCGTCTACGAAGACCAATACGCCGTCTCGGTGGACGCCGCGAAGAACGATATGTCTTACGCGCGCGACAACTTTTTCAACAAGTCGAACTACGTTCAAGTCGACAGCGCGCCGGCACTGCTCGTGTTCGGGCCGCAGAAGATCGTCAACGCCGGGGACTGGACGAACATCATGTCCGTCTTCTCGACCAAACCGACGTTCTTCGCGCTCTGGTACAACGACAACGCGGGCGCGAACGCGCAAGGTCGCTTCGCGTGGCTCGCGCAAAACGCGATCAAAGGCGTTTCGGATTTCGACAACGCGGTCGACGGCGCGAACGAGGGCATCCGCGTGCCGGTGCTTTATCCAGGTTTCAAGCCGTATTATCAAGCCGGCGGCTGGCCTGGCCCGACTTACAACATCTCGTACACGCTCAAGCAAGACAACACGGAAGGCGGAGACACCTTGGCTTCGACCTTCGCGCTCGGTCAATTCGCCGGACCGTTCCTGCAAGTCGCAACTTGGAACGACTATGGCGAAGGCACGATGATCGAGCCGACGAATCAATTTCAGTATCAATACCTGACCGATTTGCAGGGGCTCGTCGGCACGCCGTACACGGACGCGGAGCTCAAAATCGTGAAGCTCTTGTTCGATCAACGACGCGCCACCAACGGCTCGAAGCAAGCGCAACTCGATCAAGCGTCGGCGGCGCTAGCCAACCTCGATTTCGCGACGGCGTGCGGGATTTTGGGTTGCACCGTGCCCGTGCACAGCGGCACGGGTTCGGGCGGTAGCGCCGGATCGAGCTCGAGCGGCGGGTCGACGAATAACGGCGGTTCGACTTCGAGCGGCGGCTCGCCCGCGAACGGCGGTTCCACTTCGAGCGGCGGCTCGACGGCACCGAGCGGCGGGCATCCAGGCGCAGCCGGCGGCACCACGACGGGCTCGAGTGGATTGAGCGCGGGCGGAGCGTCGTCCACGGGCAGTGCCGGCAGCGCGAACCAATCCGGGAGCACGAGCGACGCAAATGCAGACGACTCGGGCGATTCCTCGGGTAGCTGTAGCGTCAGTGCAGCCGGACGGGCAGGCTCGAACTCGGAGTTTGCCTTCGCAGCATTCGTGCTCGGCGCCGCACTGCACGGGCGGCGCAGACGTGCACGAGCTCAGCGCGCGAGCGCACGCTTCGCGGCGCTGACCAGCGGATAGCCGTGCTTGAAATCGTCGAGGTCGATCGCCCAAAACATAGCGCCGCCGAGATGCTCTTGGTTCACGTACGCCACTTTAGCTGCGACCGACTTCGGGTCGTCGTAGCTGATGAAGGTGCCGCTGCTCGGGTTGTACGCGAAGGGCGTTTGCGTCTTTTCGTGCCAGTGCGTTTGGTAGTCGCCCGCCTCGAGGATCGGCTCGAGCTCGAAGTAGCTGAGCACGCCGTTTTCACCGGTGCAGCGCCCGCCGAACCCAGCCGCGGTCGATGAAACGGCGTAGTCCGCGCTGCCCACGCCGGCGAACGTGCGCCCGTAGGTGGCGATGCCGAGCACGATTTTTTGTGGCGGCACGTGCTGATCCAAATAATTTTCGACGCTGTTCGTGATCGAAGATTTGCCCGACGGCGTGCTGTCGGCCGAGAGCGGCGCGTTGGCGCCCGTTTGATGGCTCCACGGACCGTAGAAGTCGTACGCCATCAAGTTGATCCAATCGACGTGCGGGTGGATCTCGTCGAGGATGAACCCCGACAAGAACCACATCGATGAAGGTGCCGCGATCGTGAGGAGCAGCTCCGATTTGCCACTCCGCTTCGCCTCGGCGCGCATCGCGGCGTGGAATTCGGCGAGCAACGATACGTAGTTCTTGCGATCGGCGGGGAAGCCGCCGCGTTCGCTGGAGCCCGGATATTCCCAGTCGATATCGAGGCCGTCGAAATCGTATTGCCGGAGTAGCGCGATCGCCGATTCGATGAATTCGTGTCGATACTTTGCGGTCGCCGCCATGGTCGTGAATTGCCATCCGTTCGGCGGATCGTTGTGCGCCCAGCCGCCGACCGAGAGCAGCACCTTCAGCGCCGGGTATTTCTGCTTCAAACCCGTGACTCGATGGTAGCCACCGTCAGCGCCGAGATCGCTTTCGTCGGTCGCTTCGAGGCTGAAGTGTGGATCGCTCTTTTCTCCGGCACCGACTTTGGCGAATGCATAGTTCAGGTGCGTGAGCAGCGTGCCATCGACGTCACTAGTTTGGAACGCGCAGCCCTGGCGATGCGTCGACCAATTGGTGAAGTAGCCGACCATGCGCCCCGACTCGGGTTTGCCCTTCGGTGCGAGGTGCGCCGTGTCGTAGTAGATTTGGCCGTCGATCGCGCCAGCGGCGAGTGGCGCCGCCATCGGGCCGCTGTTCGCCGCATCCATCGCGCCCGAGATGCAACCCGAAAGGGTCAGCGCCGCGAGCACGAAACCACCGAGCACCGAAGAAGATCGCATCGTTTCAGCCGTACCACGCATTATTCAGCAGGCGCCCGCTTTCGCTCGCAGATTCGCGACTACGTGAATTTCGTCCCGGAAATTGACAATTTTTGCCTACTCTGCGCCGCTGCGCGTAGGACCTCGAGCACGTACGCTCCTAGCATGCGACAACGCGCGTTCGCGCTCTCACTTTTGCTGCTGAGTTTCGTCACCCAAGCTTGTGGTACGAGCGATCGCGCGGTTGGCTTCGTCGACACCGAGACGATGGGCGCTAGCGCCGGCGGCTCTGCTGGCGCTGGCGGTTCTGCTGCTGCCGGCGGCACGGGCTCCTTGTCGAAGAGTTGTGACACGCTCGACGCGGGGCCGATGCCGCTTGGCGCGCCCGGAACTTGTGCGGCTGGGAGCTTTTGCGAGCTGCTCAGTGAAGCTCAATTTCAAGCGTTGTTCCCGAACGCGACCGCGCCGTATTCCTACGATGGGTTGATCGCGGCAGCCGACGGCTACTATCCATCATTCACCCGCGTCGGTGATTTGCCGGCGCGAAAGCGCGAAGCCGCGGCGTTTCTCGCCAATGTGTCGCACGAGAGCGGCGGCTTCCGCTACGCCGAAGAGCTCGCCTGCGACGACGGCCAATGGATGACCAACCCCGATTGCCAAGTCTATCTCCACGACGGCGTCAGCTACTACGGTCGCGGCGCGATTCAGCTCAGCTTTTACAACAACTACTCCGCCGCCTCGAAGGCGCTGTGCGTCGACTTGGTCTCGAATCCGGATCAAGTCGCGACCAATCCCGTGCTGGCGATCGGCACCGCGGTCTGGTTTTGGATGGAACGCGGCGCATGCCACGATGCGATTGTCGGCGGAAAGGGCTTCGGCGCGACGGTGCAAGCGATCAACCCGATCGAATGCAGCAGTGACGACCCGGTGCGAATCGGCGAATGGCAAGATCGTTTGAATCTGTTCACGACCATCGCCGGCGTGATGGGCATCGATCCGGGCGACACGAGCGGTTGTCGCTGAGCGTGCACGTCGTCCGAGGCGTGCGATGTGTCGAGCACGATGCCGAGTCGATTGGCTTCGGCCACGAACGCGCGGCCCGCGTCCGCGTGCGCCGCGGCTTCGCTGTGCGCGACCGCGACGCAACAGGCAAACCCAAACCAAAAATCCAAACCATGGCTTGGCTTTCGCGCCGCTCGAGCAAGCATGGTGCCGATGCTGTCGAGCGCGTGCCTGCTCTGCCAAGCTCGCTTAGACTTTCGTCATGGCCCAAGAAGAAGCCGCAGAGTTCTCGAACGCGCGCGTGAAGCCGCGCGGTTTCGCGGCAATATTTCGCCGGCTTCCCTGGTTGACGGCCACAGCATTGCTGATCGCGCTCGCGAGCTTGGCCGTGCTTTGGCTCGGCAACGAGGCGCGCGTCGCACTTTCGTATCGGGCTCAGCTGCCCGCGCGGGACGTTGCGCTACGAGGCGCTCGAAGATGTTTCCGCCGCGATCTTGCGTTGGTCGACGTTGCTGCTCGTGCTGCCGTCGCTCTTGATTCAGATCTTTTCTTGGCCGCTGCTGCGAAAACTGATTGGCGAGGATCGCCGCGCCGTCATCGTGCTCGTGCTGACGACGATCGTCGGCCTCGTTTTCATCGCGTTCATGGCATTGCTCTGCAGCGTGGCGGTGAGCGCCTCGATGGTCGGTTAGTTCAACGCTTGGGCGGTTGTGGCTGCGAGCGTAGGAAGTGTAGCGCTGCGGGTTCGCTGTCGAAGACTTGGGTCATGCTCGGCGAGGTCGAGCACAGACTGCGAAACTGCAATTGTTGAGTCGCCGAATCGCCCGTGAGGATCGCGACGCGCACGGCGCGTTCGACCGCGCGCGCGAGCAACTCTTCGAGCACCGCGCGCGTCTTCGGACCGAACACGGAGGGGCCGCGGCGCACATCGAAAATCACACCGCGATATTTCGTGCCGGCTTGCAGCACCTGGCTCCTCAAGAACGTCACCATCTGGCCGGCGTTCTTCGCGCCTTCTTCGGAGCTCAAATCCGGGCGACTCCAAATCTGGCAGACCGCAAAGCCGTCACGCTCGGAGATGACGTGATTTTCTCCTTCCGAAAGCTTCACCCGACTAGTATTGCATCGCTCGAGTCGAGCCCAAACTCATTCGATGATTCGAGGTGGCGATGCGCTTCATGGTCATGCACAAAGTGGACGCAAAGATGGAA
>DATATR010000079.1:0-10380 GCA_036268695.1 Polyangiaceae bacterium | reverse complement strand
CGATCACGTCGGTGAGCAGCGAATGATCTTTGGTCAAGAGCTCGAGGTGGCCCGCGCGCAGGCGATAGCAGCGGCTGTCACCCACGTGCGCGACGTGCATCAAGCCGGAGCGCGGCGAAAAACAAGCCGCGACCACGGTCGTGCCCATCCCGCGATGCTCTTGCGAGGTGCGCGAAATCTCGACGATGTCGCGGTTCGCTTTGAGCACCGCGGCGGACAGCCGGCGCGCGCCGTTCGGGATGCCGAAGCGATTGAACTCGGGGCTCTCGTGCGTCGCGCGGATCGTGGCGCCGAAATAGTTCGACATCGAACGCGCGCAGAGCGCACTCGCGACGTCGCCCGCGTTGTGGCCGCCCGCGCCGTCGGCGACCAAGTAGAGACTCAAGTCGTCGCGCACCAGCACGGTGTCTTCGTTGTGAGTGCGGCGCTTACCGACGTCGGTTGCGCCGCCTGCTTGAAGCACGAGCTCTACGCTCATCGATGACTTTCAACGAGTGTCGCAGGAACGCACGAAGCGCGAAAGTGTGCGCGCAGAAGGAGCGCGATAAACGGCTGAAATCGCAGCAAATCCGGCCAGCCGATCGGCGCGAGCGCGCGTTTCGCCCGCGTATTTCTGCGCCTTTTGCTTGACCAAATTGGAAAGAGCGCTTGAAAGTGGACGGACATGGTTAGAGCGCAACGCGGTTGCGCTCGTCCGAGCGGCGAGCGTGATGGTTGACGGACAGCTCGCCCAACCCAAAACCGGGTTGGTGCTTTCCGGCGGGGGCATGCGGGGCGCCTACGAAGTCGGCGTGGTCTCCGGCATCATGGAAGTGCTCGATCGCGAGCCGGGCTCGCCGCCCACGTTTCAAGTTTTCGCGGGCACTTCGGTTGGTGCGATCAACGCGACGTACCTCGCGTCCAACGCGGGTCACGCAGACCACGCGGTCGAGCGGCTTGCCGAAGTCTGGAAGAGCCTCCGGCTCGAAGATCACGCGCGCGTGCGGCCTTTTGGTTTGGCGCGCTTGCCCGACAGTTTGCGCGCGCGCTTCCGTTCGTCGAAGCCGAACGAGATGGGCACTTCGCTGCTCGACTCGCGCGGGATCGAAGTCTTGGTGCGCCGCACGATCGACTGGGCGAAATTGCACGAGAACATCGACCGCGGTGTGATCGACGCGGTGATGGTCGCGGCGCTGCACGTCGTGTCCGGGCGCACCACGATGTTCACCGAGCACGCGCCGCATTGCCGCGTTCCGTCGACGCACGATGGCCGTAAGACGACGTCATTCGAGCGGATCACGGCCGATCACGTGCTGGCTTCGGCCGCGATTCCGCTGCTTTTTCCGACGCGGCGCATCGGCGAACACTATTATTGCGACGGCGGCTTGCGTTTCAACACGCCGATCGCGCCGGCGATTCGCGCGGGCGCCGAGCGGCTCGTGATCGTCTCGGTGCGTCACGAGCGCACGCAGCGCGAAATCGCCGCGGTGGAAGAGAGCGATCCGGGCGTCGGGCGCGAGCTCAGCCCGGTTTTTTTGGTTGGCAAATTGCTCAACGCGCTCTTGCTCGATCCCGTCGCGTACGATTTGCAAGTGCTCGAGCGTTTGAACCAAGTGATGGAAGTGCTCGAGGAGACCCTTGACGCGGACGATCTCGAACGTATCCAAAGTGTGTGGATCAAGCATCGCGGCGCGCCGTACCGGCGCATTCGCTCGCTCGTGTTCACGCCTTCGCGCGATCTCGGGCGCGTCGCGGGCGATTTCATCAAGAAGTCCCTGCGCACCACCAATCTTCGGCCTGTGACGAAATACATCATCGAGAAATTCGCGAGCGACGCGCCGGAGCCCGAAGCGGACTGGGCTTCCTATTTGCTCTTCGACGGCAGCTTTGCGCACGAATTGATCGAAATCGGGCGCGAAGACGCGCGCGCCCAAGCCGACAAAATTCGCGAATTTTTCCGTTAGCGTGCTGGCATTGTTTTTCTGCCAGTGCGTGCGCCACGGCACTAGGCCCACTCGCGCGACTTGGCACGAAGCCCGCGCCTGTTCACCCCTTCGGGTGTCACGAAGCGCGTCGGTCAGACTCTCGTTGGGGTGTGCTCTCCAAAACCGTGATCAGCCGCGCGAGTCTGAAGGTTTGTATTATTTTCCGGGCATGCGGCTGTGAACCTTCCGGCGCGCCCCGGCGCGAAAGCGCGAAAGAAAAGAAGGCAAGCGGGATCGTGACGATCAAAACCAAAGAAAATCGAAACTTGGCGCCCAGGAATGAATCCCCGGCACCGGCGGTTGACTAGGCGGTTGACTAAAGCGCGGGACGAGCCCGCAACAGCATTGAGGAAAACTCGAAGATGAACACTCGGCGATTTACCAGCCTGGTTTCCCTGCTCGCCATGGGCGCGCTTTCATTGAGCGGCTGCACGAATGCCGGAAGCTCGCAGATCCATCCGGAGATTGCGGCCGAATCGAGCGGCGCCGCGACACCGGTCACGGTCTTGCCGAGTCCGGCGCTGAAGCTGACCAATGCCGGAGCCGAATCGATCGCGGACATCACCGAGCGCGTGCTGCCCTCGGTGGTGAACATTTCGATGACCAAGGTCACGAAGATGTCCGGCATGGGCGGCGGATTTTTGCCGTTTTTCGGCCAACAAGGTCAGGAAGATCGGCGCGAGCAAGGCATGGGCTCGGGCGTGATCGTTTCGCCCGACGGCTACGTGCTCACGAACAATCACGTAGTCGCGGACGCGCAAGAGATCAAAGTCACCACTTCCGATCGCCACAACTACGACGCGACCGTGATCGGCACCGACCCGAAGAGCGATTTGGCGGTGATCAAGATCAATGGCAACGTGAACTTGAAGCCGCTCGAGTTCGGCGATTCCGGGCGGCTCCGCCTCGGCGATATCGTGCTCGCGATCGGCAATCCGTTCGGCGTCGGGCAAACGGTGACCATGGGCATCGTGTCCGCGAAGGGCAGGAGCGATCTCGGCATCGAAACCTACGAAGATTTCATTCAGACGGACGCGGCGATCAATCCGGGCAACTCCGGCGGCGCGCTGATCAACGGCGAGGGCAAGCTCGTCGGCATCAACACCGCGATCTTGTCGCGCAGCGGCGGCTATCAGGGGATCGGCTTCGCGATCCCGAGCAACATGGCTCAGCCAATCATGGATAGCCTGAAAAAGAACGGCAAAGTCGTGCGCGGCTGGCTCGGCGTAGCGATTCAGGATGTCGATCAGGATCTGGCCACGGCCATGAAATTGCCGTCCGCGACGGGCATCTTGCTCTCGGACGTGAAGCCCGGCACGCCCGCCGCGAAGGGCGGCCTCGCTCGCGGCGACGTGGTGCTCAAAGTCGACGGCAAGACGATCGATACGACCGGGCAATTCAGGAACTTTATCGCGGCGAGCGGCGCCAGACACAAGGTGCATTTGGACTTCCTGCGCGACGGAAAATCCGCCGTCGCGGACGTCGAGCTCGGCGAAATGCCCGAGAGCGACACGACGGTGGCGTCGGCGCCCGGTGCGGCTCAAGGCGGCGCGCTCGACGGCATCGTGCTCGAAAACCTGAACCCGCAGAATCGCAGCAACTTCGAAATTGACGAGAACGTGAGGCAAGGCGTGGTGATCGTGCGCATCGATCCACAGAGCAACGCCGCGCGCGCCGGACTCCGCCCCGGCGACGTGGTGCTCGAAGTAAACCGCGTCCGCGTCGATTCGCCCCAGAAATTCCAAGAACTTTACGGCAAATCGAAGGACCGCGTGCTCTTGCTCGTGAATCGCCATGGGATGACTACGTACCTGGTGATCAAGAGCTAGAGAGAACGCTGTGATGTCGTTCCGCGTTTGGGCGCGAAAGAAAGAGAAGAGATCCTCAACTGACCCGAGATGAATCTTCCCGCTGGACCTCGCTCAGCGGCGCATCCAGCGCGCGACGCACGGCTTGCGCGAGCTCGGCGATCGTGAACGGTTTGGCCAAGAAGCTCACTTCACCGAGTTCGATCCCGTGCCGGAGCACGACGTCTTCGGTGTAACCGGAGATGAACATCACGCGCAGGTTCGGCCGCGCGGCGCGCAATTGTTCGGCGAGTTCGCGGCCGCTCGAGCGCGCCAGCACCACGTCCGCGACGAGTAGTACGAGGTTCGGCGTGTGCCGCAGCGCGGGCAGCGCTTCTTCTGCGCTCGCAAAATCGATCACCTGGTAACCGAGGGCCTCGAGCTGGCGCTTGGTGGTCGCGCGCACGAGCGCTTGATCTTCGACCAGCGCGATGCTCTCCGAGCCGCGCGGCGGGTGTGAAGCGAGCGGGCGGAGCGAATCCATCGTACTTTCGGCGGAGCGCGGGAAATAGAGCGTGAAGGTCGTGCCCCGGCCGATCGTGCTCTCGACGTCGACCATGCCGCTCGCTTGTTGCATCGCGCCATAGACCATGGCGAGCCCGAGCCCGGTGCCCATGCCTTGCGGCTTGGTCGTGAAGAAGGGCTCGAAAATCTGGGGCAAGACGTCCGCGCCGATGCCGACGCCGTGATCGGTCACGCTCAAGACGACGTAGTCCGCCGCGACTTGCGCGCCCCAATGCTTGGGCGGGAAACAGTGCCGATTTTCGCTGCGCACGATCAGTCGTCCGCCCTTCGGCATCGCATCGCGAGCGTTCACCGCGAGGTTGATCAACATTTGTTCGGCGTGCGACGGATCCACGCGCACGCGCCACAATTCGGGCTCGAGCTCGAGCCGTACTTCGATGTCTTCGCCGAGCAAGCGCGCGAGTAGCTTTTCTACGCTGTGCACGCTCGCATTCAAATCGATCACGCGCGGCTCGACGATTTGCCGCCGCGCGAAGGCGAGCAATTGCCGGGTCAGCGCGGCCGCGCTCAGCGTCGCTTGTTCGATGTCGCCGAGGTGTTCGCGCAGGCGTGGGGACGGCGGTTCGCCGCTCCGCGCGAGATCGACATTGCCCAAAATCACCGTCAAAAGATTGTTGAAATCGTGCGCCACGCCGCCCGCGAGCCGGCCGATCGAATCGAGCTTTTGCGCCTGATAGAGCTGGGCTTGGAGCCGCGTGTTTTCTTCTTCCGCGCGCTTTAGCTCCGTGATGTCCCGGCCTTCAGCGACGAGCGATGCGACGCCGCCGCCGGCCTGCAAAATCGGCGTGATCGAAAAATCCACGATCCGCAAATCTCCGCCGGCGGCCACGTGCGTCACCTCGAAGCGCACGAATTTGCCGCGCGCCGCCGCGCTCACTGCGTGCTTGAGTTGCTCTCGCTGCTCGCTCGAGTGCGCCCACCACGGCGTGTCCCAAACCAACTGGCCGCGCACGTCTTCGGAGCTCACGCCCGCGAGCGAAAGCGCGGCGCGGTTCGGCTCCAGGATTCGCCCCTCTGGCGTCATCATGCCGATCAGCTCGTAGGCGCCGTCGAAGATCGCGCGGAACTTGCGCTCGCTTTCCTGCGCGGCGGCTTCTGCGACTCGCGTCTCTTCGATTTGCGTGCGCAGCGAAGCGTTCGCGCTTTCGAGCTCTTGCGTGCGCTCGACGACGCGCAGCTCGAGGTCCGCGTGCGCTTTGCGCAACAGCTCGCGCGCGCGCCGGCGTTCGGTGTTGTCGCGCAAAATCACGGCGCGTCCGCGCTCGGAGCCGTCGTCCGAGAGCAGCGCGGCTTCGCTGATTTCGTAGCTCGCTTTGCCGTCAGGGCGGCGAAACTGGCGGGTATCTTGCTGCTCGCTCGTGGTCGTGAGCCCTTCGGTGAGCCAGGCGGGCAATGCCTTCAGTGCGTCTTCGCCGAGCTTCGGGTTTTTTTCGTCGAGCAGGGCGCGCGCGGCCGGGTTCACGTCGAGCAGCCGGTTCTTCGCGTCCAAAACGAAAATCGGATCCGGCAGATTTTCGATCACCGCGTCTCGCGCGATCGGCACGAGGTCGAACAATTGGTAGCGCGTCAGCGCCCAGGTCACGCAAAGCCCGCTGATCGCGAACCAGAGCGGCGAAGAGTCGCGCTGACCAAACCAACGATAACCGAGCAGACTCGGCAGTCCGCCGAGCAAGCCGAGCAGCGTGCCGGCGCTGACCAGGATGGCTTGGCGGCGATGGAGCTCGGCTTGCTTATGCGCGTTGCGCAACAAACGATAGGCGGCATAGAAACCGACCGCGTACACTTCTGCGAACGAGAGCAGTTCGATCGGCGAAAAATCGTACAAAAGCGCGCCGAACGGCGGATCTTCGGCGATGTGCGCGCTGGCGCGCGCCAAATGGTGCAGGCCATCGCTGAACACGAACAGACAGGTCGCGATCGGCAAAATCGCGAGCCACGGCATGGCGCGCCGGAGGCCGCGCGTGGACGCGCCAGCATACTGATACGCGAAGTAGAGCAGCGCGAAGGTCACGATGTACGGCGGCGGCAGCTGCACGTCGTCCCAAAAGACTTTGCTCGGCAGGTCGTGCGCCAAGAGCTCCTCGACGTAGCCGAGCGACCACCAGCACTGCGCGATCATCACCAAGCTGTAGGCGCGCGCGCCGGGCACTGCGTATTTCTGCACGCCCACGTAAGCCGCGCACCCGCCACTGACGATCGCAGCGAGCACCGGCACGACCAATTCTACAGGTGCGCTCACGGCGAGCGCGCGAGTCTACTCGAGTTCGGATCGCGCTCCCTCGGATTTTTCCCGGGCATGCTGGCGCGCGTCGCGCGGAGAGCCGGGTTTTACCGGCTTTTTCGCGTGCGTCTTGGGCGTACCCAGCGCGGCCTCTGCGCGCTAGCATGACAATGCCCCAATGGCTGAACCGAGGCCGATTCCTCCACCGAGCCGCATTTCGGCTGACCCCGTTTCTGGGCCCGAGTCCCTGCCGCACACGCGCAGCCCGAGCTTGTCGGCAATCAATCCGCGCATCTGCCCGACTTGCGGCGGCCGCTATCCCGCGGATTTCCGCGTGTGCCCGCGTGACGCGACGCCACTCGAAGACGCACCGAGCGACGAGGATCCGCTGGTCGGCCATTTGCTCGACGGCTCCTACGAGGTGCTTCGCGTGATCGGCGAAGGTGGCATGGGCCGCGTCTATGAAGCGCGGCACACTCGGCTTCACACCAAGCGTTTTGCGGTGAAGCTCCTGCATCACGAGCTCGCGCGGCAACCCGAAGTCGTGACACGCTTTCAGCGCGAAGCCGAGGCTGCGAGCGCGCTGACGCATCCGAACGTCGTCGGCGTGTACGACGTGAATACGAGCGCGGACGGGCGCCCGTACATCGTCGCCGAGCTGCTCGAGGGCGAAGAGCTCGGCAATTATCTCGAGCGCGTCGGCAAATTGCAGGTCGTCGAAGCGGTGCACATCGTGCGTCAGGTTTGCCGCGCGCTCGGCGCGGCGCACGCGCACGGCATCGTGCATCGCGACGTGAAGCCGGAGAACGTGTTTCTGGCGAGCCCGAATGCGGTCGTCAAAGTGCTCGACTTTGGCATCTCCAAAGTCGCGGAATTCAGCGACGGTTTGACCAAGACCGGCACCGTGATGGGCACGCCGGATTACATGGCACCGGAGCAAGCGCGCGGCGATCGCGTCGATGCGCGCGCGGACATCTACGCGGTCGGCGCGATCTTGTATCGCGCGCTCACCGGCCGAAAGCCGTTCGACGGTTTGGATCCGATGGCGATTCTGACCGCGGTGTTGACCGAAGAACCCGAGCGTCCGACCGTGCGCGAGCCGAGCATCCCGCTCGCGCTCGAGCTGATCGTGCAGCGCACGATGGCCAAATTGCCGGCCGAGCGCTTCCAAACCATGGAGGCGCTCGAGCAAGCGCTCGCGCCGTTCGACGCGCCGGACGCGTCACCCGCGGTCACGATCATTTCCCCCGCCACGGCCGCGGCGGCCAACGAACGCCCGCCCACGTTGATGGAAGCCGCCGCACGCACGCTGCTCGCCACGCCCGGCTCCGGCACGATGCAAGACGCGCTGGAAGAGACCGCGCGCAACGTGCGCTTGGCGCGGCCAGGCCTGGTGTTCTTCACGGGGCTCGGTCTGTTTTGGGGCTTCGTCAACGTCGTGGTCGTGGCCGCGGCGCTGGTGCGGCTCGTGCGCGGCACTGATCTCAGCATCGCCGAAGTCACGCTCTCGATCATCGGCGTGCTCGCGACATTGTCGAGCCCGACCGCGATCTGGATTCGCCATCTGCGGCGCACGGTTTGGCCGAGCACGCCGCGCTCGGTCGAAATGGTGATGCGCCTGCGCCGCACGGTGCTGTACAGCGCAGCCGCGTACGGCCTCGGCGCGGTGCTGGTGCAATTGTTCGAAGGCGTGGTCGGTCGCAACGGGCTCGGCGTGGCGCGGCCCGGCTGGTCGCTGTTCGTGTTCGTGGTCGCGCTGATCGTCGGCGCGCTCACTTGGCTCGGCTCGGGCTCGCGCAAATCAACTTGAGGAGTGCTTCCCATGCGCACGAAAGTCGCCGTCGCTTCGAGTTTTGTTTTGTTGGGGGTTGCCTTGAACGGCTGTGGCTCCAAAAGCGATGGCTCGAACAACCCGAGCTCGTCCTCCGGCAGCGCGGGGCAATCTTCGGCAAACGGCGGCTCGAACGCGAGCGGCGGTAGTTCGAACTCGAACGCCGGCAGTTCGAACGGCGGCAGCGCGACGAGCAATGGCGGCAGCACCGCGAACGGCGGCAACACCGCGAACGGCGGCAGCACCGCGAACGGCGGAGCCGCGCCGATTGGCAACGCCGGCACCTCGAGTTGCGTGATCCCAGCGGGCGCGATGGCCGAAGACATCTCGCACCCGACGACCGTGGTCGGCAACGGCATGGCAGACAGCTGCACGGCAGACAAAGTCGTGGCCGCGGTCGCAGCAGGCGGCGTGGTCACGTTCTCGTGCGGCGCGGATCCGCTCACGATCGTGGTGCCCGAAATCGAAATCATCAACGACGGCGGGCTCACGAAAGACGGCAGCGTGACGATCGACGGCGGCGGCAAGATCACGCTGAGCGGTGGCGGCAAAAACCGCATTTTGCGGCAAAATCCCTGCGATCAGAGCCTTCATTACACGAGCACGCACTGCAACGATCAGGATACACCGCACCTCGTCGTGCAAAACATCGGCTTCACTGACGGCGCGGGTTCAGCGGAACAAGTCGACAAGAATGGGCTGCTCGGCGGCGGCGCGCTCTACGTCGGCGGCGGCACGTTCAAAGCCGTCAACATCACGATCACGAATAGCCAACAAACGAACGCGGCGGGACAGCTCGTGCAGGATCTCGCGGGCGGCGCGATCTACAGCGTCGACATGAGCACGAGCAGCGCGGTCTACATCGTGAACTCGACGTTCCAAGGCAATAGCGGCGTGAACGGCGGCGCGCTCGGCAGCATCGGCACTTCGTGGAGCATCTTCAACAGCCTCTTCAAGAACAACTCCGCGACCGGTCACGGCGAAAATCCGGCGCGCACGGGCACCGAAGGCGGCGGCCTCGGCGGCGCGATCTACAACGACGGCAACGACTACACTTTGACCATCTGCGGCTCCGAGTTCGACACCAACCAAGCCAACGAGCTCGGCTCGGGCTCGATTTTCGAAGTCGTCGACAACCTGAACGGCAACTTGAACATCTCGCAATCGAAATTCAGCGGCAACAGCGACACGGGCGACGTGCAAAAAGCCGCTAAACACCCCGGCATTTACGTCGAAGCCAAAAACAAGACCGACGGCACGAGCGGCGTCACGATTTCGAGCGACACGACCTTCGATTGACGAGCGCGCTCGCTGAAATCAGAGCGCGCACAATCCGCTCAGCGCGGAGGCTGCCGAACGAACGTCACCGGCACTTCGATCACGCGGCCAATCACTTCTTGATCGAGGTCACGTCCTTGCCGACCAAGTACGATGGTCGCGCCATACAGCGCTTCAGCCAAGCGTCCACGTGCGGAAATTCGTGGATTGGAATCACGTCGCTCGCGCCGTAATGCGCGCTGAGTGTGTTCACCCATGGGAACGTCGCGATGTCGGCGATTGAAAATTCATCGACCAGATATTCGTGTTCGCTCAAACGACGATCGAGCACGCCGAGCAAGCGCTTGCTTTCATTCGTGTAGCGCTCGACCGGATAAGGATGATCGCATTTGTCCTTCGCATATTTGAAAAAATGCCCAAATTGCCCGAACATCGGCCCAATGTGCCCGACTTGGAAGAACAGCCATTGTAAGCAGGTGTAACGCTGCGCCGGATCGCGCGGGATCAACCTGCCCGCTTTCTCCGCCAGGTAAATCAGGATCGCGCCCGACTCCATCAAGCTCAATGGTCGATTGCCCGGACCATTGAAATCCAAAATCGCGGGGATCTTCGAGTTCGGGCTGATGGCGATGAACTCGGGCGTAAATTGCTCGTTTTGCCCGATGTGCACGACGTGCTCTTCGTACGGAATCGCGAGCTCCTCGAGCCCGACGG
>DATATR010000078.1:0-8702 GCA_036268695.1 Polyangiaceae bacterium | reverse complement strand
TCGCACGCCGCGCTGAATCAGCGCGGCGATCGCTTCGGAATCACTCGGATGGACGTCGCCGTCGGCGCCGAGCAGCGTCCCGTCGATGTCCGTGACGAAGACGCGCGCGGCCAAGGTGCGCGGTCAGTTCGCCGAGCTCGTCGCTGCCGGCGCGGCGCCTTCGGGATAAACCGAAACGCGCTTCTTGGTGCGAGAATCATGCTCGTAAGCGACGGTGCCGTCGACCAGAGAGTACAGCGTGTAGTCACGTCCCACGCCGACGTTGCGGCCCGGATTGATCGTCTGCCCGACTTGGCGCACCAAGATGCCGCCAGCGCGCACGGCCTCACCGCCGAACACTTTGACGCCGCGATATTGCGCGTTCGAACCACGGCCGTTGCGCGTCGAGCCGCCGCCTTTTTTATGTGCCATTACGCGCTCACTCCGGTGATCTTCACTTCAGTGTAGTTCTGACGATGGCCCGCCTTCTTGCGCGAGCGCTTGCGCTTGCGGAACTTGAAGACGATGAGCTTCGGGCCGCGCGTCTGGCGCACGATCTCGGCTTGAACCGAGGCGCCCGCGACGAGCGGCTTGCCGAACTTCGGCGCGTCGCCCGAAACCATCAAGACTTGGTCGAATTTTACTTTGTCGCCGGGATTGCCGTTGAGAAGCTCAACCTGAAGGGTTTCGCCCTCGGCAACTCGGTACTGTTTGCCGCCGGTGCGGATGACTGCGTAGGCCATGGGAATGGGGCGCGGAACGTAGTCTATGACCCAAGCTCTCGCAAGGAAGCTTTCGCGAGATGTTCCCGATTATCCCTGAACTATTGCACAGCCCGGCTGATTCGCCGCAAATTCAGGGGTTCGGATTCGAAAATGGACTCGTCCTCGGCGGATAGCCGGCGCCCGGCTGCGGCCAAGGTGGGCCCGCGGGCGCCATCGCCGGCGCGTTGAACAATGCTTGCACGCTCGGCCGACTGAGCACGATCAGCGTGAAGACACCGAGCAGCGTGCCGAGCGGCATGTGAAAGCAATTGAGCACCGCGACGACCATGCACAGCGTGCGTCGCTCGTGTCGCGCGAGCGAGCGCCCGGCGACGATGTTGAGCACCACGCCGACCAACGCAAACGTGAAGAAGACCGCGCCGACGCCGACGAAGATCCAGCCGCCGACCGTGTCGTCGTGAGCCGCGTGCGGCGTAGGCGGCGTGGTCGACGACATCTTCCCGCTGAGCATCGCTGCGCCGAGGCCGACGTAGATCAACGCGAAGAGCGTGAACAAGCTCGCGAAGCCCGCCATCACATAGTGAAAGATGCTGAGGAGTCGCAGATGCTCTTGATCTTGATTCACGCTTCACCCTCGCCGAACGTGAGTAGGTTCAGATGCGACCAATGATGGCGTTGTTCGCCTGATTCTGATCCTGATCCAGGCTTTGGACGATGTCCATGATCTTGTCGCCGAGCTTGTCGGCTTTGTCGATCTCGCTGGATGCGTCATCGGCTTGCCACTTGTCCTGCGCCTGGAGCGCTTCGTAGCGTTTGGCTTCGGCGGCGTCGTCACCCGATTCGCGGCCGCCCGCGACTTGGCTCGCGACGCCGGACAGCGAAGTGAATGCCGAGCCCGCCGTTTGCAGCTCCTTGGCGTCCAGCTGGTCGCTGAATTTGGCTGACGACTGTGAGTCGACCGTGTCGGCGTCATACGAGTCGACGGCAGCGCCCATATTGCAGGCTGCGCCAGCAATCGAAAATGCCGCGCCGGCGAGCGCACCGGCCTCGCCCGCGGCGGCACCTGCATGCAGCTCGTCCACCTGCTTTTGCGCGTCCGTCAAGAATGCGTTGCGAGCGGCGTCGCGTGCGAGTCGATCCGAGTCTTCTTGGGTGGTTTCGGTCTGAATGATCAAGGCAGCGATTTCGCTCGCGAAGCCAGTCGTGCTGCTCGTAGAGATGGACGTCGTCATGATCAAATCCTGTGTACTAGTTGCGTATTTGTGTCGTTGTCGTTTTGGATGATGGTGCTCGTGATGCCTGTTTCACGTTGTTCAGTGCGTAGTGACTCCTGCAGCAGCGAGAGCGAAGTGTCGAAGCCCATGTTGGCAACGTCGCCTTGAGCTTGAAAGCCTACGGCGTCGGCTTGGTCGTTCAATTGATCAGCGCGATAGTGGGCTGACACCTGACCAAGGCCAGCGCCAGCAGTCGTGGCGCCGAACTCAGTGATTTGAGCACCGAGTTTGACGTCGCGCGCGACGCTCGCGATGGTGCTCGCTGACTGGGTCGCACCTGTGCCGCTGGCTATGCCGACCGCGGCGCCTGCGATCGCGATCGCCATGCACAGCTTCGGATCGAGCCCGAGCTTTGCGCCGACCTTCGCGCCTTCTTCCATGGCTACGGAGACAGCCATCAAGATCAGTGGCGCCGCGGCGCCGCCCGTCGCAACTACAGCCGCGATTGCGGCAACCGCCCCGGCGATTTGAGCCACATCGCTGCCGAAGACGTTGCTCAGAAAGCCAAAGAAGCCGGAATGATCGGCTGCTTCTTTGGCTTTCTCGATGGCATCGGCGAGTTGTTGCTTGAGCTCTTGAAGCTTTTTGTAGTCCATCGCCACATCGGTTTTGGACGAAGCTTGCGAGGCGCACTGGCTCTGCACCATCATTGCCAATAGCGCGCAATCGTTGGTGAGCTCCGGAGAAGAGTCGCCCGTCGGTGTTGGCCAGCTGTTCGCAGCCGGAGCGGTTGTTGTACTAAGCATCGGAATCGCGCCCGCTCAACTGATGTGGCTGATCGTGTCTTCGGCGCTCTTGTCGGCTGCGTCCATCAATGCGGAAGCCGTTTGCTTTGCTTGATTGACCTCGCTATTGAGTTCTTGGATGTTGATCATGTCGAGTTGATCTTGCTTGCCGAGCGCGTCGACTTTGTTGTCGATCTGGGTGGCCCAGTTCGTAGCGTCGGTTGAATCGATGTTCACCGCGACGACGGTCTTGGATTGCATAGATTGGACGACCAGTTGCTTGATCCAGCTGGTGTTGCCGCTCTGATTGATTTGGTCGATAGTCGTTTGTGCATTTGTAGCCTGGGTCTGTGCCGTCGTGTATTCGCCGTTGAATTTGTCTGCCATCGGTTGAAGCACTGAAAGGACGTCTGGAATGTCCCCGTACTTCTTGAGCGCGTCGTTGATTAGCCCTGTCACTTTCGACGCATCCTTGCCGGACGAGTTTTGGAGCTCCGCCTTGATGGCATCGAGGGCGCTTTCTGCGTCAGCGCGATGATTCGCGCCACTCATGTCGTCGCGCATGTTCGTGTAGAGCTGGTCCGTGTGTTCTTGCATCCACGTCATGATGTCTTCGTTGCTCATGTAGCCGGTAGTGGCGCTGATCGACATTTGGGTCTTCCTTTTTCTGGCCTTGTTTGGCTCGTGGAAGTTCTGTCGGTCGTGCGCGGGCGGAGTTGCTCAGATTGTGGGTGCATGTGATCTGCGTGGAGATTCGTGGCTCGAACGTTGGGCCGAGGCGCGAGCGTGTGGTGGATCTCGTTTCGCGCGCCGGTTATGCTGTCGGTTCGAGTGATGAAGCGGCGATTTGCGGCGGGAGTTTTTGCGTTCTGCGCAGTGCTGGCTGTGACGTGCAGCGCGCCGCGCGAAGTATTCGCGCAAGGCAAACCCAAGGCGCACGGGGTCGCCCCGCGTAAACCCACAAAAAAAAGTCAAAAAAAGCCCGAGTCCGAAGTCGAAAAGCCGGACACGGACGCGGCGGGCGAGGCCACGGCCACGGACGACAAGGCCAGCGAAAAGCCGGACAAAGGTGAACCGAGCGCAGTCAAAGCCGCCGGCACGAACGCGACCAAAGCGCCTACCGCGGCCGCCGGCGCGACGGTGAAAGAGGACAAGTCGGGCGTGAAGACTTACAAGTTCGGCACGGTCGAGGTCGAAGGGCGAATGAAGTCGCCGCAGATCATTTATTTCATGCGCCGTGTGCGCGCCGAGTTCGACGCGGGCACGCTCGGGCATCGCTCGTTCATGCGCGAGCTTTCGGACACGCGGAACAACGCGAGCTTTCGATGAGCACGTCGCAGTTACCGATCGTGCTGCGCACGGCCGCCATTTGGGGCACGACCGTGCTCGCGGTGCAGCATCTCGACAACGGGCAATCGCTGATGCTCGGCGACGGCGAAGACAGCGTCGTGGCGAAACCGGATGGCTGTTTGGTTTCGGATTTTCCGGTGCGCGCGGTCGGCCAAGGTTGGGAGCTCGACGCGCGCGGCGCGACCGGCGGCGAAGTCACGCTGCGCGGACGGCGTGAGAATCCCGCCGAGCTCGGCCGCACGGGCGCGCCGATTCCGATCGTGGCTGGCGATTACGGCCTGATTCAGTACGGAAATTTCGGCGTCTTTTTTCAGTTCTCGCACGCGGCGCCGGTGATCGGGCGGCGGCGGCGGGTGGATTGGGCGCTGGTTCTGTCGTTCATTTTCGCGATGGTCGCGGTGGGTGGTGGCCTCGCGTTGATTTGGGCGATCACGACGCCACAAGGCATTCCCAAACCACTCGAGCTCACGAGTCAGCAAGAGCTCGAGCTCGAGTTCAATCTCAAGGAAGACGAAACTCCGCCGCCCCCGCCGCAAGCCAGCAAAGACGAGGACAAAGGTCAAGGCATCAAGGATCCCGGCGCCAAGGACAAGAAAGAACAAGGCGGCGGCAAAAAGATTCAAGGTGCCGAAGGCAAGCTCGGCAAGAACGGCAAAGAAGATCAAACCAAGCAAACCGGTGACATTCGCGCGGGCCTTGGCGGCATGTCCGAAGCACTGTCGAGCGACGTGGGCGACGAAGTGAAGAAGACGCTCGGCACGATCAGCTCCGTCGCGGACGCACTCGGCGGGCTGCGTTCGGATCAAATCGTGCTCGGTGCCGGAAGCGGTACCGGTTTGAAAGGGTCGGGCAATGCCGGCGGCGGCAGCGAGCCCGGTGGCGTGCCGTTCGGATCGGGCACGCTCGACACGGGTTGGGGCCCGGGTCGCGGCGGCGGCTATGGTTCGGGCTCGGGCGGCCCCGGCGGTCGCGGGCTCGGTGGCACCGGGCTTGGCGGCGGCGGCAAAGGCACCGGTTCGGGCAACGGCGACGGTGAAGGCGGCGGCGAGCACAAGGTCACCGGCAAGGATTCGCCCGCTCCCGGCCAAGGGCTCTCGCCGGAACAGATCGCGCGCGTGGTGCGCTCGCGCATGGGTGCTTTCCGCGGTTGCTATGAAGCCGCGAGCGCGAGCGATCCCACGCTGAAAGGCAGCGTCGGCATCAGCTTCAGTATTTCGCCGGGTGGTTCGGTGTCGAGCGTGAGCGTCGGCAACTCGTCGTTGCACAACCCGCGCGTCGAAGGTTGCCTGACGCGTGTGTTCAATCGCTTGCAGTTCCCGACCGCGGACAAGCCGACGAATGCCGCTTACCCGTTCGTGTTCAAGCCGTCGAAGTGAGCAAGTGGCACGAGGCTCGCATGGTTGAATTCGCCGCGCGGCATAGGTCGTCAATGAAGCGAAAATTTGGCCATTTCTTGCGTTCATTCGCGGGGGCGACGCGCCCCGTCGCGGGGGTTTTGAGCCCCACGCTGACGTTGCTCGGCGTCGCATTCGGCTGCTCGCTGTTTGCGCTCGGCTGCGGTTCGAAGGACGAAGATCGCAATCTGTCGCCGTCTGAAGTCGGCATGACGACGAGCGTCGCTCCGATCTTCAGTGACGGCGAGACCACGCTCTACGAAGTGAAGCGCGGCTTCCAATTTCCGATCCTAAAGCCGGACGCCGACGCGCAGGCTGCCCTCAATAAAAATAAAGTCGAACCTTACGGGCGTGAGCCGTGGATCACCGCGGACGACGTGAAGGTGCAAGTGACGTGGACGCTGACCAATCTCGACAACGTTGGTCATAACGTCGAGGTGTTGATCGATCCGTGGAACGAGTTCGGTCGCTACTACCCGGGCATGCAACTCGCGGACGCCGAAGAGCAGACCTTCGAGCCCAATTTGTCCGGCATCGATCAGTACTTCGTGCTCGATCCGGTCAGCGCGGGTGAATCATCGCGCCGCCACGGGACGTTCACGTTCGACGATTTGCACGAGATGGCCGTCGATTTCGCGACCGTGCAAAACCTGATCAAAAACCCGCCCACGATGCTGCCGAACGGCTTCGAGTCGAAAGACATGGGCATGGATGATCCGCTGCCGATCTACGCGAATCACGCGTTCAACCTGCAGAATCATTCCTGGGACGACGTGCTCAGCGCGCCGTACATTCCGCAAGTCATCGCGGGCCTCACCGGCATCGATTTCGGGTTTCGCACTTCGGACAGCGCGCCGTGTCCGGACGATCCGGCGATGATGAAGCAGTGCGCTGACACGATCGCGCTCGAAATCGCGGTCGAAATCGTCGACACCGGCAAAGATCGCGTGCAGGAAGAGGGCGGCACCGAGCCGCTCTTGAAAGCGACGACGAAGGTCGTGACCGTGGGCTCGCCGGTGCCGACCGCGGACAACGCGCCCGCGGCGATGTGAGGCGGAAGCTCGGCCGTGCGCGTGCGCGGTGTTCGCTCGCGCAGGCTCGTGCTAGCTAGGGCGCGCCATGAGCCGCATTTATCGAACGTTGCCGCCCGCCGGAACTCGCCTCGGGATCGCCTTCTCCGGAGGCTTGGACACGCGCTGCGCCGTCGCCTGGCTCAGCGAACAAGGCATGAAAGTATATGCGTACACCGCGGATCTCGCGCAGCCGGACGAAGACAATCCAGGCGCGATCCCGGCGGTCGCGCTCGAACACGGCGCCGTCGAAGCGCGGCTCGTCGATTGCCGTGAAGCGATGGCGCGCGAGGGCGTGGTCGCGATTCAGTGCGGCGCGTTCCATTTGTCGAGCGGCGGCAAAAAATATTTCAACACGACGCCGCTCGGCCGCGCCGTGACCACGACCGCGATCATCCGCGCCATGCGCACGGACGACGTGCACGTCTTCGGCGATGGCAGCACGCACAAGGGCAACGACATCCAGCGCTTTTATCGCTACGGCATCCTCACGAACCCGAACCTCAAGATCTACAAGCCGTGGCTCGATCAAAAGTTCGTGGATGCGTTCGGCGGCCGCACCGAAATGAGCGAGTACCTCAAAAAAATCGGCCGCCCGTACACGATGAGCACCGAAAAAGCCTACAGCACGGACGCCAACGTGCTCGGCGCGACGCACGAGGCCAAGGATCTCGAGCGGCTCGACCAAGGCATGCACATCGTTCAGCCGATCATGGGTCTTGCGCACTGGAAGAGCGACGTCGCAATCCAGCCGGAAGAAGTCACGGTCGCGTTCGAAAATGGTTTCCCGGTCAGCATCAATGGCCAGCGCTTCAGCGGCTTGATTGATTTGGTTTTGGAAGCCAATCGCGTCGCTGGCCGGCACGGGCTCGGCATGAGCGACCAAATCGAAAATCGCGTGATCGACGCGAAGAGCCGCGGCATCTACGAAGCGCCGGGCATGGCGCTCCTGCACATCGTGTACGAGCGCTTGCTCTCCGCAGTTCACAACGAAAACACGCTCGATTTGTACTTCTCGCTCGGTCGTCGCTTGGGCCGCGTCTTGTACGAAGGCAAATGGTTCGATCCGGAAGCGATGATGCTCAAGGACGGTCTCACGCGCTGGCTCGCGCCGAGCGTCAGCGGCAGCGTCACCTTGCAACTTCGCCGTGGCGACGATTACTCGATCATGGAAACCAAGGCCGAATACATGGCCTACGGTCCGGAGAAGCTGTCGATGGAGAAAGTCGAAGACCCGGCGTTCACGCCCGCGGATCGCATCGGCGCGCTCGAGATGCAAAATCTCTCGATCACGGACAATCGCAGTTTCTTGCGTCATCACTTGGATAGCGTGGCGCGGCTCGGTCATGGTCAAAGCCCGCTGCCCGAGCTACTCGGCGCGGCGGATCCCGCAGAAAAAGCCAAGAAATAAGCGGCCGCGATGCGCGAGCGAGCCACTAGCGCACTCGGCATGCTCGTCATGATGGCGCTCGCGTTCGCGCTCTGTCCGCGCGAACGTCGGCAGCTCGTGCGGGTGCGTACGGTCGGCGTCGGGCTTTTGATCTTGGTCGGCTTTGCGCTAATCGTGCTGCGCACGCCGGCGAACATCGTGTTCGAGTGGGGCAACGATGCCGTCGATCGCTTGCTCGCGTTCACGCGTGACGGCGCAGGCTTCGTCTTCGGCCGGCTCGCGACGGATCCGAATTCGTTCGGAATGATCTTCGCGTTCCAAGTCTTACCGACGATCTTATTCTTCTCCGCATTGATGTCGGTGCTCTATTACTTGCGAGTGATGCCGCTCGTGATCGAGGGCATGGGCAAGCTGTTGTCGCGTGTGCTCGGCACGAGCGGCGCGGAGACCTTTTCAACGGTCGCGGACGTGTTCGTCGGTCAAACCGAGGCGCCCTTGGTAATTCGGCCATATTTGGCCAAAATGTCGGTGTCCGAGCTCAACGCGTGCATGGTCGCCGGTTTCGCGACGACCGCCGGCGGCGTGCTCGCGGCGTACGTCGCGATGCTCGGCCCTTCGGTGCCGGGCATCGCTGGACACTTGATCGCGTGCAGCGTGATGAGCGCGCCGGCCTCGCTCGTGATCGCGAAACTGATGTTGCCCGAGCTGCCGAGCGAAAATGTGCTCGAGCGTGAAGCCAGCGTGAACATCCCGGCCGCGAGCGAAAATATTCTCGACGCAATCACTCAAGGCACC